>CALRVE020000008.1:0-117604 GCA_943371535.1 Asaia bogorensis | reverse complement strand
AGATTATAAACAACATCCTGTTGCTAATTTTTTACAAAAAAATAAAAACATCACTGTAGTAAAATCCAACTGGAAAGATACTCGTTGGGGCAATGGATGGGCTTGGAACGATTTTGATGCAGGTTACATGGCCGAACGTTCTGCTGCTCCCGTTTATGGCAATGTGGTTAACTTTTTAAAGAAGGGAAATCAGTTACAAATTGTACCCAAATTTTTTAAAGATTCACTTACATTGTATGGAAACTTACAATCAGGCAATTTTTCAATCGACAGAAATTTTACTGATAATTCGTTTCAATTAAATAATAGCAATCGAAAATTTAGTGATACAGAAATTCCTTTTATTACTTCAGAAGCTTTGTCTGTTGCCCTATTAGAAGATAGTTTAAAAACCACCATTAATTATTTAGATGTTGAAACGGTGAGTCAAGCCAATTGGAAAAAACTATTTTCTCAACCAACCGATTCTATGTTAAAACCTATGATGCATAGAAGCGATAATTTTTTTGCCGAACAAACATTGCTCATGGTAAGTCAAGCAAAATTGGGCGTAATGAACGATGCTCAAATGATTGATAGTTTATTAAAAACCGATTTTGCCGATATGCCCCATAAACCACGTTGGGTTGATGGTAGTGGTTTAAGCAGATATAATTTAATGACTCCAATAGATTTTGTTTGGGTGCTCAATAAAATGAAAAAAGAAATAAGTTGGAATAGAATTACCGCCATTTTTCCTACAGGCAATACAGGTACTTTAAGTGGATATTATAAAAACTATGCAGGTAAAATTTATGCCAAAACAGGCACACTGAGTAATCATGTAGCATTGAGTGGTTTTATTACCACCAATAGTGGTAAAGAGCTTGTTTTTTCTGTATTGGTGAATAGTCATCAAACAGCAGCTAGCAATATCAGAAGAGCTGTAGAGGCTTTTTTAATAGAAATTATTGAAAAAAATTAGTTTGTAACCAGCGTAACTGAGCAAAGGTGTTGCTTGGTGTGAAATATTTAATCACAGATCAACAGAGCAAGAGAGCTGCACTGATTTTTTACGTTGTGCAATTTTGTGCCGTTGATTCAAAGTAGTTTTTCTTCTTTACTTTATTTTTCCAAGCAATTAAGCCTGCAATTGCCATAATTAATAATACTACATATTGTACACTGGTAAATACCAATGTTTTTGCAAAGTATAAGGGTATAGAGACAAGGTTGGTAGCAATCCACCAGTACCAACTTTCTACTTTTTTCTTTGCCATTAACCACATGCCGGTAAATGCAGTTGCAGTTGCAAATGCATCGGCAGCAGGAATTACGCCTTCAAAAAAATAATTTTTTGCTATACTCAATGCAGTAAAATAAACAATGAATATAATTGTAAAAAATGCCCATTGCTGTATCCATTCTTTGCTATTGCTGAAGCTAATATGTAAAATGGTTTCATGTTTTATGGCATCTTTTCTGGTCCATAACCACCAACCATAAATACTCATAATGGTGTAATAAAAATTTACACTTGCTTCACCCAATAAGTGATATTTATAACTAATGTAAATGAAAATAATGGTATTGATTAGCCCTACGGGATACACCAAAATATGTTCTTTTCTGCTAAACCATACACTAGCAATTCCAGCAAACACTCCTACATATTCATACCAAGTAGTGTTTTGCATTCCCTTTATAAACAAGTGAGCTAATTCATCCATATTGATTGGGTTAAATATTCAAATGGTTAGATTGAGCAAATTCATTCATTCTCTTTCTTGCGAAAAATGCCTCGTAGAGCAAATACAATAATAAGTACAATTGGCAACCAAGCCATAATATAAAATCCTGAATCGCCATTTATTTTATTGACTGTAGAATCGGTTAATAAAAACATGAAACTTAATTTAATGTGTTAGTGCATATACTGCAAAACTTGCCAACCAATATTCGAAACCATAACTAACTGTTGCAATATTGGGCAAACTTACTTGTAAATATTTGGTTGCCGATTGTAATAATAGCCTCTTTCGTTTTTTTCAGTTGACGGAGGTTGGCTTGCAATTCTTAAAAAGATTAAATCGTACCACTAAAAGCCCAATTTACCACTTAATCTTTTTAGTTCTATTTCTGCAATTTTTGCATTGTATAATAAATTGGTAAGACGATAACCAGCATCTTCAAAACTTCTTTGAGCCTCGGTTAATTCTAAAATTGTTGCTTGTGCCAATTGATACCGTTGCAAAACTAAACTTACCAACTGAGCTGAAATTTTATAGGTATTTTCTTGTGTTACCGACTGTTCTAAATTGGAAATATAACTTTGGTAAGTACGTACTGTAATTGCTTGAAAATCTAATAGTGTATTTTGCTTTTGGAGTTTTGCATTTTGGGTGTTGATGTTAGCAGTTTTTTCTTGTCGTTTAATGGCACCACCATTGTATAATGGAACTGATAGTCCAATATTTACAAAAGGACCAAATGTTTGGTTAAGCAATAACTGACCACCATTGGCTTGGTTTCTGCCATAATTTACACCTGCATTAGTACGTAAAGATGGAGCTCTTAATGCTGCGGTTTCTTTTTCTACCAGCTCACTAATTTTTATTTGTTGGCTTAAAGAAATAATTTGAGGATTCTGCTCAATACCTGCTAAAACATCTACTAGCTTTATATCTTTTGAGGTTACAATGGTATCGTTGATATTAATTAATGAATCTGGTTTTAAGTTAAGCAAGCTCAGTAAATCTGTTTTAGTTTGAGACACAATTAATTGTTGTGCTTGTAAATCTTGCAAACGAGTATTTAAGGCAATTTGTGTTTGAAATAAATCGGCATTATTGGCTAATCCAAGATTTTGTCTTACTTCTACCAACTTCAATTGTTGCTTCGTTAGCTCAATACTTTGTTGTAAGGTTTTTATATAGCCTTGTTGCCTAACAACATCGTAATATTTTACCATTACAGCAGCTATGGTATTTTGTATTTGTGCATTTAATAATTGTTCACTTTGTTCTTGTAGTTGCTCTAATCTTTTTTTGGTAGCAACAACTCTATAACCATTGTACAATAACATACTACCAGAAACATTGGCATTTAGGTTATTACTAGTTGCTCCGTTTCTAGATAGTTCTAAACCAGTATTTAATTTTTGATTGATGTTTACCAAACTTTCTTGGTCGCTTGCAGTTACTGTAACTGTTGGTAAACCTCCTGCAATACCAATATGATTGTTGATGGTATTTATATCAACATTGTTTTTTGCAATTTGAATATCTAAACTATTTTTTAATGCAATGTTTACAGCTTCTTGTAAGCTGAGCGTTTGAGCAAATGTGTTACTACCGAAAAGTATAAATAGAAATACTAATTTTTTCATGTTCTTTTATTTACCGCAGAGCAAAGGGGCAACAGAGTTTTCACTGAGTTTATTTATGAAATCTCAAAATGCTTTTTCTGCTCGAAATTTTTTAATTCAACAACTATTTTTTACCACTGAGCCACAGAGTGATGGAGTTACACAGAGATAATTTTTAATTTTTTCATGTTAATTCTTTTTCACTAAAACTCTGTTGTTACTTTTTATCACTAAGTTTAAGATTTCAAGAGTTACATGGTGTTTTATTTTCTCAGTGCAATCTCTGTTTCTCTTAACCTCTGTGGTATAGCTTTTAAAATTCGTTTATCCATCAATTCATTTATTCGTCAACTCTTACTCGGTTATATTGGTTTTTTTTGCTTCATGTTTTCCACTTATATAAGTGTACACAGCAGGTATAACAAACAACGTAAGAATGAGTGAAAATAAAATCCCCCCAACAATTACAATACCCAACGGAATACGGCTTGTACTTGCTGCACCAAAGCTCATTGCAATAGGCAATGCACCCAATGCAGTTGCAAGGCTTGTCATTAAAATAGGCCTTAACCTTTGTTGTGCAGCTTCAAGCACAGCTTGTTTTTTAGGCAAGCCGAATTCTCTTTTTTGATTGGCAAATTCTACAATTAAAATACCGTTTTTGGTTACCAAGCCAATGAGCATAATCATACCAATTTGAGAAAATATATTAATCGTTTGATCAAACAAATACAAGCTTAACAATGCCCCTGCAAAGGCCAATGGTACTGTAAACAAAATGGTAAGGGGATCTCTAAAACTTTCGAACTGTGCAGCCAATACTAAATAAATTAATAATAAAGCTAACCCAACAGCAAAGGTTATATTGCTACTACTTTCAGCAAAATCTCTCGAAGGGCCACTTAGTGCAGTTTGAAAACTTTCGTCTAACAATTTATCGCCTATTTTTTGCATGGCTTTTACTCCATCGCCAATGGTTTTACCCTCTGCTAATGACGCTGAAATAGTTGCAGCCTTAAATCGATTGTAATGGTATAGTGTTGGTGGATTTGAATTTTCTACCATCGTTGTAACAGCAGTTAATAGAATATTTTCTCCTCGGCTATTACGAACATATAAGTTGGAAATGTCTTTAGGTGCTTGTCTATCTTTATACTCAACTTGTGCAATTACTTGATATTGCTTTCCGTTGTTAATATAGTAAGCCAATCTTCTTCCACTAAATGCACTTTGAATAACATCGGCAACATCTGTAATGCTTAAGCCCAAATCTTTGGCTTTAATTCTATCTATAGTAATTTGTAATTCGGGTTTGTTGAACTTGAGGTTTACATCTACGTTTTGAAAGGTAGAATCTTTTCTGGCTTCGTCTAAAAATTTTGGAATAACTGATTTTAATTTTTCAAAATCTAAGTTTTGTAAAATAAACTGTACTGGTAAAGATCCTCTACTTCCTAAACCTACAGATATGGTTTGTTCTTCAATTGGAAAAACACGTATTTCATTAAAGCGACTTAATTTTTTGCCTAACTCTCTTGCAATTTCACTTTGCGTTTTTGTTCTTTCGTTAGGTTCAACCAATTTTATACGTGCAATACCTGAGTTAATATTGGTGCCACCAAAACCCGGTACAGCAGCAAACACAAAATCTTTTTCTGGTACACTATCGCTTAAAAAGTTGGTAAGTTTTTCACCTGCATCTACCATGTATTGATAACTAGAACCTTCGGGACCCGACATTTGAAAACGTACACTACTTTTATCTTCTAAGGGAGCTAATTCTGATTGTAAATTATTGAATAGTACAACTATTATTACAATACAGCCTACTAATATAACTCCTGCAACCCAACGTACTTTTAGAAAGCCAGCTAACATTTTTTTGTATCCATTTTCCATGCCTTTGAAAAAAGGTTCTGTCATGTCGTAAAACTTGCCATGCCCAGGCTTTTTCCTATTCAGCACCACATTTAAAACAGGTGTTATGGTGAGCGAAACAAAAGCAGAAATTAACACTGCAGCAGCTACTACAATACCAAACTCTCTAAACAAACTACCCACAAAACCTTGTAAAAATATTAATGGTAAAAACACCACTGCTAGAGTGATAGAAGTAGAAATTACCGCAAAGAAAATTTCTTTACTACCATCTAATGCTGCTTTGCGTATGGGTAAGCCTTGTTCTAGTTTTCTAAAAATATTTTCTGTAACCACAATTCCGTCGTCTACTACTAAACCTGTTGCTAATACAATACCTAATAAGGTTAATACATTAACACTAAACCCAGCAATGTACATAATGAAAAAAGTGGCAACCAATGAAATTGGAATATCAATTAACGGACGAATAGCAATTAAAATATTTCTAAAAAAAGCAAAAATTACCAGTACCACTAGGCTGAAAGAAATAAGCAAAGTTTCTTCAACTTCTTCAATACTTCTTCTAACATTTTTGGTACTATCTATTAATGGTGTTAAAATAAAATCGCCTTTTTGCGATTTTTTAATGTCTTCAATTCTTTTATAAAATTCATCAGCAATTTTTATATAGTTGGCACCAGGTTGTGGTATAATAGCTAAACCAACAGCAGGTACACCATTTAAACGCCAACTGTATTCATCACTTTCTGGTCCAACTTCTACTTTAGCAACATCGCTTAAACGAACGATGCCTGTTGCATCTTGCTTTAAAATTAAATCTTGAAATTCTTTTTCAGTAGTTAATCTGCCCAATGCTCTAATGGTTACTTCTGTATTGTTACCATAAATTTTACCCGATGGTATTTCAACATTTTCTCTGTTAAGAGCAGTTCTAATATCGGCAAAAGTTATTCCATAAGCATTCATTTTATCAGCATCGTTCCAAATACGCATGCTGGGTTTTTTCTGTCCAAAAATATTCACATTACTTACCTCAGGTATGGTTTGTAATTTTTCTACCAATACATTTTCGGCATAATCGCTCAACTCTAACAAACCTTTGGTACTACTTTGAATAGCCATTAAAATAATAAAATCGCTATTGGCATCGCTTTTACTTACAACAGGAGGAGCATCTACATCTTGAGGTAAATTTCTAACAGCTTGCCCTACTTTATCTCTTACATCGTTAGCAGCAGCTTCTAAATTTTCTCCCACATTAAATTCAACTGTAACACTACTTCTACCTACTTGACTTTGAGAAGTGATGGCTCTAATACCAGGAATTCCATTCACTGCTTTTTCAATGGGCTCGGTAATTTGTGTTTCAATAATATCACTATTAGCACCTGCGTAAGAAGTACTCACATTAATAATAGGAGGATCAATAGCTGGATATTCTCTTACTGCTAAAAAAGTGTATCCCACAGCACCAAAAAGAACAATTAAAATGTTCATTACAGTAGCTAATACTGGGCGTTTTAACGATAACTCTGAAATATTCATTACAATGAAATGAGTTTAGCGAATATGGATTTTTTATTGATTTTCTTTTGTTACTTCTTCTAACTGTTTTACACTTCTAACTTTAACTGCACTATTGGGGCGAACAAATAAAACACCAGTAACAATAACTGAATCGCCAATGTTTAATCCCTTGGTTACTTCAATACCACCTGCAGTTCGTAAACCAGTTTCAACAGGTACAAATTTGCCTTTACCATTTTTTACTACTATTACTTTTTTAGATGTAGCGTCTGGTATAATTGAGTTGGTGGGCACTACAATATTTTTTATTGTTCCACTTGTGGCAATCAAAACTTTTACAAAAGTACCTGGGTTAATTACGCCACTTTCTAAAGTGGCTCTTACTTTTAAGTTTCTGGTAGAGGCATTAATTTCTGGCTCTGTTGCAATTACTGTTGCTCTACGCATTTCACTATTATTGGCACTTACTTGTACCGATAAACCTTTTTTAATAATACTGGCATACATTTCTGGAACAGTAAAATCTATTTTTACTTTATTAATTTGTTGTAAAGTAGCAATAGGTGTTTGAGGGGTAACATAAGCACCTGGGCTTGTTTGTCTTAATCCTAATACACCACTAAAAGGAGCTTTAATAATAGTTTTATCTATTTGTGCTTTTAGTAATTCAATATCGGCTTTAATATTATTAACTGTATTTAGTGCAGCGTCATAATCGGCTTGATTAATGCCATTTGCATTCAATAGTTTTTTAAAACGTTCTTCGGTTTTAGTAGCTAACTCTAATTGTACTTTACTTTTATTGAGTTGAGCTTGCAATTCGGCATCATTAATTTTTGCTAAAATTGTACCTGCAGTAATGTTGGCACCATCGGGTACATTTAAGTAGGTTAATCGTCCGCTTATTTCAGGTAAAATTTGTACCATTTCATTGGCAATCGCAGAACCGCTTACTTCAATGCTATTGCTAACGCCTTGGGTAGAAGCCAAAATAACATCTACTGCTGTGGGTAAATTGGCTGGTTTTTGTTGGCCGATGTCTTCTTTTTTTCCTTTACAAGAAAATAAAAATAGTAGGGTAAAGGCTGTTAAAATTTTTGTATACATTGATGCTAATCTAAGCAATGAGTAAATAATTTGAATGAGCTAAGATAAACGAAAACCCTAGCCTTTTGTTCAATGCTAAGGATGAATGGATAAAGTAATCGTTAAACCAACTCAATTCTTAGAATTCTTTTCATTTGGGGCTTTAAGCCAATGTTCATTTCTTCAACAATTGTTCCTGCTGTTCACTGCTACTCCATGCAAAGCATGGGGGTATTCGTTTCCATCAGGCAGCCATTGAGCTTTTGTACTACTATTTATCAATCAATACAGTATAATTACTATCAATGTGTTGGTACTAATACGTATTTTAAAAAAAGATTAAAAAATTTCGCCTTCATTTATAATACATTACAAAGAACGTCGTTATATATCTACGGCAGTCAATTTTTAAACATTGATTAGCTGTTTTTAAAACCACATATCCAATATCAGATTCTATGAATGCCAAATTCAAAACGCAAATGATGCGTTGGGCAATTTGCAGTACAATTGTATTGCTTGCTCAAACTACACAAGCACAAATTTATTCTACCAAATTTATTAGAAGTGAACGCCAATGGGAGTTTGATCTCAATGTTGGTCCTACTGTTTTCTTAGGTGATGTTGGTGGAGGAAAAGGGGCTGGAACTTTATTTGTCAAAGATGTAAATCCCTCTACCGCTAATATTTTCTATGGTTTAAATGTTTCTTATTACCCCAACTCATGGTTAGGGTTTAGAGGTAGTTTTAACAGAGGTAGAGTAGCAGGTTTTGACAGCGTAATTGCTCAAAGAGGGTCAGTTGAAATTAATCGAAAAAATAGAAACCTTGGTTTTAGAAGCGATATTACAGAAGTAAATATTGCTGCCGAAGTGTATCCTTTTAGTTATTTTGTACAAGAAGAAAGCTTTTTCAATAATAAATTACGACCGTATTTTACCATTGGTATTGGTGCTTTTCATTTTAACCCACAAGGTATTTATGAGGAAGCCAATGGCAAAAAAACTTGGGTAGATTTAAAGCCTTTACGTTTAGAAGGACAAGGCATGAGTGAGTACCCCAACAGAAAAGAATATGCTAATGTTGCCTTTCAAATGCCATTTGGTTTTGGTATTAAATACTTTATAAATGATCAATGGTATGTTGGTGGAGAGTTGATGCAACGTTACACTTTTACCGATTATGTAGATGATGTAAGCACTACTTACATTGATCCTACACTTTTTGCAAAATATTTACCTAAAGAACAAGTACCTATTGCACAACAAATGATGTTTAAAAGAGCATTGGTAAACAACAGACCAGTAACCGATTTTGTTGGAAAAGAAAGAGGCGATGCCACCAATAAAGATTATTATATGTCTTTGTTTTTAAAAGTAGGCTTTAGGTTTGGTAGCAGAGATACTGATGTTTCTTGCCCAGGAGGACGAGGAAGAAGAAGTAGAAGTTTTTATTAACTAAACATAGTTATAGCTGAATGATTAACGTAGCAGCTATTAGGTTTAAACTTTGGATTTGGATATATAAAAGGGTTGCTGCAAAGCAGCCCTTTTTAATTATTGAAATTTACTCAATTGTTCCACTGCTTTTTCTAATGTACTTTCTTGCTTGGCAAAACAAAAACGAATGACTTTATTATCATCACCGTTTTTATAAAATGCTGATACTGGTATTGTAGCAACACCATAGTTTTTGGTAAGATGTATAGCAAAATCTTTATCGCTCATTTCACTTAATCCAGCATAACTGTAACATTCAAAATAGCTGCCATGGCTAGGTATGCAGGAAAAAGGAGTTGCTTTCATGAGGGTTCTAAAATAATCTCTCTTGGCTTGTATTTGGTTACCAAGTTCTAAATAAGCAGTTTCGTTTTGTAGATATTCTGCTAGTGCAACTTGTTTAGCACTATCGCAACTAAAACAATTAAACTGATGCACTTTTCTAAACTCTTGCATTAAAGCAGGTGAGCTAATACAATAACCCAATTTCCAACCAGTACAATGATAAGTTTTGCCAAACGAAAAACATACAAAACTTCTTTCCAATAAATCGGGATATCGTAAAATGCTTTGGTGCAACAGATTGTCGAAAATTAAATGTTCATATACTTCATCGCTTAAAATAATGATGTTGGTATTGGCTACAATGCTTCTCAATTCAGCAATATCTTGTTCGTTCAAAACAGCACCAGTTGGGTTATGTGGGCTGTTTATCATAATCATTCTGGTACGGCTATTTACTTTTTCTTTTACTGTTTGCCAAGGAATAGAGTAATTTGGAAACTCTAATGCAATGCGTATTGCTTTGGCTCCATTAATTTCTATATTAGGAATATAACTATCGTAAGCAGGCTCAAAAACAATTACTTCGTCACCTGGTTGTAATACAGTAGTTAATGCTGTATAAATGGCATAAGTGCCACCTGGTGTTACAGTTATTTGTGTATCTGGATGAATTTTGGATTGATATAGCTTTGCACATTTATCTGCAATTCGTTCTCTTAATAAAGGCAATCCATTCATGTGTGTGTACTGATTGTGGCCTTGCGTCATGGCTTTGTTTACCAAATCAATCAGTTCGCTACTCATACTAAAATCTGGAAAGCCCTGACCCAAGTTCACTGCTTTATATTCGGCAGCTAAAGAACTCATTACTGTAAAAATGGTAGTACCAACATTGGGTAGTTTAGATTGAATATGCATGCTATGAAGTTAAAGATTGAAGCTGTGTTTTTGATGGTTTATTAATTTAATTGCTTTAGTATTTTTTTACCAATTTTCATTCCAGCTTTTGTGGGCCTAATTGCAACGCCACTAAATGAAACCACTAGATGACTTTCTTTCGAAGCAACTTGTACCATTTTTATATTGAGCCATTGCATAAAGCTGCTTTTGCCTTGCATTTCAATAATGCCATTGCCAACTAAAATATAATCTAGTTGTAAAGAATCGGCTTGTTGTAAAGCTTTTTCTACACTTACTTTTTGATTATTGAACATGGTGGTAACATTTAATCCAGCTTTAATTAAATAAGGCGTTAATGATTCACTAGCTGCTTGTCCGTTACAAAAACAAACAGAATCTATACCCTTTTTTATTTGTTTTTTACTAAGATTAACATCAAAAGCATATACACCTACTTTTTTATTTTTTAATGAACTATTTACTTGTGCATATTCAATAGTTGAGCAAGCAGTTGTGCATGTAATTATGAATACATAAATTATTTGAAGTCTCATATTCTTAAAAGCTATTTCTTGCCAATATAACGCTGAAATTTTAAAATTAAGTAAAGTATAAATTATATATTGAGTAAAAAATCAATTAATTTACTTTGAATTTCTTTTAATGAAAAAATTTACACGTATAGTAATTGGTGCTGCTATTATTGCTATTTCATTATTTATGATATTGTACCTATTTCATAGTAGAAGTTTAAAAGACATTGATTATGAATCTTTAATCTATCTTCTAATATTTTTTATTATTACTATTTGTATATTGCTTATAGTTTATATAGAAATTGACAATGAGAATTTTCGAAATAAAATTTTTTCTTTGAAGAAAAAGTTCAAGGTTCTTTCCATAGCTACTATTAGCTTGCTCACAATCTTTCTTGTGTTTGTTCTATCAGGATTTGTGTTCTATATATTTTCAAGTTCAAATGTTAGCTATCAAATATACTTGTTTGCATTTTTGGGAATTATTGATTTATGTTGTTGTGTTCGACTTCTTTTCGTTTTAACTGAGACAAACTTTATAAATACCTGATTACTGAAACATGTTTTTTTAATTCGTTCCATAAAAAAACACATAGCAAAAACTATGTGTTTATAAAAAAGAATGTTACTAAAATTAATCTTCAAATTTTTCTGGTCTCATTTGAGGAAACAATAACACATCTTGAATGCTTGGCTGGTTGGTCATCATCATTACCAAACGATCAATACCAATACCAATACCACTTGTTGGCGGCATACCATATTCTAAGGCACGTAAGAAATCGTAATCAATAAACATGGCCTCATCATCACCACGTTCCATTAATTTAACTTGTTCTTCAAAACGTTCACGTTGATCAATAGGGTCGTTCAACTCACTGTAAGCATTGGCAATTTCTTTACCATTTACCATTAATTCAAAACGCTCAACCAAACCTGGTTTGCTGCGATGCTTTTTGGTTAAAGGACTCATCTCAACCGGATAATCAATAATGAAAGTTGGTTGAGTGTAAGTATGTTCACTAGTGGCTCCAAAAATTTCATCAATCAATTTGCCTTTACCAATGGTAGGTGCAACATCAATTTTTAATTGTTTGCACACTTCACGTAAACCAGCTTCATCTAAATTACTAACATCTATGCCAGTGTTTTCTTTAATAGAATCATGAATGCTAATGCGTTTAAATGGTGCTTTAAAATTGATGATTTTATCGCCCAATTGTACATCGGTGGTGCCATGTAAAGCCAAGGCAATTTTTTCAATGAGTTGCTCGGTAATATCCATCATCCAATAATAATCTTTGTAAGCAGTGTACCATTCCAACACAGTAAACTCAGGGTTATGGGTTCTGTCCATGCCTTCATTTCTAAAGTTTCTGCTAAACTCATATACCCAATCAAATCCACCAACAATCAGTCTTTTTAAATACAGCTCATTGGCAATTCTTAAATAAAAAGGAACATCCAATGCATTGTGATGTGTAGCAAAAGGACGAGCAGCTGCACCACCAGGAATTGCCTGTAATACAGGTGTATCAACCTCTATAGCTCCTTGCTCATTTAAAAATTCACGAATTGTATTAATTAGCTTCGTACGTTTTACGAAAGTCTCCTTTACGTCAGGATTGATAATTAAATCAACATAACGTTGTCTGTATCGAAACTCAGGATCTGTTACTTCATCAAATACATTACCTTCTTCATCACGTTTTACAACGGGTAAAGGTTTTAAACTTTTGGTGAGTAAAGTAATGGTTTGTGTATGAATAGACGTTTCGCCAGTTTTGGTAATAAATACATAACCTGTTGCACCAATAATATCGCCCAAGTCTATATGTTTAATTACATTATCCCATAAGCTTTTATCATCTGTTGGACAAAGCTCATCACGTTTTACATATAGTTGAATAATGCCTTTGCTGTCTTGAATTTTAATGAAGAATACCTTGCCTTTATCATTAATACTCATGATTCGACCAGCCACACAAACATTGGTAAACTGTTCTTTAGTTTCTTCGGTAAAATGGGCTTTAATATCAGTTGAGAATGTGTTTACAGGATACAGTGGTGCAGGAAATGCATCAACACCTGCTTCCTGGATTTTAGTTAGTTTTTCTCTACGTACAATTTCTTGTTCACTTAAATGCTGACTCATAGTTTATTTTTAAAGAATTGCAAAAGTAAGGGCTGAAAAGTTTTGTTGATAGAAAACGCAAATAGTGGAGAAAGATTCAAAATGTATTGGATTGCTTGCGGCAATGGTTTTACCACAGAGTTGTGGAGAACACAGAGATGCACAGAGCGATTTATATAGTTTTGAAACACAGGGGAAGTGGAAATTTCTTAGTGCAACTCCTTCACTCTGTTTCTCTGTGGTAAATAAAAGAAATTTCTATGTTTCGGTGCTTCTGTGGCTGCAACAAAAACTTACCTTCGCCACAAAATTTATTATATGAGCAAACTCAGCCAACTTGCAGAAACTTTGATAGGCAGTGAAATTGTAAAACTGGGTAATGCCATTAACGATAGAATTAGAAATGGAGAAACTATTTACAACTTTACTATTGGCGATTTTAATTCTGCTATTTTTCCTATTCCAAAAGAGTTAGAAGATTTAATTGTTGAAGAATATAGAAAAGGAAGTACAAGTTATCCTCCTGCCGATGGTGTGTTAGATTTACGTAATGCTGTTGCTTCTTTTTTAAAAGAGTGGGAAGGTTTAGATTATGCAGCCAATGAAATTCAAATTGCATCGGGTGGTCGTCCTTTAATTTATACTTTATTTAAAGCTGTGGTTGATAAAGGCGATAAAGTAATTTATGGTGTACCAAGCTGGAACAATAATCACTACGTACACTTAACTGATGGTGAGCATTGTTTAATTGATTGCTTGCCAGAAAATAATTTCATGCCTTTGCCAGAAGATGTTGCAAAACACATCAAAGGTGCAACATTGATTTGCTTATGCTCTCCTCAAAACCCTACTGGCACTACCATGAGTAAAGAAAGCTTGGCAAAAATTTGTGACTTAATTATTGAAGAAAACAATAGTAGAGGAGCCGATGAAAAGAAGCTCTATTTAATGTACGATCAAATGTATTGGACTTTAACCTATGGTTCAATTGAGCATTATAATCCTGTTTCATTAAACCCTGCCATGAAAGCATACACCATTTTTATAGATGGTATTTCAAAAGCATTTTGTGCAACAGGTGTACGTGTTGGTTGGAGTATGGGACCAGCAAATGTGATTGCTAAAATGAAAGCAATTTTAAGTCATGTTGGTGCATGGGCACCAATGGCTGAACAAAGAGCTACTGCAAAATATTTAACCCAAACAGCGGCTATTAAAACATTTTTAGATGCGTATAAATTAGAGTTAGAATATAGATTACACCATATTTACAACGGTTTTATAGCGTTAAAAGAAAAAGGGTATTTGGTAGATGCTGTTACTCCACAAGCAGCTATTTATTTAACCATTAAAATAGATTTAGTGGGTAAGCAAACTGCTGATGGAACAATATTGAACAATCAAGCAGAAGTTACAGCCTATATTTTAGGAGAAGCTAAAATTGCAGTTGTTCCATTTTATTGTTTTGGTGCAAGTAACAATAGCCCTTGGTATAGATTAAGTGTAGGCACTTGTAAAAAAGAAGATATTCCAACGGTATTGAGTAATTTAGAAGCTGCATTGGTAAAGTTGAAATAAGATTTGTTTATTAAGCCAAATAATAAAATGATGAAAAATAAAATTTTAAATATTGTTGCAGCACTATTTGGGCTATTGCTAATCAATGGTGGCTTGAATAAGTTTTTAAACTACATGCCTGTACCTGAAAATTTACCTCCTGCTTTAATTAAAGACAGTGTTGCCCTGTTAGAAATTGAATGGTTAATGCCACTGATTGGTATTGCTGAAGTGATAGGAGGCTTACTAATTATTGTACCAAGAACAAGGGCTCTTGGAGCCTTGGTTGTTTTTCCAGTAATGGTGGGTGTTTTGCTCACTCATATTTTTGTTGCACCAGATGGACTTATCATCGCAGTTGTCATTTGGGCAATTTTATTATGGATTATTGTTGAAAACAAACAAAAGTACTTACAACTACTAAAAAAGTAATGATAGGGATACAGTTATCTTTCCAATAAAAAAGTTCAATAGATATTTTGTAGTTGAATGGAGCGTCGCCAATGTCGCTCCATTCTTGTTTTGTAGCTAGTAACAAAATAGTTTGTATTATTTTTTACCTATCAATGCTGTTTATTAAATTTACCGCATGCAAGAAAAAAAACTGTTTTTATTAGATGCATTTGCATTAATTTTTAGAGCCTATTATGCATTGATTCGTAATCCTAGAATTACTAGCACAGGCATGAACACCAATGCCCAATTTGGTTTTACCAATACATTGGTAGAATTAATTAATAAAGAAAAACCAACCCATGTAGCTGTATGTTTTGATGTGGCTGGAAAAACTGAACGACATACAGATTTTGCTGATTATAAAGCCAACCGCCAAGAAACACCAGAAGATTTACTGGCAGCCGTTCCTTACATCAAAAGAATAATTGAAGGTTTCAATATTCCTGTAATTGGTATTGAAGGTTATGAAGCAGATGATGTAATTGGTACGTTAGCTTGGGAAGCTCATGATGCAGGCTATGAAGTGTTTATGGTAACGCCAGATAAAGATTATGGTCAGTTGGTACGTGAAGGGATCAACATTTATAAGCCTGGCTATCAGGGAGGCGATGTGGAAATTATGGGGCCAAAAGAAATTTGTGCAAAATGGGATATTGAAAGAGTAGATCAGGTAATTGATATTTTAGGATTGATGGGTGATGCTGTAGATAATATTCCTGGCATAAAAGGCGTAGGCGAAAAAACGGCTGCCAAGTTATTGAAAGAATATGGCACATTGGAAAATGTATTAGTAAATGCCGATAACATAAAAGGTGCATTGGGTGAAAAAGTAAGGGCAGGAAAAGAAGATGCCATTATGAGTAAAAAACTGGCTACTATTATTACCAAAGTGCCTGTTGAATTTCATGAAGAAAATTTTAGGGTGAAGGAGTGGAACAAAGAAGCATTAAAAGAAGTATTTGCTGAGTTAGAATTTAAAACACTGGGTAAACGTTTATTAGGGGAAGATTTTAATGTGTTTACCCAAGCCCCTGTTGGTGTGCAAACTGATTTATTTGGAAATGTAGTAGCACAAAAATCGGGAGATAAAAAGTTAGAAAGTCAGAAAAAAGACAGTTTGAATGCATTACCAACATCTGATGAAATTGATAAAGGCTATCAAGTTGATAAAAACATCAACAACGTTGAGCATAAATATGAGTTATTGGATAACGAAGAAAAAATTCGCCAATTTGTTGACTCAATAATTGATGAAAAAGAAATTTGTTTTGATACCGAAACCACCGGCATTGATGCCAATGAAGCAGAATTGGTGGGCTTGAGTTTTTCTGTTAAACCACATGAAGCCTATTATATTCCTTGTCCTGCTGATAGAGAAGAAACGTTGAAACTTCTTGAATTATTGAAGCCTTTATTTGAGCTTTCAACTATCACCTGGATTGGTCAAAACATTAAATACGATATGCTCATGCTGAAATGGTATGGCATAGAGTTGAAAGGGAAGACTTATGATACCATGTTGGTGCATTATGTAATTGAACCAGATGGCAAGCGTAGCATGGATTTGCTGAGTGCTCAATACTTGCAATATGAACCTGTTCATATTGAAGAATTGATTGGCAAAAAAGGAAAAGGACAAGGTACCATGAGGGATGTGGAGATTGAAAAGATTAAAGAATATGCTGCCGAAGATGCTGATATTACTTTGCAATTGAAGCATGTATTAAATCCTCAACTAAAAGAAAAAGAAGTAGAAAAAGTTTTTTACGAAGTAGAAAATCCTTTGGTGAAAGTGTTGACCGATATGGAATTTGAAGGAGTAAAAGTTGATGAAACATTCTTAAAAGATTACAGCAAAGTTTTAGAAATTGATGCCAAGCAAGCAGAAGAAAGTGTGTACAAACAAGCTGGTGTTCGTTTCAATTTAGCATCTCCAAAACAGTTGGGAGAAGTATTGTTTGAAAAGTTACAATTGGATGCTTCTGCAAAAAAAACAAAAACTGGTCAGTACCAAACTGGTGAAGATGTATTACAAAAGTTAGCAGTAAAAGGTCATACGATAGTAGAGGATATTTTGACGTTTAGAGAATTGACCAAATTAAAAAGTACTTATGTAGATGCATTGCCTGAAATGATTAATAGCAAAACTGGTCGTGTACATACATCGTATGCTCAAGCAGTTGCAGTAACAGGAAGGTTGAGCAGCAACAATCCTAACTTGCAGAATATTCCAATAAGAACCGACAGAGGCAAAGAAATTCGTAAAGCATTTATTCCAAGAGCAAAAGGAAGATTGTTGGTAAGTGCCGATTATTCTCAAATAGAATTAAGAATTGTTGCTGCCATTAGTGGTGATCCAAACATGTGTGAGGCTTTCCGTCTAGGTAAAGATATTCATACAGCCACAGCAGCAAAAGTGTATGGCATTGATGAAGCTGAGGTAACCAAAGAAATGCGTTACAAAGCTAAGAGTGTAAATTTTGGAATTATATACGGACAAGGAGCATTTGGCTTAGCCGATAATTTAGGCATTAGCCGTACCGAAGCCAAAGAAATTATTGATAACTATAAACGTGAGTTTAGTGGCATTCAAAAGTATATGGATGATACCATCAACTTTGCCAGAGAAACAGGTTATGTAGAAACATTGATGGGGCGTAAACGTTGGTTGAGAGATATTAATAGCAGCAATTTTACGGTTCGTGGTTTTGCAGAAAGAAATGCTATTAACAGTCCTATACAAGGCACAGCTGCCGATATGATTAAACTGGCGATGATAAAAATTCATGCTGCATTAAAAGCATCTACCCTACAAAGCAAAATGATTTTACAAGTACATGATGAATTGATTTTTGATGCGGTAGAAAGTGAAATTGACTTGTTGAAACCATTGATTTTAGATAATATGAAACAAGCGTTGATATTACCAAATGAAGTACCTGTTGAAGCTGAAGTTGGTGTTGGAGAAAATTGGTTGGAGGCACATTAAGTTTAACCACAGAGCAAAGAAGCAATGAAGAAAAGTATTTACTTGTAGTGTAAAGGAAGTAAGCTGAGAAAATAAACCACAGGGCAAAGAAGCAAAGAAGAATTTTACCTAGTGTGTTTCTTTGCTCTGTGTTTCAAAAAAACGTAAAAATGGATGTCAATAAAATCACCAGTAAAATAATTGAAGCAGCCATTATTGTTCATAATGAATTAGGACCTGGTTTATTGGAAAGTGTTTATGAAAAATGTTTAGCTGAGGTTTTATATGAAATGGGATTTATTGTAGAAACACAAAAGTCATTGCCTGTAGTTTTTAGAGGTAAAGAAATAGATATGAATTCCAAGATAGATTTATTAGTAAACGAGGAGGTAATTGTAGAATTAAAAGCTGTAGAATCTATTTTACCAATACACGAAGCTCAATTATTTACTTACTTAAAACTGTCAGGAAAAAATGTAGGCTTGCTGATTAACTTCAATGTTAAACTCTTAAAATCAGGAATAAAAAGAGTAGTTCTTGATTTTTCAAAACCATATTAAGCATTAATAACTGTGCAACAAAGCATAACGAGAAAATCCTTCTTTGCTTCTTTGCCCTGTGTTTCAAAAAATAAATATAACATGATTCTCACCATAACCCTCAATCCATGTATCGACAAAAGCTCTACCATGGAAAACCTAAAACCCGAAAGCAAATTACGTTGTACAGAAGTGGTAAATGAACCAGGTGGTGGCGGTATTAATGTAAGTAAAGCATTGAAAAAATTAGGAGCAGCTTCTGTTGCCTTATTTCCTGCAGGTGGGCATAATGGAAATATGTTGTGTTCTCTTTTGGATAAAGAAGGTATTCCTTTTCATGCAGTTGACTCTGTTGTAGAAACAAGAGAGAATTGGGTAATGTTAGAAAATAGCACCAACAACCAATTTCGTTTTACCTTTCCCGGAAGAGCAGTGGTTGAAGAAACCATTATTACATTGGTAGATCATATCAGAACCTTTTCTCCAACCTATGTTGTGGCAAGTGGTAGTTTGCCTCCAGGACTACCAGATTATTTTTATGGATTGATTGTAAAAAATGCAGCTGCTGTTGGTGCAAAATGTATTGTAGATACCAGTGGACCTGCACTTGAAGCTTTAAAAGGCAAACATGCGTTTTTAATAAAACCAAACATTGGCGAATTGTGCAAAATGCTGAATATAGAATGGTTGAATAAAAATGAAGTTCCTGACGCAGCCCAACAAGCAATTATTGATGGTTATGCCGAAATGATGGCTGTAAGTCTTGGTCCAGAAGGTGCATGGCTAGTAACCAAAGATGAAAAGCATTTTGCTGCTGCTCCAAAAGTAGACAAGAAAAGTACTGTTGGTGCTGGCGATAGTATGGTTGCAGGAATTACTTATATGCTGCAACAACAAAGAACATTAAAAGAAGTGATTGCATTTGGTGTTGCTTGTGGTAGTGCAGCAACCATGAACACTGGAACACAATTATTTAAAAAAGAAGATGTAGAAAAATTGTATGGTACTATACGAACTGTATAAAAAGAAGTAGCAACTTTTTTGGTATACATATAAATCAATCCAAATGCCCAACTATAACCCAGCAGTAGATACTTATATAGCAAAAGCACAACCTTTTGCACAGCCCATTTTAGAGCATATTCGTTCATTGGTACACACATCATGTATTGATGTTGAAGAAAAGATTAAATGGGGAATGCCTTTTTTTGATTATAAAGGAAAAATGATGTGCCATATGTCTGCATTTAAACAACATTGTGCATTTGGCTTTTATAACGCAGCTTATATGAATGAGCCAATGTTGGTCCGCAATGCAGAATCTGAATCGGCTATGGGCCATTTGGGTAAAATCACTTCTATAAAAGATTTACCAAAAGATAAAGTGTTGATAGGGTTTATTAAAAAAGCCATGCAAATAAGTGATGACAATGCAGTGATTAAAAAGAAATCGGCTCCTAAAACTGCTGCTTATATTGTTCCAGCATACATTCCTGAAATTATTAAAAAAAATAAGAAAGCATTTGCTACTTGGCAAGCATTTGCACCTAGCCATAAAAAAGAATATGCCACATGGATTGATGAAGCTAAAACTACAGCCACCAAAGAAAAACGTATAGCCCAAGCTTTAGAATGGATGGAAGAAGGTAAACATAGAAATTGGAAATACAGATAAATGGTATTGAATGTACAGAATTAGGTTTTCTATTATATAAGTTATACTCTGCTTTAAATCATAATTACCAAGTTCTGGGTATATCTAGTTCCACTAAATGTTTTAATATCGTACTTCAACGAATAATAATTTTATGCCCATACATATTCGCCTTTTGTTATTATGTATAGTACTAATTTTCAACACAACAAAAAAGCTTTGCTCAACAAACAAATATTGCCGATTCTTTAGCATGGAATAAAATTAATCAGCAAGCAATTTATTTTTATGAAAAAGAAGTGTACGACTCTTCTTTAGTTTATGCAAATAAGGGGCTAGAGTTTGCACAACTAAAATTTGGAACCGAACATGTAATTTATACTATAAGCTTAACCCGAGTTGCTGTAGTGTATGAAACTTTAAAACAATTCGATAAAGCAGCAATTGCTTATAAAAAAGTAATAGCAATTACTAAAAAAATATTTAGTGAAACACATATAAAATACTTATCGGCTATTTATAATTTGGCGAATATGTACGAAGTAAATCAGCAATATGCTTTAGCTATTGAAAGCTTTTTACAATTGGCAGCAGGATTAAAAGAAGGTTATGGAGATGACGATCCAGAATTTTATGGTACAATATTTACGCTTGCTACATTGTATGAGAAAATAAACGAACCAACTACAGCCGAAAAACTATATACCTATTCTTTACAACTTCAAAAAAAATCACCTGAAACCAATACTAAAGACTATGTAGTTAACCTAAATAAAGTAGCCGATTTTTATGACCGTATTAATCAATATCATAAGGCAGAACCTTTGTATAAAGAAGTTTTGGCATTACAGTTAAAAGAGCATGGAAACAACTCAATACCCTATGCTGATGCTGCAACTAATTTGGGTTATTTATACGTGTATATGAGAAAATTTTTTGTGTTGGTAGGTGAATAAGTAACTTCTATTTATTCTGGCTTTTTCCAACTACCTGTACACGATGCACGGTAGCTTGCTTTTTATCTATCGGTTGGTGTCCTCACCAACCGATAAACAATATTAGAATGTGGTTGGTGAGATACTAACCACTACAAAAAAAATTTGTAACGATTAATCGAAAATTATGAAAAAATTAAAATACATTTTAATTGCGTCTATAATATTTTTTACAATTACAAAATTAAATGCACAAAACTTAGATACTCTTCAATGGTTAAAAACAAATATTGAACAAAGAAAAAGTTATCTATCGGTTGGTGTCCTCACCAACCGAAAAATAATATTTAGAATGTGGTTGGTGAGACACCAACCACTACCAAAACACAACACAATGGGCTTGTTTTGTGTTTGTAGGTGAATAAGTAACTTCTATTTATTCTGGCTTCTTACAACTTCCTGTACAAGATGCACAGTAGCTTGCTTTGGTAAGCATTTTGCTTCTATCTGCTTCGTTGGCTAATTGTTTTTCCATAGCTATTTGTTGTTCTTTGGTATAATCATGTGCTGTATAATATGCTTGTACATATTGTTGTACTAGTGTTTCTAACGCTTGTAGTTTTACTTTGGTTGAAGTATCGGTTAATGCTTTAATGTTTGTATAAACAGTTGCTTCTATTTTGGCAGTCTTACTATAATCGGTAAATGCAGATCTAACTCCTTCACAAATTTGACATTTGCCAATGTACAAACTGTAATCGGTACTGATAATTTTAGCAACAGTGGGATCAAAATTATTTTTTTGCAAACCCTCTAACATTACGGCAGTCATAAATTTTTTAGAACTTATTTGTTGTGCTTGATTGTTTTGTGCAAAAGAAGTAATACTAGCAAACATGCAAAACACTACTAAAAACTGTTTCATACACTTAAATTTTATACATTAAATGTACTTACTTTTTTTAGGATTTTTTTGGTGAAATTGTTTGTAGGTACAAAAGGAAAAAATTCTAAAGGCCTAATTGTATTATTTTTATTATCAAATGATACTGCAATTGTTTCTTCGGTTTTTACCATGCATTTTTCAAAAATTGTAAAACCCTATTTTAGTAATATAACTGCAGTATTTCTATAAAAAATCAGTTTGGGTTTTATTAATAAATAAGCACCATTATTTGCCTATCTATCATTCTTTGGAGAGGCGTTTGGCAAGAAGCAATTAAAAAAAATTTGCCATTTCAAGTAACTAAAAATGGTTTTCGTTAAAATGGCTGGGTTGAATTGAGTGTAGATATTACCAATCAACAATTGGTATTACACAGAGCCGCAATCTGTAAACAATCTGAGAAAGAAGTACAAGCTGGGTTGTAAAGTTTCATATCATTTCAAGTAAAGATGTTGTGCTTCGCAGAAAAGCACTTCGAACCAGCTTAAATGCAGAGAGGAATTACATAATTGCCACGGATGCACAGAAAATCACGGATTGGCTGGTATGATTTTTATAAACTCCGTGCTAATCCGTGCATCCGTGGCAATAAAAAATTATTTATTTACAAACGGTTTTTAATGATTTACAATACCTGTCATTGGCATCCCTGCTAACTAGCAGGACAGGAATCTGCTAAGCCTTTGTACAATAGTTGGGCAGATGTCTCCTTTCGTCGACATGATATTTATATAAAGCTTCGTGAAGACAAAAACATGTCTAAATCAAAAGAGTGGTCTTCTTTTTAAAAGAAGACCACTCTCAAAAAATATTATATAATTACCTTAATCTACAATTCTCAGCTTAGCATAATTGAGCATAATTTTCTTTTCGCCATTGTGCTCAAAGTTGATGGTAGCAACCGGATTGTGTGCACTGCCTTCTACTTTTACTACTTTACCAAAACCAAATTTTTGATGTTCTACTCTATGCCCCTCTTGTAACACACTAGTATCACTTGCTTCAAAATTGGCTGTGGGTATATGTTGTACCACTTTTTGTACAGGAGGAATTTGAGCCAACACAGATGGCTTTTCTTTTTTAGTGGGCGGTGCTCCATATTTTTTTTCAGCTTGTGCTGTATCGCTATAACCACCTGACGCAAAGCCTCTGTTCATTCTTTCAAATGCAGTACCCATATTGCCAAAACCTTGATTTTTTGCACCTCCACCTGCATAAGATTTATCTAAAAACTCTTCGGGCATTTCATCTAAAAAACGGCTTGGTTCGTTTTGTACTGGATTACCAAATCTATAACGAGAGTTGGCATAGGTAATCCATAATTTTTGTTTGGCTCTAGTAACAGCCACATAAAACAAACGACGTTCTTCTTCCAACTCTTCTCTTGTATTAATAGACATTGCATTGGGAAACAATGTTTCTTCTACTCCACCCACAAACACACATTCAAACTCTAATCCTTTGGCGGCATGTATGGTCATTAGTTTTACAGCTTCACTACTTTCTTTATCATTGTCTGCATCGGTGAGTAAAGTAATTTGTTGTAAGTAAGCTCCTAAACTTTTGCTGCCTACTTCACCATCTTCATTATCGGGGCTTTCTGTCCATTCCTTGATAGAGTTCAATAATTCTTGAATGTTTTCGTAACGGGCTAACCCTTCAGTGGTTTTATCGTTGAATAATTCTTTTACAATATTCGTATGCTTGCCTACTTGTTGTGCTACATCATAAGCATTTTTATCGGTTAGTAAACTTTGAAAATATCGAATCATGGTTACAAAATTTTGTAACGATTCTAATGTGCCAGCTTTAAAGCCAAACTCTGCAGCCCTGCTCACTACTTCATACATAGTAATGTTTTGCTCACTTGCATAAGTCGCTAATTTTTCAATAGTTGTTTTGCCAATGCCTCTTGCAGGATAGTTGATAATTCTTGCTAAAGCAACTTCATCGGCAGTATTTACAATTACTCGTAAATATGCCAACATATCTTTAATTTCTTTACGTTGGTAAAAGCTTACACCGCCATAAATTCTATACACAATGCCTTGCTTGCGAAGACTTTCTTCATAAGCCCTGCTTTGAGCATTGGTTCTATATAAAATAGCAAAGTCGGTATTCTTATAGTGATTGCGTAATTGTTGTTCTTTAATGGTATCGGCAACAAATTTGCCTTCTTCATTATCGGTCATGGTACGAACAATTTTAATCTTTTCACCTTGTTCGTTTTCGGTCCATAATTCTTTGGGTAATTGTCCTTTATTGTTACCAATTACTTCATTGGCAACTTTTAAAATGCTTTGTGTACTGCGATAATTTTGTTCCAATTTCACTACAGTTACATCATCGTAATCTTTTTGAAATTGTAAAATATTTTCAATGGTGGCACCCCTAAAAGAGTAAATACTTTGAGCATCATCGCCCACCACACAAATATTTTCATGCACCGCTGCCAACAGTTTGGTAATTTGGTATTGCACAGCATTGGTATCTTGATACTCATCTATTAATACATACTGAAACTTGCGTTGGTATTTTACTAAAGCTTCGTTATGCAGTTTCAATAGTTCGTACATTTTAAACAATAAATCATCAAAATCCATTGCACCGTTTTTAAAGCAACGGGCAGCATACGCTTTATAAATTTGAGCAATAGCAGGACGGTTAGCCCTCATATCTTCTTGCTGAATATAATAATCTATTGCATATTCATCTGGACCAACCAATGCATTTTTTGCTCCCGAAATTCTGTTGTGTACAACATTGGGTTTATAATGTTTATCGTCTAAATTCATTTCGTTAATCACCGTTTTTAATACACTTCTACTATCATCGGTATCGTAAATAGTAAAGTTGTTAGGATAACCTAAACGGTGAGCTTCGCCTCTTAATATTCTTGCAAAAACACTATGAAAAGTACCTATGTATAAATTTCTAGCTTCACTGTTGCCCAATATTTTTTGAATACGTTCTTTCATTTCGGCAGCAGCCTTATTGGTAAACGTTAATGCCAAAATATTAAATGCATCAACACCACTAGCCATTAAATTGGCAATACGTGTAGTTAGTACTTTGGTTTTGCCACTACCTGCACCAGCAATAATCATCAATGGGCCATTAATATGTTGAACCGCTTTTTTTTGCTGTTCATTTAAGCCACTTAAAATATCAATCATGGGTGCAATTTAAGCAGGTGTATATAAACTTTAGAACAAAGAATCATTTTGGTAATGCTCAATAAAAATTTCTATCAACGTAAATCAATTATGACTATTGAAAATGTAAAATGAATAGTCTTGTAAATACCCATTTTAGTCAATTGCTAAAAAAATTTAGCAAAAAATACTAAAAATATTAGTGTGAATAAGAAAATCCTATTACCTTAGCAACCTTATTAAATTTGACCCACTAAAAACAGTATTATGAGTAACGCAGAAAAATTAAAAGCCCTAAAACTTACCATAGATAAAATTGACAAAGATTATGGTAAAGGAAGTGTAATGATGATGGGCGATAAGGCCGATAAAGAAATGGAAGTAATTAGTACCGGCTCAATTGGTTTAGACGCTGCACTTGGCGTTGGTGGTGTACCAAAAGGAAGAATTGTTGAAATTTATGGACCAGAAAGTAGTGGTAAAACTACCCTAGCTATACATATAATTGCAGAAGCACAAAAGAAAGGTGGTATGTGTGCTATTATTGATGCTGAACATGCTTTTGATAGTGGTTATGCTCAAAAACTAGGCGTTGATGTAGATAATTTATTGATCTCTCAACCCGATTATGGTGAGCAAGCATTGGAAATTGCTGATCGTTTAATTTTATCTGGAGCATTAGATGTTGTAGTGATAGATTCTGTTGCAGCATTGGTACCAAAAAGTGAATTAGAAGGCGAAATGGGCGACAGTAAAATGGGTTTACAAGCTCGTTTAATGAGCCAAGCTTTACGTAAACTAACTGCAACAATTAATAAAACCAATACCATTTGTATTTTCATTAATCAGTTACGTGAAAAAATTGGGGTAATGTTTGGCAACCCAGAAACTACAACAGGTGGTAATGCATTAAAATTCTACGCATCGGTGCGTTTAGATATTAGAAGAAGTGCACAAATAAAAGATGGCGATGCTGCAATAGGTAATCATATAAAAGTAAAAGTGGTAAAAAACAAAGTTGCACCACCATTTAGAAGTGCCGAATTTGATATTATATTTGGCGAAGGAATTAGTAAAGTAGGAGAAATTATTGATATGGGTGTTGAGCTGGGAATTGTAAATAAAAGTGGAAGTTGGTTTAGTTATGATAGCAATAAACTAGGTCAAGGAAGAGAAGCTGTAAAACAGCTATTAATTGATAATCCTGAAATGGCCAACGAAATTGAAGCTAAGATTAGAGCCAAATTGAATGAAGCAATTGGTGGTACTCCTGTAGTAGATGTTTCAGAAGCCTAACTTTATATAAAAATGGATTAGTAAGCAAAAAAAAATCTCACTCCAAAAGAGTGAGATTTTTTTTGAATTGTTAAAAGATATATATTGTACTTAAATACCCATTTAAGGGTATTGAAACGATTCGTTCACCCTTATACTTTTACCTAAAATTTAAAAGTCATGAAAAAATTATTATTCCTTTTAACTGTAGTAGCATTTACTACGTTCACTGCAACCGCTCAAGTAAAATTAAAAGTAGAGCCAGCAGCAGCATTTATTAAAAAAGCAGGTTCTGCTTTAAAAAGTCAAGGTACACAACAAACCATGAGAGCTATTGCTCCAGGAGAAGAGTGTGGTGTTTTTACAACATCTGCAACCAATAAAGAAGGTACTAAGTACGATGCAGCAAAAGAGTACTTAATTATTTCTAACGATGGTGTTACTGGTTTTGCATTTACCATGTACAACACTATTTACAAAGAAAATAAGTACATTATTGTAAGAGGCTTAGCTTTAGAAACAGGCGTTTGTGTAGATAACACATCGAAAATTACTGTAACTTTTGACGATGGTGAAGCTGTTACTTTAAAAAACTTTGAAGATGCGAATTGTAAAGGAGTTGTTCAAGCAATTTTTGGTAAAGCATTGAACAATGAAACTACTTTAGAAGCTTTAAGAACTAAAAAAGTTAGAAGCATTAAATTAGAAGGTGTTGAAAAAACAGTTGTAAAATCTTTAAGCGAAGGTAATCAACAACAATTACAAGGTACATTGAAGTGTTTATAATACAATACTGCATAAACTTATAAAAAGAGACACCCAATTGTGGTGTCTTTTTTATGCAATTGCTTTGTATCTTGTTCAACAAAAAACAAAGCTTGCTCTACTCTATTATCAAAGCAATTATTAAAGTTGGTTTTTATTTTTTCTGTCGAACAATAAACATCAACAAACCACAACTCCTTAATACCAAAGGTCCAATATTACTTACAGTTAATCATCCAAATGCGTTAATAGACGCCATTGTTATTGGGTTATTATTTAAACATCCTATTCATTTTTTAGCTCGTGGCGATGCATTTAATAAACCTTGGAAAAGAACAGTATTGACCGCTTTAAACATGATTCCTATTTATAGGTTAAGAGATGGAGTAGAGAATTTGCACTTAAACGAATTTGCATTTAATAAAAGCAAAGAGGTATTGCAAAACAATGGCATTGTACTCATTTTTATTGAAGGCATTTGTAAGCATACACACGAATTACAGCCATTTAAAAAAGGAGCAGCCCGTATAGCGTTGAGTTGTTGGAAAGAAAACATTCCTGTACAAATAATGCCTATTACTATTTGCTATAGTTCGTTACTGCAATCAGTTCATACAATTCAAGTGCAACTTGCATCACCATTTGCACAACATGAGTTTGGGTTTGTACAAGAAGAAGCAAAAAATTATTTGCTCTTTAATACAAAACTACAAACGCAAATGAAGACGATGTTGGCTAATTCAATTGCACAAAAAATTGTATTCGCTAAAACCAACTTGTTACTCAGTTTTTTCAATTGTGTTTGTTGGCCAATAGTAACCCCTTTAAAAAATTGGGTAGCCATACAAACAAAAAATACAGTTTTTTATCACTCCATTTTGTTTGGCATATTGCTAATTGTTGTGCCTATTTATTGGGTGGTGTTGATAATAATTTTTGCAAATATTCTCTACTAAATTTTTTATATGAGCTAATTCTTTATTTATTACAGTTGTAAGCCTGAATAATTTTATTCATCCCACAAAATCAGTAATATGAAAAATAAGATTAAGAACACATAATTTATTCTTACAATGGTTTTGCCAAACTTTGGATGATATGCCATTCTTAAAGTAAAAATTTCAAGAATGAAATAAATTATACCAATGTATAACCCTACATGTTTTAATTGAAAAGACATATACAATATTTTTAAATAAAAATAGTATCCTTCTAACTATTACACAAACAAATCTTGGAACAATTGTGCACCCGGTACAACTGAATAATGATCTAAATTAGTTATGCCTTCAGCAGCTAAAACATCTTCATCTATAAAAGTATTGCCTGTGTAAGCTAAGTTTTCTTTACTTAAAATAGCATAAGCACTATCGGCTAAAATATCTACAGTTCTACTCATTTTAGCTAAGGCTTCTCCACCCAATAAATTTCTTACAGCAGCTGTATCAATAGTGGTTTTAGGCCAAAGTGCATTACTAGCAATATTGTCTTTTTTAAACTCTGCAGCCCAGCCTAAAGCCATCATACTCATATTAAACTTGCTCATGGTATAAGCAACATGTGGGCCCAACCATTTTGGTAACATATTTATTGGTGGCGATAAAGTAAGAATATGTGCATTGTTCCCTTTTTTCAAAAAAGGCAAACAATGTTGTACCACTAAAAAAGTACCACGTACATTAATGCTATGCATTAAATCAAATCGTTTGGCTTCTGTTTGTGCAGTGCCTGTAAGTTGTATGGCCGATGCATTGTTAATTACGATATCTATTCCGCCAAAAGTTTCTATTGTTTTTTGCACAGCTTGTGCAATTTGATCTTCAAAACGTATATCGGTTTGTATGGGTAATGCTTTGCCACCCACAGCCTCTATTTCGGCTGCTGCAGAAAAAATAGTACCTCCTAATTTGGGATTTTCTTCGGCACTTTTTGCTGCAATTACAATATTGGCTCCATCGGCAGCCAATTTTAAAGCAATGGCTTTACCAATTCCACGACTAGCTCCTGTTATAAAAACAGTTTTATTTTTAAATGACATAGCAAATTAATTTGGAGGAAAGATAATGAATTATTGTACTGTCATTCAATTGTTAAATTATTTCACTTTGTTTACCTTATTTTTTGTTTATAGCTTTTAAGAATATACAGCCTAAAAAATAGGCAAACAATTTGAACACCATTATGTTAATGACTAAAATTAAATTATATGAAAAAATTTTTCCGCAAATTCAGTACAGTCTCAACTGCATTATTATTAGGAGCAGTAATATTTACTGGTTGTAAAAAAGAAGATGAAGCTCCTGCACAAGCAAGAGTATTAGTAGTGCATGCATCTCCAGATGCACCTGCTGTAGATTTATTGGTAGATAATCAAAAAGTAAATACAGCACCGTTGACTTTCTCTTTTAATACAGGTTATTTGCCCGTGAATAGTGGAAGCAGAAATATTAAAGTAAATGCAGCAGGAACATCAACATCTGTAATTAACGCTAATTTAACTTTAGATCCAAGCAAAAATTATTCTGTATTTGCATGTAATCGTTTAGCTAGTATTGAAGCAATAGTATTAGAAGATAATTTAGCTACTCCTGCTGCTGGACAAGCTCATATAAGAGTAGTACATTTAAGTCCAGATGCACCTGCTGTAAATATTGGTGTTGCGGGACAAACCAATAATATTTTCACCAACTTAGCATTTAAAGGAGCAACTGCATTTACTCCAACACCGGCTGGAACTTATAACTTACAAATAAGATTAGCAAGTAATAATGCCGTTGCTTTTACTATTCCACCAACCACCTTAGAAGCTGGTAGAATTTATACCGTTTTTGCAAGAGGTTTTGTTACACCACCAACAGGTAATACCAATACCTTAAATGTATCTGTTATTAATAACAACTAATATTTAACCATTGGTCATAAAAATAAAAGAGGAGCAATTTTGCTCCTCTTTTATTTTATCGCTTTCCTTCTAAGTATCCAAGTTGGTTTAAAATACCCATTAACATTGTTTTTCTTATGGTAGTGAATTTTGCTTTAGGGTCTCCTTCAATGTTCAACACAAAAAAGTGTGGGTGTTTGTTTTCTTCAATCCATCCAACCATCCAACCCAATTGCTGACCATTTTCTTTAAATGTTAATCCTGTTTTATAAGCTAAAATATAATTGGCATTGCTTTCTTGAACCATTACTTTTTTTACAATATCGTGGGTAGATTTACTAAATGGCAATTGGTTAAAGTACAAGCGTTTTACTAAACCTAATTGCTCATCGGGCTTAATTTTTAACGAATTATCAATCCAAAAACTATCAATAGCAGTAGTGATTTTCTTAGTGCCATAACTTAAACTATCTAACCATTGTTGCATGGTATCTTTGCCAATTCTTCTTGCTACTTCTTGATAATAAGGCAATGCCGATGCTTTAAAAGCTTCTTCCATGGTTAAGTCTTTGTTCCAATCTTTGGCAGTATCACCGCCAGGAAAAATTCTTACTTGTCCATCCCAAGGAATCACCATTTTTTCGTTTACAATTCTGCCAGTATGAATACCAATTAAAGAGTTGACGATTTTAAAGGTTGACGCAGGTGCATAAGCAGAATCTTTATAACGACTTAAATTATAAATAGTAAAGTTGCCTTGGCTATTGTCAAATAGTCCAAATGTGCCTTCTACTTTATTTTCATCGAAATATTTTTTTAAACTATTATCTACTGTAACGTTATTGGGTGAGCAAGCTTGTAATGCAATTACAATACTGAAAATAAAAACGATGGATAAACGCATGTGATACAATTTTTGAATTGCAAATGTAAATGTATCGTCTTTGTAATTATACTTTTGATTAAAGCCAACGTATAATTTAACAACAGAAATTAAAGAGGATTTTGAAGAGAATAACTTAATTGAGAGGATAATTACATTAGAAAACTCAATTGCCAAGCAGCAACGTTTAATCGGAAATACAAAAACATTATTTCAATCGTTGCCTTAGTTTCTTTTTAATTTTAACGGGGCTTTCATGAGCATTTAAAATAGCTACAATTTCAACTTGCGTTCTACTATTTTTATACACTACAAGATTGTGTTTGTACAATGTATATTTTCTTAGGTTTAAACCTTTATTTAAGTAAGCAAAAATTTGTGGGTGGTATGCAACAATGGTTAAAAAATCGTTGAACTCTGTAGCAAATTTTTTTAACACTATTTCGCCCCATTCGTCAAATAAATATGCATAAATTTTTTCAAGATCTTCTTTCGCAACTGGAGAAAGAATTACTTCCTTTTTACGCAATGCCATATTTCTTATTTAATCTTGAAACTACTTTCTCGGCAAGCATTCCTTTTCCTTCTTTTAGTTGTTGCAAGCCAACAGAAATTTTTTCTTTCTGTTCTAAAGAAAGATTTTTAAAAGTTAAATTATCTTTTTTTTGCTGTTGAACAATTTGATGAAACTTCAATATGTTCTTTAATTCTACTTCATTTGCTTGCTCAATATCTGCAATTAATTTTTTACGAAGCTGTTGAATACTCATACCAAAAAGTTTAAATAAAAGTACGAAAAGCATTTAGGTAAACAATACTTTCTCAAGAAATCAGTTGAATATTTTAGTGTATACTATTTAACAACTCTTCTACTTCTTTAAAACTAGGCCTATTGTTTACGATAGGCTGCATGGCTTTTTCTTTAATTGTGATTAATGCATTTACCAATGGTTGGTTGGCTTCTTCTTTATGCATGTTCAATAATAAATCTTCTAATAAACAAGCCCAAGCAAGTACTTCAATTTTTTCTAAACTTTCGGCAATTGGTTTGTTGTTGGTATTGTATAAAGACGCTGCACCAAAATCGCCCATTAAAATTTCGTTATTTGCATTTATTAAAGTATTGTGAGCATAAAAATCGCCATGCAAAATTCCTTTACCGTGCAAGTGTTTACCAACACTTGCAGCAGCTTGCAAAATGGTTACAATTTGTTGGGCGGTAAAAAATGTATTGGGTTCAAACACATCTCTGGTGCAACTTTCAAAGCTTGGTGGCAAGCCCAAGTTTTTATAATTGGGAGGAATTAATCCCAAAACCAATCCTTCTTTTTGTTGTGGATGATGTTTTGTTTTACCCAATAACGGAATTAAACTGTTGTGTGTACCAGCTAATATGCAAGCATTCATTTCATCTTCTGGTAAACCATCGCTGGTTATTGCTCCTTTAAATTCTTTTACAGCAAGGTCTATTATTTCGTTATTGCTTTTTCTCCATATTGCTTTGTAAATTACTCCAGAAGCTCCTTGCCCAAGTTCATGTTCAAGCATTAGTTCATTCCAGTCAACTTCAGTTAATTGGCTTTCAATGATTGGTTTGTAACAAAAAGGATTGCCAGCAAATGCCAACCAACTTAGTTTTGGCATATCTAATAACCAAGCAGGAAACTCTGTTAATTGGTTTGCCGAAATACGTATCAACCCTAAGTTTTTGCAATTACTTAATGAACTAGGTAACATTGTAAGTTGATTACCAGCCAATGCTAATTTTTGCATATTCCAACAATTACCAATTGAAGTTGGTATTTGTGTAAGTTGATTATTGGTTAAAATAAGCCAACGAATTTCGGTATGTAAAGCATCTTCAGCAATTGTATGTATTTGGTTAGATTTAAAACCAATCATAGTAATGCTTGTACACTTTCCTAAAACCTTAGGAAATACAGTAAACTGATTATTGGAAAGAAATAAAATTTTTAATTTATGCAGTTTAGTAAAATCATCTGGTAAACTAGAAAGCTGATTGCCCGATAAATCCAGTATTTCTAAGGTATTGGCTAAATTAAAAATAGCTGTTGGAAATGTAGTGAGATTACAAGAGAGTTTCAACTGTTTTGTACCTTCTAAAGCTCCGGATTCTATTTGTGCCAATGTTTGTGTTATCACCTCAATAGTTTTACTGCAAAGAAATAGCAATAAACAAATCATACACTTGTGTTTTTCTTTCTTTATAAAAAAGTATTGGTTAATGCATCATTTTTATACATCTACTTTATTGGTAGTTTAAAAAGATTAAAACCTGCCCCAATTGGTTTTATAGAGGCTAATTGAACATTTTGTTATACTATTTCATAACATTCATCGTTTTAGTAAAAAAAAGCACTCATATTGAAATCCATGAGTACTCGTTTATTTATCAATTAATCTATAAAAACTTTATCACGAAAAGCTAGATATTGATAATTATTTGAAACCTATAAAAAACAATCCAATGAAAAGCCTAATCATTTTACTGATGATATTATTGTATGGAAATACTTGTATCCAATCTCAAATTAGAATTACTAATGCTACAGTTGCTGTAAAAGAAAACAATAATCGTACACAAAATAATGTATATACTTATAGAATTGGAACACATACTGAAATATTGAAAACCTTATTGTATTATACTGATACTACCGGTGTGGTAAGAAATGCCGACGGTGTAACATCTGTATTTAATAACAATAATAATAACGAAGTAGATGCAAATGATGCACAACAAATGGCCAATTGGGATGAAGATGTGGCTATTAAAAGAAATGGATATTATTTAAGCATTGAATCGAGAAAACTGGCAGAAGCCAACGATACTATTTTTTTAGCTATAGCTCGTTTAAAAACTCAAACCTATACTTGGAAGTTTGTGCCTAAAAATTTCAATGCACCTAACTTGCAAGTTCAATTAAAAGACAACTTTACTAATACGCTTACTAATATTAGCATTACCGATACAACTGTTGTAAATTTTACCACCACCACCAATGCAGCATCTAAAGCAGAAAATAGATTTTCGATTTTATTTAAAAGCAACGGAGTTTTGCCTGTAACTATTCGTCAATTAGAGGCATTTACAAAAAACAATGGAGTGCAAGTACAATGGCAAGCAAGCAACGAAATAAATATTGATACATACGAAGTAGAAAAAAGTACCAATGCTTTAAACTTTGGTTTTATGCAAGCGGTACCTGCTGTAAAAGCCAATCAATACCAATGTTTTGATGCACAACCTACAGCTGGCAATATGTATTACAGAATAAAAGTTATTGAAAAATCGGGTTACAGTTATTATAGTTCTATCGTTAAAGTTGCTATAGCTTCATATAAAATGGCAGTAAGTGTTTATCCTAATCCTGCAGTAGGCAATCAATTAGCGGTTTTGTTAAATAACTTACCTAAAGGAACATATCAGTTAAATATTTTAAATACTACAGGGTTACTTGTGTATTCAAAAAATATACATCATTTAGGTGGTTCGGCTAATCATCAAATTCAATTGAACAATGCTTTACAAACTAGTGGTATGTATCAATTGATTTTAGTGAAAGATGATATTAAACTCATTCAATCGTATATCAAACAATGATATTAATTACTGTGGTGCACATATAATAAGTTATTTTTACGCCCAAATATTTTACAAGTGAGCGAAAGAAATAATTTTATTGACTACATACGTATTTTTTGTAGAAGTGGACATGGTGGTGCTGGTGCAAGACATTTTATGCGTAATAAATTAACTGCCATGGGTGGTCCAGATGGTGGCGATGGTGGCAGAGGTGGTCATATTATTTTACGGGGGAATACACAATTATGGACTTTATTGCACTTGCGTTACTATAAAAATGTGTTAGCCGATGATGGCGAAAACGGCAGTAAAAGCAATTGCACTGGTAAAGATGGAGAAGATATAATTATTGATGTGCCTTTGGGTACTATTGCAAGAAATGAAGAAACCGGAGAAATTGAAGCTGAAATTTTAGAAGATGGACAGCAAATTATTTTAATGAAAGGTGGCCGTGGTGGTTGGGGCAATCAGCATTTTGCAACACCTACCAATCAAGTGCCAGAACATGCACAACCTGGTGAAATAGGACGAGAAGGTTGGATGCAATTAGAGCTGAAAGTATTGGCCGATGTAGGTTTGGTGGGTTTTCCTAATGCAGGTAAATCTACTTTATTGAGTGTAGTTACAGCAGCAAAACCAAAAATCGCCAACTATGCTTTCACTACTTTAATTCCACAACTGGGTATGGTAGAATATAGAGACGGCAAAAGTTTTTGCATTGCCGATTTGCCTGGTATTATTGAAGGTGCTGCTGAAGGCAAAGGGCTTGGTCATCGTTTTTTACGCCATATTGAACGAAATAGTTGTTTATTGTTCGTAATTCCTGCCGATAGCAATGATCATAAAAAAGAATACGATATTTTATTGAATGAGTTGAATGAATACAATCCCGAATTATTACAAAAAGATTTTTTAATTGCCATTAGCAAAAGCGATATGTTAGATGATGAGTTGAAAGATGCTATTACTAAAGAGTTGCCAAAAGACATTCCTCATTTATTTTTCTCTTCTATTACTCAATCAGGATTATTAGAGTTGAAAGATGCATTGTGGAAAATTTTGAATAAGCCAGTGGGTAATTAATTTACACCCTTCTAATATCGGCACCTAAAGCATTCAATCTTTCATCAATAAATTGATAACCTCTATCTATTTGTTCAATATTTTGAATGGTACTTTTTCCATCGGCACTTAAGGCTGCAATTAATAAAGATTGTCCTGCTCTAATATCAGGACTGCTCATTGTGATGCCACGTAAATTATTTTTTCGTCCTAACCCAATTACAGTTGCACGGTGAGGATCGCATAAAATAATTTGAGCCCCCATATCAATGAGTTTATCTACAAAAAACAATCGACTCTCAAACATTTTTTGATGCACCAACACACTGCCTTTAGCTTGTGTAGCAACTACTAAAATAATGCTAATTAAATCTGGTGTAAAACCAGGCCAAGGATGATCGTAAATGGTTAAAATTCCACCATCTAAATACGTACTCACTTCATATATTTCTTGAGCAGGAATATAAATATCATCTCCTTTAATTGCTAATTGAATACCCAGTTGTTGAAATTTTTCTGGTATAACACCCAAGTGCTGCACACCAGCATTTTTTATGGTGATTTCACTTTGGGTCATGGCTGCAAGCCCAATAAAACTGCCTATTTCAATCATGTCGGGCAACATGGTATGTGTTGTGCCATGTAAGCTTGTAACACCTTCAATTACTAATAAATTACTGCCAATACCAGTAATGTTTGCACCCATGCTATTGAGCATTTTGCAAAGCTGTTGTATGTAAGGTTCGCAAGCTGCGTTGTAAATAGAAGTAGTGCCTTTGGCTAAAACAGCAGCCATTAAAATATTGGCAGTTCCCGTAACACTTGGTTCATCTAACAACATAAAAGCACCTGTAAGCTGTGGCGATGATAGTTTGAAACAACCATGATCATCATCGTACTCAAAAGATGCTCCTAATTTTTCAAAACCAATAATATGTGTATCTAATCTTCTTCTACCAATTTTATCTCCACCGGGTTTGGGTATATAAGCTTTTTTAAAACGAGCCAACATAGGTCCTGCAAGCATTACACTACCTCTTAATCGGCCACTTTTTTTTCTAAAAGCATCACTGGCTAAATGATTTTCATCTACATTATTTGCTTTAAAACTGTAGGTGTGATTATCTATTTTATTTACCTGCACACCCATATCGTGCAGTAATTCTATCAGTAAATTAACATCTAAAATATTGGGAATATTGCTAATGGTAACGGTTTCGCTAGTTAATAAAACGGCACTCAAAATTTGTAAAGCTTCGTTTTTTGCACCTTGTGGTGTAATAGAACCACTTAATTTTTTGCCACCTCTAACTTCAAATGAATGCATTTTTGTTGGAATTATTTGATTGAAATATTACCAACGAAAGTAACTGAAAATAAGAATGATGGTAACAACAAATTGAAGCCTTTCTAACAAAAACTAGGAAAACGTTATTGGAGGAAACATATAAAAAGGAAAGAATTAATTAGAAAACAATACATCAGTCACAATTGATGTTTGTTATACATACAATTTTTAAAGGCTGTAAAGAATACCTGTAATAATCAATACAGAATAGCTACAAACTATAATTAAATAGAAAATGAAATTTATTATACAGATATTAAGTACTTGTTTGTTAACTATGTCAATACTAAGTGTTCAAGCACAAAAGCAAGTGGTAGAAAAATCTAACACTCAAACTCAAGATTCACTAATTCAAGCGACACTTCAAAAATTTCCTGCAAATACACAGTTTGCCGTAGCAGCATTAAATAATACTACTGTTCGGTTAATAGGATATAAAAATAATGAAACAGCAGTTACAGCCATCAATAATTCAACCGCAGTTTTTGAAATTGGCTCTATCACCAAAACTTTTACAGCAACATTATTTGCCAAATGTATTGAGCAGAAATTGTTGCAACATACAACTACATTACAACAAGTATTTGGCTTTACAATAGAAGATTCAACTGTTGCAAATATTACCTTGCAACAATTGGCTAATCATACTTCAGGATTACCAAGATTGCCAACAAACTTTAAAATGGGTAATGCTGCAAACCCTTATGTAGATTACGATACAACTATGTTATATAGGTACTTAAAAAAAGCAGTAACACAAACCAAACCTGGTACAACCTATGCATATTCTAATTTAGGTGCAGGATTATTAGGAGTTATAAGTGCAAAAGCTTTAAAGACTAGTTATGATGATGCATTGAAGCAATATATTTTCAATCCCTTAAGCATGAACAATAGTAGTGCCATTTTAACTACAGAGCAAGAAAATTTACTGGTTAAAGGATTGGATGCAAATGGTGAAGAAACCGATAATTGGAATTTTGATTGTTTGGCTGGTGGTGGTGCAATTTTAAGTACCATCAGCGATATGGCGTTGTACGCTAAAGCTCAATTAAATGAACAGCCAACCATTTTTAACTATTGCCATACTCCAACATTTAAAAATAATGAAAGAATGAGTATGGGCTTGGGTTGGCATTTAATAAAGAGTAATGATGGTAATACCATTCTCTTTCATAATGGTGCAACGGGTGGCTATGTAAGTTCTATGATGGTTGATAAGGCCAATAAAAAAGCAGTGGTTATATTAACCAATGTAAGTGCATTTAATGCTAAAATGAATTTAATAGATATGCTGTGTAATCAATTGTTGAGAAAGTTATAAAGACTAGTACGCAACAATAATTATTGCGTTAAGCTGTACAAAAAATGATCAATATTTTGAAAATAAATTCAATAATGAAAATCTATCATTTAGAGAAAGCCACTGCAATTGCAGCACCCATTTTTGCATTGTGTTTTATTAAAGCAATATTGGCTTCTAGACTTTCTCCTTTGGTATGTTGTGCAATATATTGTAACAAAAAAGGTGTTACGGCTTTGCCTTTAATAGTTGCTTGTTTTGCTGCTTCAAGTGCATGTAGAATATGTTCTTCCATTTCTTGCTGTGGCACTTCATCGTTTGCTGCTATTGGATTTGCAATGAGCACTGAGCCATTTAAACCCAATGCCCATTTGGTTTGTAGCAGTTGAGCAATTTGTTGTGGAGTATCTAAACGCAAGGGCGACGTAAAGCCACTTTCACGAGAATAAAAACTTGGAAATGCATCTTGACCAACTGTAACTACAGGAATGCCTTGTGTTTCTAAGTATTCTAAAGTTAAACCAATATCTAAAATAGATTTTACACCAGCACTTATAACAGCTACATTGGTAGTTGCCATTTCTGTTAAATCGGCACTAATATCCATGCTATTTTCAGCACCTCTATGTACACCACCAATACCACCAGTCACAAATATTTTTATGCCTGCCATTGCTGCAATACGCATGGTAGCAGCTACAGTTGTTGCACCAAATAGTTTTTGACTTACTACATAGGGCATGTCCCTTAAACTTACTTTCCAAACATCTTTTTCTTTGCCAAATAATTCAATTTCTTCTGCCGATAAACCTACACAACATTTACCATTGATAATCGCTATTGTAGCAGGTATTGCACCATTATCTCTCACCGTTTGTTCTACAGCTAAAGCTGTTTCAACATTTTTTGGATAAGGCATACCATGTGCAATAATGGTACTTTCTAATGCCACGATGGGTAAATTATTGCTTAGAGCATTACTAACCTCGTAGGATATTTTAAGAAATTGGTTCATGATTATTTTCTAAAACTTAAAAAATTCTGCTGATTGAAAAGAAACAGTACAAGAGTGCGACGCAACAGGTGTTACATGCATATTCTACTGCTGGTTATAAAAAGGTTCTCACTTCATAATATTTGCTTACTGCAGCCAATAATTTTTCTTGATTTAAATGCGTAGCTATGGCACCATTTACTTGCAAAATTTCGGCACTTAAAGTATGAGCAATTTTTAAACTTTCTTCATCATCTTTTCCTAAATATTTAGCCAATACCCAACCACTTAAACTGCCATCGCCAGCACCTGTAACATCTCTAATTTCTTCTACTTCTGGTGCAATTAAACTATAGATATTGTCTTTGGTAAACAACATAGAACCTTTTTTACCTCTGTGCAGCCAAATTTTTTCAACACCTCTACTCAATATTTCTTGTGCATGTTCTTCAATGGTTTTACCTCCATTGCTGCACATGGCTGGCAACTCATCTTCATTAGGTGTAACCATGTGAACGCCTTGCAAATTCATTTTTGCAAATTTTTGAGCAGGTGGAACAGAAACAGGCTCTATAATAAATGGAATATTTTTTCTATAACAAAACTGAGCCAACCATGCTACGGTATCTGGGTGAATATTGGCATCGGCAATTACACTAAATGCCGATGCAAGTAAACTTTCGTGTTGTTGTAAATGTTGTGGCGTAATACTATCTAACGAAGTATTGGTAAGCAATGCAGTAAATAAAGATCTATCATAATTTAAAATACCTGTGTATTTACCAGTAAGAGCATTGTTGGTAATAGCAGCATCTAACTGAATATTTACATAGCCACAAATGGTTTTTAGCCAATCGCCTTCACCATCGTTACCAAAAACACTAATGAGTTGTACAGGCACACCCAATAATGCCAATTGATGTGCAATATTTCTTGCAACACCTCCTGCACTTCTATGTACTGTTGCATCGTTGGTGGTTGCCATTAACATGGTATGGTTGGCAGCATACAATTCATCTACCAAAGCTGCACCAATACAAATAACTGGTTTGTTCATGGCGGCGAAGTTAATGTTAATGAAAATTAAAAATATGGTTGGCTTTTTTAAAATAAAAATCTAGCATGTTATTTGAATTTATGCTTGAGTAAATGCATTTTTAAACCCTTAAAACAATGATGTATGAAAAAGTTTTTACTCTTAACAGTAGTAGTTGTATTTGCTTTAGAAAGCTTTGCACAAATGAGGGCCGATTTAACCATTGCTACCACTGGCAACAGCAATTTAAGAATTAGGTTAAATGGTAAAAGAATTACGCTGAAAGACCGGTCGGTTACTTTTGAAAATGTAAATCCAGGTAATTACTCTTTAACCATTTTTCAATTACAAAGAAGAAATAATGGTATAACCGATTATGTTGAAGTGTACAACAATACCATTCGTTTAACTGCTGGAAAACATACAGAATTCACCGTTTTACGTTTTGGTAAAGTTGTTTGGGATGAAGGTTTTATGAACAATGAAGATTGGAATGATAGCTGGAACAATAGCTCAAACAATGGTGGCAATCAAGGCAATGGAAATAATCAAGGTGGTAACAACAATAATGGATATAATAATTATGTTGAGGTTACGCCACAAATGTTTACTTCTATAAAATTACAAGTTGAGCAATCTATGGGCGATAATGATAAGTTAGTTACTGCACGAGCGGCGATGAAAAATAAATGGTTTACTGTGCTACAAATAAAAGAGATTGCCAATTTATTTACATCGGAAAACAACAAATTACCATTTGTGAAAAATGCTTACGAAAACTGTATGGAAAAGCATTTGTATTTTTCGTTAGGTGAAGTATTTACATATAATTCTTATAAACAAGACTTTATGAAATGGTTGGGTGATAGATAATTGATTGAAATATTAGAGGGGAATGAGCTGTCTTAAAAGGTATCAATTCTGTCACATCCGATAGCTATCGGATGAGTTAATCAATTTCTGCTTCGCAGAAAAGCATTTTGAAAATGACATAATTGCCACGGATGCACGGAAAATCACGGATTCGTTGATATTGATTATTATATACTCCGTGCTAATCCGTGCATCCGTGGCAATAAAAAAATCATTTGTTTACAAATGGTTTTCAATGATTTACAATATCTGTCATTGGTAGCCGATAGCTATCGGCTTTATCGAAATGCGTACAGATTTGATTCTCTCTGGTTGTTCTATTTCGATAAACTCACTATGACAACCAGAGAGACTTCCAAGTCAGCCCCTTTTTTGTGCATTATACCAACGCCAATTGTTAATTCATCCACATTGCACAAAACTCTGTTGCGTAAAATTTATCTTCGGCACATGAAAAATATTTTTTCCATAGTAATTATTGCTTCTATTTTATTTTTTTCAAGTGAATTAACAGCACAACCCATTTTTGAATTTAGAGGTGTTTGGATTGCCTCTGTAGAAAATATTGATTGGCCTAGTAAAAAAGGATTAACTGTTGATGAACAAAAAGCCGAATTTATTAAAGTGCTGAACATGCATCAAAGCAATGGTATGAATACGGTAATTGTACAAGTACGTCCTGCTGCCGATGCTTTTTATCCTTCTCAATACGAACCTTGGAGCGAATATTTAATGGGTAAACAAGGTTTGCCACCAACGCCTTATTACGATCCATTGGATTTTATGATTACCGAAACGCATAAAAGAGGAATGGAATTTCATGCATGGTTAAATCCTTATAGAGCTGTGTTTAGAGCAGGTAAAAGTTCAATTGCTCCATCGCATATTACACGTATTCATCCTGAATGGTTTGTTACCTATGGCACTACTAGATATTTTAATCCTGGTTTGCCAGAAGTACAGCAACATGTTGGCAGAATTGTAAAAGACATTGTTGAACGTTACGATGTAGATGCCATTCATATGGATGATTATTTTTATCCATATAAAATTACAGGCAAAGATTTTCCAGATGAAGAAGCGTTTAGAAAATATGGTAATGGATTAAAAAAAGAAGATTGGAGAAGAAGTAATTGTGATAGTATCATTAAAAATTTATTTGAAATTATTCGTTCAACCAATGCAAGGGTGAAGTTTGGTATAAGTCCTTTTGGTATTTGGAGAAACAAATCAAAAGATTCGAGAGGAAGTAATACAGAAGGTGGCTCGTCTAATTACGACGATTTATATGCCGATATTTTATTGTGGTTAGAAAAAGGTTGGATAGATTATGTTACGCCTCAATTGTATTGGGAACGTGGACATAAAATTGCCGATTATGATTTATTATTAGATTGGTGGAACCAATACCACTATGGTAAACATTTATACATTGGTCATGGAATTTATAGAGCAGGAACCAATAACGCTTGGAAAAGTAAAGATGAAATACCCAATCAAATTAAAAAGTTAAGAGCATATCCAACCACACAGGGTAGTATCTATTTCAGCAGCAAAACATTTGATAAAAATCCCAACGGTTGGAACGATAGTTTAAGAAATAATTATTATGCCTATCCTGCATTACCACCTCCAATGCCTTGGATTGATAATATTGCACCAGAAAAACCCATTGTAGAAAAACTAAATGATGGCATTATTAAAATTGCCTACAATGGCAAAGAAAAAATAAAAGGCTATACTGTTTTTGTGGTAGATGAAAATAAAGCAGCAACCATGCAAAATGCCATTTTAGTGCAATTAGTTTTATATGGAGGAGCAACAGATATTGATGCTCAAAAATGGTTTAACCAAGGCAAAAAAGTTTTTTTAGCTACTGTAGATTGGAACAATAATCTAAGTGAATGGGTAGAAATGAAGTAGAGTTGAGGTTTACTATATATGTTCAATAATCTCTTAGTACATTTATACTATGCAACATAAAGGTTCAATAGGGGTGTTTGATAGTGGTTATGGCGGCTTAACAGTTTTAAAAGAAATTGTACAGCATTTGCCCAACTACAATTATGTGTATTTAGGCGATAACGCAAGAGCTCCTTATGGTACAAGAAGTTTTGAAACAGTATATCAATACACTTGGCAATGTGTGCAATGGTTTTTTGCACAAGGTTGCCCGTTGGTAATATTGGCATGTAATACAGCATCGGCAAAAGCATTACGCAATATTCAGCAAAATAATTTGCCACAACTTAATAATCCCAATCAAAAAGTATTAGGTGTTATACGCCCAACAACAGAAGTAATTGGCAACTTTACCGAGACCAATCATGTAGGAGTATTAGGCACAAATGGAACAGTGCAGTCTAATTCTTATCCCATAGAAATTGAAAAATTTTTTCCGCAAGTAAAAGTATTTCAGCAGGCTTGCCCCATGTGGGTGCCATTGATTGAGAACAATGAGCATCATACCAAAGGAGCCGATTTTTTTGTGAAAGAATATATTAATGCACTCATGCATCAATCGCCTAGTATAGATACTATTTTATTGGCTTGCACCCATTATCCATTATTGTTAGATAAAATAATTGAGTACTCACCTGCCGATACTAAAATAATTTCTCAAGGAAAAATTGTAGCCGAAAGTTTGGTTGATTATTTACAAAGGCATACCGAAATAGATGCTTTATGTATTAAAGAAAGTAGCACTCATTTTTATACTACCGATGATACCATCACATTCGACAAGCAAGCTGCAATTTTTTACGAAAAGCATATACAAAGCAAACAAGTACATTTAGAAGGATAGAAATTGAAATTCTATTATTTGTATTCTAATTATTCAACCAAACTTCTATTTAAAAAGTTAATCAAGGGCTTCATAGCTTCAAAATGAGTAATTACTTTTTTCACCAAGTTTTTATTGGTTAAATCTTCATTGGCAATTGGAGCTATAGCTGTAAAGCTTTTTAATTTTAAATACTCAATAGCTTCATTATCTTCTTCATAACCTTTGGGTGGCCTGCTTAAAATGGCAGATTGATCTAATCCATTAAAATGTTTTTTAAATTTTGGAGCAGTAACAATATTTTTAAATTCGGTGTAATTATAATCTATTTCTTGCCTAATTTTTTTAAGTTCAGGGGCCATTGGCATCCAAACACCACCACCAATAAAACTTTCACCGGGTTGGCAATGAAAATAATATCCTGCAGTTTGTATTTTTTTACCACCCATGCTAAAATGTGCACCCATATTGTTTTTATAAGGGTCTTTATTTTTACTAAATCTAACATCTCTATTTATTCTAAATACACATTGCTTTGGTTCAAGAGCTTCAAGGGTGGAGTCAATTTGTTTCATTTCATGTAAAACAATTGTAACAAAACCTAAATAATCGGCTTTTGCAGCTTCATACAATTTTCTATTTTTTTCAAACCAATCTTTATGATTGTTTTTGGCTAAGTTTTTTAAAAATGTAATGGTAAGTGGTTGAAGCATAAGTATTTCTTTAAAATTTATATCAAATTAAATTCTATTCATTGTATAATTCACATGTTATTTCTATAATTATTGTTGTTGGTACTCGATTTGTGTACATAAACTTTTGTACGTACACTAAATGGATTATAGAGCTCTAAAAAAATGATAAGAATCAGTTTCTCCGCTGATGTTCATCAAATGTGCTTTCATATCGTCTATGCAATTTTACATTATCAAATAAACAACAACAATTAGACAAACAACAATAAATACTATGAAAAAGTTAACTCAAACATTACTAATTTTTCTGCTCGCAACTTTTAGCAGTAGTTTAATATACGCTCAAGCGAATTATGCTTTAAAAGGTACGCCTACCATTAAAATTAGTGGCACATCTACCTTACACGATTGGGATATGAAATCTAGTTCAGCTATATGCAATGCAACTTTTGTTGTTAACGCAGCCAATCAAATTACAGCAGTGAATGCTATTTATTTTTCTACTCCCGTAGATAATTTAAAAAGTGGTAAAGGTGCAATGGACAAAAATGCATACAAGGCCTTAAATAAAGATAAATATCCAAACATCACTTTTGCATTAACACCAGGTACAGTAACAATAACACCTAAAGCTGGTGGAATTTATACTGTAAAATGTAAAGGAAAGTTATCTATCGGTGGTGGAATTGTAGAAACAGATTTAGAAGCCGATTGTAAAGTAAATGCCGATAAATCTATTACAGTAACAGGCGGTAAAAACATAAGTATGAAAGATTATGGCGTTAAACCTCCTTCATTTATGATGGGTGCCGTAAAAACGGGTAACGATATCGTTTTAGACTTTAACTTATCAATTAAATAAATCAAAAAATAAAAACCAATTACTAACAAAAAACAATCAATCATGAAAACAATATTTCAAAAAGCAATTGTGATAGCTGCAGCAATACTGCCAGTAGCAGTTATAGCTCAACAACCTAAAATTTCTAATTGGAGAGCATACGATCAAAGTGGTATCAATGTGTTTGAAACAGGTAAAGCCGATTCTGTAAAATTTGATGGACTTAAAGTTCGTTGGGGTGCAGGGTTTACTCAACAGTTTCAAGGATTAAAACATGAAAATACAGCTGTAAATAATACTGGAACAGGTACAAATAGATTGTATCCAATTAAACCAGGTTTTATGACAGCACAGGCTAATTTATTTATGGATGTTCAATTGGCCGATGGTATTCGCTTAAATGTAACAAGTTATTTATCTGCTCGTCACCACAACGAAACTTGGGTAAAAGGTGGATATATTCAATTTGATAAAGTGCCTTTCAAAGGAAAATTCTGGGACGATTTTATGAAATTAGCCACAATTAAAATTGGTCACTTTGAAGTGAATTATGGCGATCAACATTTTAGAAGAAGCGATGGTGGACATGCATTACAAAATCCATTCATGGAAGGGTATATTGTAGATGACTTTGCTACAGAAATTGGTGGTGAAGTGTTCTTACAAAAAAATGGTTGGTTTGGTATGTTGTCAATGACCAATGGTATGATTAAAGGACACGTTGATAGTGTATTAGCTACAGTACAAGACGATAATACCAAAAGAAGTCCTTCTTACATTTTAAAAGCTGGTTACGATAAACAATTTGAAAATGTACGTTTACGTTTAAGTGGTAGCTTTTATCACAACAATAGCTCTGCTGGTAGTGGTTTAACATTATTTAATGGTGATAGAACTGGTTCTAACTATCAAAACATTATGGAAAGAGGTGTTCCTGGTGCATTACCTGCTTCTACTTCTTTGTACACTTCTGGTCGTTTTAATCCAGGGTTTACCAAAAAATTGAATGCTTTAATGTTAAATGGTTTTGTAAAAGCTGGTGGTTTAGAAATATTTGCTACTTACGAAACTGCTAAAGGTAGAAGTAAAGCTGAATCTACAGAAAGAAAAATGAATCAAATTGCAGGAGATTTGATTTATCGCTTTGGTAAAGCAGAAGATGTGTTCTTTGGTTTAAGATATAACACTGTAGGTGCAAGATTAGTAGGCTATACAGAAGATGTAACCATTAACCGTTTAGCATTTGCTGGTGGTTGGTTTATTACAAAAAATGTTTTATTAAAAGCTGAATACGTAAGTCAACAATACAAAAATTTCTTAGCTACCGATTTTCGTAATGGTGGTAAGTTTAATGGCTACGTAATAGAAGCAGTAGTTGGTTTTTAGTAGAGTGATAACAGTTCTCTAACGATTCTTTGTTTCAACAGTCAGAATGAGGTAGTTTCATTCTGACTGTTTTTGTTTTGCAGAAAATATCACCACAGAGCAACAGAGCAAAGGAGTTTCACAGAGTTCTGTAATTGTGGTTTTTACTTCAATACTTCTTTGTGCAGCTTAGTGTACTCCTTTACTCCGTGGTAAATTATTCTGGGGCCGAATGTTGTAAACGGTTTGAAAAGAATTCAAAAATATCATCAAAGAGCAACAGAGCAAAGGAGTTTCACGGAGTTCTGTAGTTGTGGTTTTTACTTTAATACTTCAGTATGCTGCTTAGTGTACTCCTTTACTCCGTGGTAAATTATTCTGGGGCTGAATGTTGTAAACGGTTTGAAAAGAATTCAAAAATATCATCAAAGAGCAACAGAGCAAAGGAGTTTCACAGAGTTCTGTAATTATGGTTTTTACTTTAATACTTCAGTATGCTGCTTAGTGTACTCCTTTACTCCGTGGTAAATTACTCTGGGGCTGAATGTTGTAAACGGTTTGAAAAGAATAATTAGCGATGGCTTTTTAAATTAAATCTCTCTTGTTTATCCTTATATTTATTGTTCAATATAAATACGCTTATTTGTATAAACTTACTTACATATTATCTAGTTTGCTATTCATGTATTGCATTTTTATATCCATGGCATTTAACAACGCATCGCCTATTTTATTTAAATGGGTTGTGCAAAAAGGAGGAACATTAAAAGTAGATGGATCAACCAATATTAATAAGTTTTCTTGCAAAATATCCGACTATGCTACACCCGATACAATTGCCATTTATAAAAATGAACCCACAAAAGAAGTACTACTACCCATGAGTGGTAAATTGGCATTGGACATTAAAACCTTTAATTGTGGACATGCAGTTATGACTGCAGATTTGCGTAAAACACTTAAAGCAAAAGAGTTTCCGCATTTGTATATCAGTTTTCTTTCGCTATCTAAATTACCCGAAGTAGGTAAAACATTAACCAATATTTTTGGTTGGGTTGAAATTGAATTGGCAGGTGTAAAGAAACGTTTTTTAGTAAATTATACATTTACATCAGGGATCAACAAAACCTTTCATTTAAAAGGAACACAGAATATTAATTTCTCCGATTTTAATTTAACGCCTCCAAGAAAATTAGGCGGAATGATTAGAGCCAATGAACGTTTAGATGTAGAGTTTCAACTAGATTTAGCTGCTATACAGTAGGTTCTTTATACGGATTCACTTTAGCAAAAAATAAACCAGCTATAACAGCTTGCATTAAGCCATAAAAAAACCAACTAGCTACCATTGTTAAAGTAATATCCATAGAGCTAAAGGTAATCCACATAACAGGCAATAAAGCCACAAGGCTGTAAATTAGCCCAAACTCTAAGCCTTTTAAAATAAAATTTCCTACAAATAAACTTTTAAACCGTTCCCAAAACCATGATAATGAAAGGCTGATTACAAAAGCATGCGTATAAAATAAAAGGTCTCTGCTGCCATCTGAATTAAACAAAGGGTTATTGTATTCAATAAAAAATTCTGGAAAATATTGAATCGATAAAAACAAGCCACCATAACTAACTATAAATAATAGTATACCTGCAATGGCACCAAACTTTAAAACTTTGAGCATACTATTCAATATTTAAATGGTATAATAAATTGAAGATGGCATAAGCAAATTGTTGTTGAACAAAAAATTGAAGCACATTAAATAGTAACCATTCCCCAATTTTCGCCACTTTTAATACGACTTATTGCCCTTTCGCTGACACCATATTTTTCGGCAATTTGAGGATAACTTAATTTACGTTTAGGATTAGCCAATAGCTTTTTAATTTGTATTACTTCGGCTAATTTTAATTTTTTCCCTTTTTTAGCATCTATATAACGCTGAGCCATTTTTTCAAATGCACCTTGCATTGAACTGCTATTGTAATTGTGGTCTGTAACTTCTTTAGGATTAGCCCATTTTAAATTACTTGCTTTATTATCTTTTTTATTATGATTAATGTGTATAACACTTTTTTGTGTTTTATTGTCTGGCTTAATAAATGCTTCGGCCACCATTCTGTGAACCATATATCGTATAGATGCATCTTTTACCCTAATAGTAACTTTAGCAACATCTTCACCAGTTTGTTTTACCAACTCTCCATCGCCTTCTAAGGTTTTAGTATAAGTAGCTACTCTTCCAAGATTACTAACCATATATTTTTTGGTTAGTTTATCGGCACCTTTAATAGCAAAAGGTTTCCATGTTTCGTTTTTTAATTGCTTAAACATGTTGTAGGTTGTTTGGTGAATGGTAAAGTTAAGCTTCTACCAACGATAAAAATTCATCTTCGCTTATAATTTTAATGGTGTTTATTTTCTTAGCTTTTTCTAGCTTACTACCTGCATCTGTACCTACAACTAAATAATTCAATTTAGCACTTACACCACTTACAATTATACCTCCTTGTGCTTCTGCCATAGCTTCTACTTCGCTACGTTTATATTTTGCTAGTGTTCCAGTAAACAAAAATGTTTGCCCTGCTAATCCACCACTTGCTACTACTTCTTTTTTAGTATTCTTTAATTGCAAGCCCAATGTTTCTAAGTGTTGTAGCATAGCAATATTTTGTTCATTACTAAAAAAGTGACGAATACTTTTTGCAACTTTTATACCTACATCTTCTAATTGTTGTAAGTCGTCTTCCGTCTTGTTGGTGTAATCTAATAAATGTTCAACAGCATTGGCTAAAGTTTTGGCAGTAGTTTCTCCCACAAATCGTATTCCTAAACCATACAATAAACGATGTAAAGGTTGTTGTTTACTAGCTTCAATGGCTAACTGTAAATTGTCGATTGATTTTTTACCAAAGCCTTCTAACCCACTAATTTTCGAATAATCTAAAGTATACACTCCTGGTATATCTTTTAGTAAACCTAGCTCATAAAATTTTCTCACATTGGCATCTCCAAAGCTTTTAATATCCATTGCGTCTTTACTCACAAAGTGTATAATTTTTTCTACCACCTGTGCTTCACATTCAATATTAATGCAACGCCAAACTGCTTCTCCTTCTTCTTTAAATAATTCACTAGTACAAACAGGGCATGTTTTTGGAAAAACAATGGTTTGTTCATTTCCAGTTCTTTGTGCAGGTAACGATTGTACAATTTGTGGTATTACATCGCCTGCACGTTCTATTAAAACAGCATCACCAATTTTTAAATCTTTTTCTTTAATGTATTCTTCGTTATGTATTGAAATACTGCTTACTGTAACACCACCTAAAGCTACAGGTTGTAATTTTGCAACAGGGGTAACAGCACCTGTACGGCCCACCTGATATTCAACAGCTAGTAGTTTTGTGGTGGCTTGTCTTGCTTTAAATTTAAACGCAATTGCCCAACGAGGGTGGTGAGAAGTCATACCCAATTTCTCTTGCAATTCAATACTATTCACTTTAATTACCATGCCATCAATTTCATAAGGTAATTCATCTCTTTGTTGTTCAAATTCTAACACATAATAAATAACTCCTTGAATACCTTTTACTACTCTTTTTTCTTTTTCGGGAGAACGGAAACCGCAGTTCCAAAGAAGCTCTAGTTGGGAAGAATGAGTTGCCCCCCCACCCCCCAAAAGGGGGATTTTAGAGTCTTCAATTTGATTGGGTGAACTATCATTGTTAGAGTTCATGTAAGCCCCTCCTTTGGAGGGGTTTGGGGAGGCTATATAACTTACATGATACAAAAAAGCATCTAAATTTCTTTTAGCAACTTCTTTAGGGTCTTTAATTCTTAAACTTCCTGCAGCAGTATTACGAGGATTGGCAACTGGCTGTAACCCTTGCTGTATCAGTGTTTCATTGTATGCATCAAATGCACTTTTGGTCATTATAATTTCTCCACGAATTTCAATTTGCTCAATGCCGTATTTACTAAAAGGTGCCGATAGTGGAATAGAACGTATTTGTTTTACATTGGTAGTAATATCATCACCTTCAACTCCATCTCCTCTGGTTGTACCACGAACCAATAAATCATTTTCATAAATTAAACTTATGCTTGCTCCATCAAATTTGGGTTCTACGCAATATTCAATTTCAGTTAAACCACTTGCTTCTCTTGCTTTTCTATCAAAATCTTGTAAATCCTCGGCATTGTAACTATTGTCTAAACTCAACATAGGTACAAGATGTTGTACAGTTGCAAAACCATCGTTTAAGCTACTGCCTACACGTTGTGTTGGAGAATCTTGAGTGATTAAAACAGGATTATTTTGTTCAATTTTTTCAAGCAGTTTATAGAGCTGGTCATATTCAAAATCGGTAATCATTGGCTCGGCTAAAACGTAGTATCGGTACTCATGAAAACGTAAAATAGCTCTTAAACTTTCAATAATATTTACATCAATAGATATAGTATTTAAAGCATTTACAGATACTAAAAATTCGTTGGTGGTTTTTATTAACTGCTCGGTTTCAATTTTTGTGTACATACAATTTTCTTAGAGCATAAAATTAAGGTTCGCAAAAGTTCTTTGTACAACAATGTAAAAATTACACAATTATTTTTATTAGGTTTGTGTTTTAAGTGTTATTTGAATAACCCCTAGAACTATTTACGCAACATGAAAAAAAATAATGCATTAAGAGAATCAATTAAATCAAAAGATGGTGGTTTAATCAAAGATGTTGAACAATTGGTTTCATCGTATCCTCGTGTACCTATTACGGTAGATTGTGTAATTTTTGGTTTTGATGATAATGAGTTGAAAGTTTTATTAATTAGAAGCGATTTTGAAGTGTATAAAAACATGTGGAGTTTATTAGGTGATTTTGCGATTGATGACGATGAAGATTTAGATGAAGCTGCTTATAGAATTTTGCGTGATAGAACCGGAATGGATGATGTGTATTTAGAACAAGTAAAAACTTTTGGAAAACCTAACAGACATCCTGGTGGTAGGGTTTTAACAGTAGCCTATTGTTCTTTACTAAATATTCAACACCATCAGCTAAAAATTCATGAAAATGAATTGCATTGGCATAGCCTTGCATCATTAAAAGAAATGGCTTTTGATCATAAAGAAATTTTGGATTATTGTTATAATTGGTTACAAAAACGTATTCAAGAACATCCTTTAGGCTTTAACTTATTACCCGATAAGTTTTCATTAAGAGAATTACAAAATTTATATGAAGCCATTTTAGGTGTAACACTCGATAGAAGAAATTTCCGTAAAAAATTTGCTTCAATGGATTTATTAATTGATGTTGGTGAAATGGAAGAAGATGTACCTCACCGCCCGGGTAAGTTGTACAAGTTTGATTTTGAGAAATATGAAAAAAATAAGCGTAAGTGGATTGGAATTGATTTCTAATCTATGATTGTTTTGCTTTTCTTTCATAAGTAGGGATTTTAATTAAACAAGTTAAAAAAAAGATAAACTTTTTTTTGGTTATATTGTGTAGATTATACACATTTGTATACTAGATGTGTTAAAAATACACATACTAAACATCGATTGCCTTAATAATAAACGCTTGTCCTAAATGAAAATGGGAATTTTTATAACATGTTTGTTACTGTCATTAACTGGCAGTGCACAGCTGTTAAGTTGGTCTCCCAGCTTCATTCAAGAAGCTTCTCCTACTATAGAAATTACATGTGATGCTACAAAAGGGAATCAAGGGTTAAAAGATTATACACCTATAACCGATGTGTACGTGCATATTGGTTGCATTACTACTGCAAGTACATCGTCAAGCGATTGGAAATATTCAAAATTTACATGGGGCACTACCAATACAGCTGCAAATGCACCACAAATAAGTGCCAACAAATGGAAGTACACTATTACCGGTGGTTTAAGAGCTTATTTTGGTATTACCAATCCTTCAGAAAAAATATTAAAAATTGCTATTCTTTTTAGAAGTGGTACTGGTGCAAGAGTGCAAAGAAATACTGATGGAAGTGACATGTACATAAGTGTATACGAGCCAGGATTAAATATTAGAATCGATAATCCATTAAAGCAACCCACTTTTAATGTACAACCAGAGTTTGTAAATTGGGCAGTTGGTAATAATGTTTCCATTACAGCCAATGCATCTGAAACTGCTAGTTTAAAACTATTTTATAACGGCTCTCAGATATCTACAGCAACTGCAGCAACACAAATTTCAGGAGCTCAAAATATTGCTGCTGGCGGTACACAACAAATTATTGCAGAAGCTGTAAGTGGTTCAGTAACAAAAAGAGATACGTTAAGTTTTTTTGTTGCTCCTCCTTCTGTGGTGCAAGATCCTCCAGCAGGCTTAAAAGAAGGAATTAATTATGAAGCAGGTGATACATCTGTTACATTGTTATTCTATGCACCGTTAAAAAGTAGTGTTGCAGTAATTGGAGATTTTAATAATTGGACAGAAAATGTAAACTTCCAATTAAAAAAATCGGTTAATGGAAACCTTTTTTGGACAAGAATTACAGGCTTAACTCCAGGTGCTGAATATGCTTATCAATATGTGATTGATGGCAATTTAAAAGTAGCCGATTATAATACAGAAAAAGTATTAGATCCTTGGAACGATCAATATATTACTGCTGCAACTTATCCTAATTTAAAACCTTATCCTGTTGGTAAAACATCGGGCATTGTAAGTATTATTCAAACAGCAAAACCGCAATATACTTGGACAGCCACCAACTATACAAGACCAGATAAAAAGAACTTAACTATTTACGAATTATTGGTACGTGATTTTATTGCAGCACAAAATTGGAATACTTTAAGAGATTCATTATCCTACTTAAAAAGATTGGGTATTAATACCGTACAATTAATGCCAATTAATGAGTTTGAAGGCAATAATAGTTGGGGTTATAATCCTAGTTATTACTTTGCTCCAGATAAAGCTTATGGTACTGAAAATGCATTAAAAGCATTTATTGATACTTGCCATAAAATGGGTATGGCTGTAGTAATTGATATGGCATTGAATCATTCATTTGGTCAAAGCCCAATGGTACAAATGTATTGGGATGCAGCAGCAGGAAAACCAGCTACCAATAGTCCATGGTTTAATCCAGATGCACGACATCCATTTAATGTGGGTTACGATTTTAATCATGAAACGCAAGCTAGCAGAGACTTTGTAGATAGAGTTGTTGAACATTGGTTGGTAAAGTATAAAATTGATGGATTTAGGTGGGATTTATCTAAAGGGTTTACACAAGTAAACAATCCAAATAATGTAGGAGCTTGGGGCAATTATGACGCTAGTAGAATTGCTATTTGGAAACGTATTTACGATAAAATGCAAGCAGCAGCACCAGGTACTTATTGCATTTTAGAACATTTTGCAGCCAATAACGAAGAAATTGAATTGGCTAATTATGGTATGTTGTTGTGGGGAAATTCAAACCACAATTTCAACCAAGCTACAATGGGTTTTAACTCAGAATCTAATTTTCAATCTGGTATTCATACAAACCGTGGATGGACCAATCCTCATTTAATTACTTATCAAGAAAGCCATGATGAAGAAAGATTGATGTATAAAAATGTACAATTTGGCAATAGCAACGTATCGTACAATGTAAAAGATGTAAATACTGCATTGAAAAGAAACGAAATGGCTACTGCTTTTTGGGCTCTAATTCCAGGACCAAAAATGTTGTGGCAATTTGGCGAAACGGGCTACGATTTTTCTATTAATCATTGTGAAAATAATACCATTAGTAATGATTGCAGAACCAATCCAAAACCCATTAAATGGGATTATTATAGCAACGCCAATCGTAGAGCTTTGTACGATGTATATTCTGCCATGTTGCGTTTAAAAATTACACCAACTTATAGTTCAACATTTACTACAAGTAATGTTACTTGGAGTTTAGGAAGTGGCTTTAAATGGATGATTTTAAATGAACCTGGATTAAGAGTTTTAGTAATGGGCAATTTTGATATACAAGCACAAACGGGTTCAGTAACTTTTCCTGTTGCAGGTACTTGGTATAGTTATTTAACGGGTACCACTTTTACTGCTACGGGGTCGTCCCAAAGTTTGTTGTTACAACCTGGAGAATATTATGTGTATACAGATAGAAATGTAAGTGGAACAGTAGTTACACCAATTATCAACATCAATAATAATTTAGGAAATACAAAGTTGAAGTTGTATCCAAATCCTGCCAATCAATTATCTGTTATAGAATATGAATTAATGGAAAGTGGGAAAATAAATATAGCAGTAATGGATTTTAACGGAAAAAAAGTTGCCAATTTATTTAGTGGATTTAAAGCAAAAGGTAAACATCAATTACAACTCAATAGCAATGGATTGAATGTAAAGAAACTAAGTAGTGGAATGTATTTATTAGAAACTACAATAAATGGTAAACGAAACGTACAAAAATTTATAATTAACCAATAAAGTAAGCATCGAATACAAACTAACATTTGTCTGTATAAGATACTTGCACAAAAATAAAAACGATTGAAAAAAAGCTTTCAGCCAATAGCTGAATACCCTAAACACTAATCAACATTTTCATTTAAACCAGAAAACCTTCAATTATGAACCTGAAACGAATGCTTGTTGCACTAATGGTGGTAATGGTTGCATTTTGCATACCAGCAGCAGCACAAGACAAAGTAGTTACCGGAACGGTAACAGATGCTAAAGACGGAAGTGCCTTACCAGGTGCAACTGTTAAAGCAAAAGGCACCAATATTGTTACACAAACCGGTAACGATGGTGTATTTAAAATTAAAGTTCCTGCAACAACAACTGTATTGGTTGTTTCTTACAGTGGCTTTACCGAAAAAGAAGTTGCCGTTACTGGCGATGTAGTGAATGTAAAACTAGAAGCATCTAGTGGTAGCCTCAACGAGGTAGTAGTAGTAGGTTATGGTACGCAAAGAAAAAGAGACGTTTCTGCTGCTATAACAAAAATTAGTGAGAAAGATTTAAATCCTGGTCCTGCAACCAATCCTTTACAGCAGATTGCTGGTAAAGCTGCGGGGGTTCAAATTACACAAGTTGGTAACGAACCAGGTGTTGCACCAAGTATTAGAATTAGAGGTATAACAAGCTTAAGTGGCGGAAATGACCCTCTAGTTGTGGTAGATGGAATTCAAGGTGGAACAGATTTATTAAATCAACTTTCTCCTAATGAAATTGAAAGTATTGAGATTTTGAAAGATGCATCTGCTACTGCAATTTATGGTAGCCGAGGAGCGGCTGGTGTTCTTTTAGTTACTACAAAAAGAGCAAAAGCTGGACAAACTTTTGTTGAATATAGTGGTGCTTATGCAACAGAAAGCATCCCTAAAATGTATGAGGTTTTAAATGCTTCTGATTGGAGAGCTACTGCTACTTCTAGAGGTCTAAATATGTCTACAATAGATTATGCAGGAAATACAGATTGGGTAAATCAAGTTACAAGAACAGGAAATACACAAAACCATAATTTGGCCTTTGGTGGCGGCACTGCTACATTAAACTATAGAGCTTCTGTTACAGCTATTTTACAGCAAGGTGTAATTACAAAGTCTGCTTTTGATAATTATATTGGTAGATTTCAGTTTACTCAAAAATCGTTTGACGATAAGTTGACAATTAGCGGTAATGTAAATTTCTCTGTTTTAAATAATGTATGGAATAATGCTGGAAATGTTTTAGGCCCTGCTTTAAGAGCCAGACCAACAGATCCTATCTATAAAACCAATCCAGACCCTTTAGATAGAAGAGGCCCATATTTTATAGATAACAATGTATTTAGTTACTTAAATCCATATGCAAGAGCAAATGAAATTATCGATGGTAGAAATCAAACAACGCTTTTTGGTAGTTTACGTGCCGACCTTGCAATTACAAAAAATTTAACAGCAAGTTGGTTTGGTAGCTGGAATAAAAGAAGTGATATCAATGGTTTTTATGCAGCTCCAAGAACAACAATGTCGGCTGCAATAACCGATAATGGATTAGCTTCTCGTGGTACAAATTATAGAGATGAGAAGTTAACAAATATTATTTTAAACTATAAAAAATCTGTAGGAGATCACAATTTTAATGCAGATTTTGTTTATGAGTGGCAAAAAGCAATATTTGAAGGAGTTAACGCTAGTGGTAGAGGTTTTTTAAATGATATTACCTCTTTTAATAACTTATCTGCTTCAGACATAACAAGAGCAAGATCTGGAGATGTAGGTTCATATAAAAATGATAGAACTTTAGCTTCTTTCTTAGTAAGAGCAAATTACTCTTACAAAGGTAAATATGCTGTAACTGCATCTGTTCGTAGAGATGGTGCATCTGTATTTGGTGTAAATAATAAATGGGCAAACTTCCCTGCAATTAGTGCATCTTGGAGAATTAGTAAAGAAAAGTTCATGGAGAATGTAACCATGTTCGATGATTTAAATATTCGTTTAGGTTATGGTATTACTGGTAACCAAGGAGGTTTAGGCCCATTGAATTCTGTTGAATTAGCTACCCAAAGTGGTTCAGCATTTTTCTTAGGAAATTTAATACCTGTATTTGCTATTAACCAAAATGCAAATCCAGATTTAAAATGGGAAACTAAACAACAAACCAATATTGGTTTAGATTTTAGTATGTTCAAAAGAAGACTTACAGGATCGGTTGATTATTTTGTTGGAAATACAAGAGACTTATTATTTTCTTATAACGTGCCTCAACCACCCTTTCCTGCACCTACAATTTTTGCAAATATTGGAACAATCAGAAATTCTGGTATAGAGGTTGCTTTAAATTATCAAATAGTTAGAACTAAGGATTTAACTGTTAATATTGGAGGAAACTTTACCGCTTTACAAAATATTGTAAAAGAGTTAAGTGGTACCTATAATGGTATTCCATTAAATACCGATTCAATTCGTTGGGGTGCAGGCGGTACAACAGGTGTTGCCTCATCTGATAATGGAATTTCTTATTTAATAAAAGGTTCTAGTATTGGTACTTTCTTAGTTTACCGTCATGTTGGTGTTGATGCTTATGGCAATCAAATAATAGATGATGTAAATAAAAATGGATTAACACCTCTTACGCCTACATCTGGTGATATTGGAGATAGAAGTCCAGACAGAGTAGCTTCAGGTCAAATGCTTCCTAAATTTACTATAGGTTTTACGCCTAGTATGTCTTACAAAAACTTTGACGCTAGTATGGTAATAAGAGGAGCTTATGGACATAAAATTTATAATGCTTTTAGAGCTGGCATGAGTTCATTGAGCCAAATTGGTCAACAAAATGTACTTAAAACAGCAACAGCCGATAACTTTAATAATGTAACAGTTACAAGTGATTATTGGTTAGAAGATGGTTCATGGACAAGATTAGAAAACCTTACTATTGGTTATCGTGTTAATACAAAAGCAAAATATATAAGCAGTTTAAGATTTTCAATTACTGCACAAAATTTATTTGTAATTACTAAATATACTGGTCCAGACCCGGAATTAAGATTAGATGGTGGTTCTGGCTCAGGTATAGATTTTGGTACTTTCCCTAGAACAAGAAATATTGCTTTTGGGGTTAATGTTAATTTAAAATAATTTTAAAAAGATAAGAATTATGAAAAAAATACTTTTTTCACTACTTGCCATAACAGCTATTTTATCAGGCTGTACCAAGTTAGATGAAGGCGTTTACGATCAACAGGTGGCATCTGACTTTTATGCTACACCTGTAGGTATAAATTCAGCTTTGGCCGATTTATATGGAGAAATGAGAGGTGATTGGGGCGGTAAAGGGATAGCTGGTGCTGATAGAGGCTGGTTTGACATGAACGAAACCAATACAGATGAATTAATGTTACCTACAAGAGATAATGGTGCTTGGGACGATAATGGTATTTGGCGTCAAATGTACCTCCATCAGTGGGGTCCAAGCCAAGAGTTTATTGGTAATACTTGGAATTGGTTATACCGTGCAGTTACTAAATCTAACTTAGCTGTACGTTTATTAACTCAAGCAAATGCAGATCCATCTAGAATTGCAGAAGCAAAAGTATTAAGAGCTTACTTTTATTACATGTTAATGGATGGTTGGGGTAATATACCATTTTACACCACTAATGATTTAACGCCTGATAAAATACCTCAAGTAAATCGTCAAACTGTTTTCAATTTTGTAGAACAAGAATTGAAAGACAATGTAAAACTTCTATCTACTACAAAAGATGGTGAGTTATATGGTAGATTTAACAAATGGGCTGGCTTTGCAATGATGGCTAAATTGTATATAAATGCTCAGGTATATACTGGAACTCCAAAATGGAATGAATGTATAGCAGCATGTGATAGTGTTATTAACAATGGAGGCTTTTCTTTAGTTCCAAACTATTTTAACGCATTTGGTGATAAATGTGATTCAAGAGAAACATTATTAGCAATTTTTATTAATTCTAATACTGCACCAAGAAATATAATTGGAATTAGAAGTTTGGCGGGTCAACACGGTCAAGCATTATTTGGAATTGATACTTGGAATGGAGCTACAGCCCACCAAGATTTTGTAAACAAATATTCTAATAGCGATGCTAGAAAAGCTCAGTGGTTAGTTGGCCCTCAACCAGGTAGCATTTCTTACAACTTAAACATTAGTTCATTAACATCGGCTGGATTATTTGATGGTGCAAGAAATAGTAAATATTTACCAGTTTTACCTCTAGCAGGTAATGGTTCTGCCTCAAATGATTTTCCAATTTTTAGATATTCTGATGTTTTGTTAACCAAAGCTGAAGCTGTATTAAGAAGTAATGGCTCTGCAAGTACTGCTAAAACTTTATATGATCAAGTAAGGTCTAGAGCAGGTTTAACACCTGGAACATCAAACCCATCTCTTACCGATATTTATGATGAAAGAGGTAGAGAGCTTTGTTGGGAAGGTCATAGAAGACAAGATATGATAAGATTTGGAACCTTTTTACAAGCACATGATTTTAAAGCAGCTTCTCCAGGCGGAACAACAAGAAATATTTTCCCAATTCCAACAAGTGCATTAGCAACTAATCCACTATTGGTTCAAAATCCTGGGTATTAATACAAATACAATTTAAAATTATACATTATGAAAAAATTAATCACATCCAAAATGCTACTAATTGTTACTCTTGTAACATTGATTTTGAGTTGTAAAAAAAATGATGGAGTGAATTTTTTAACTGAACAAAAATTAATGGAGTACGATTTAATTCAGTTGTCAAATACTTCTCCTAATATCCCATTAAGTTTTGAATATGGTGATGGTGGTGTGCCAGATAGTGTTGGTGCTTACATTTATCCTTTCAATTCAACAAGCTTAGTAACAAAAAATGTTGTTAAGCAACTAACTCAAAATAGTATTAGTGGAGCAACTATTTCTTTACCTTTTCCTCTACCATCTGTAGCTCCAAGTGGTTTGTATACAATAGATTTAATATTGTATGGTGCAGGTACGCAAAGTAAAAAATCTTTTACGGTTAATATATTAAATGCTCAAACACCACAACCTGCTTCGTGTGCTTTTCCAGAACTGCCTTTGCCAGCGGGTAGAACTGCATGGATAAGAGTTACAGCACCTGCAAATACTGGAAATGATGATGTTTTTATTACCGGAAACTTTGAAACTGCCAATGGTGGTGGAGATTGGAGTGGAGGAGGAAATGCAGCATTTAAATTAACAAGAGTTCCAGGTTCTCAGTGTTATTATATTGCTGTTAACTTACAAAGTGGTGCAGAATTTAAGTTTACAAGAGGGGATTGGAATAAAAGAGTTCAAGATGGAAATGGAGCTGATATTGGAAACTTTGTTTGGAATGGTCAACAAACACAAAATATTTTAGTAGAAAATTGGATGGATAGAGTTGTTATTGCTCCAAGACCCGATGTAATTCCAGCAGCTGCAATACAAACTGGTAAGCTAACTGTTGTAGTTGATGTAAATGCAAATTTGGCTGGTGGCAATTGGTTTGTTATGAAAAAAGGAGGAAATTTTGCAACTGATAAAATTGTATTAACTCCTTTTGCTTCAAATCCAAATAAATATGCTGCATCTATTCCAAGAGAAGCAGGTGTTAGGTATTTGATTTATAAAACCGATGCAGCAAATAATGTAATTAATGCTTATGGCATAGATCAAGCAGCTATTTGGGATGGTAAAACAAATCCAGTAACCGTGTATGCAGATAGATTAAAACCATCTGGTGCAATAAGACCTATTTCAACAACATTAGCACTTGTGGGTGGTGCTACTCCACAAGGTTGGAATAATGCACCCAATAATCCACAAATATTTTCTATTGTTCCAAATACAACAAACTTTAAGTTTGAATATACTGTTTCACAAATTACAACAGGCAACGGTGGATATTTATTAATTCCTAATCCTGGCGATTGGAGTCAAAAATGGGGTGCTAGAGGAAACTTTACAACTGGTAACGTTGTTTGGGACGGCTCAGACTTTTCTGGAGCTCCAACTGCGGCTCAAGCTGGAAGGTATAAAATTGAAGTAGACTTTGAACGTGGTACTTATTTACTCACCAAACTCTAGAGTTTTTCGTTTAATAATTGAAGGGTTCTATTTTAACCCCACCATAAATGGTGGGGTTTTGTTTTATATACTAACCGTTTTTAAGTTACTTTTACATGCTTTAATTATTTATACTCACTATTCATTTTTTAATTTTCACTATGTTGTATTCAATGACTGGTTATGGTAGGGCAGAGCAAACCATTGGCGATAAAACTTTTTTAATAGAAATAAAGTCTTTAAATGGAAAACAATTCGATCTAAGATTATTTCTGCCAGCACTATTAAAACCTTACGAGTTTGAAGTAAGAAATCAATTAAATGAAGGTTTAGAAAGAGGTAGTGTTGAGTGTATTATAAATATTAAACAAAATGGTGCAAGTAAACCAGTAACCATTAATACAGATTTACTAAAGGCTTATTACAGCAGCGTTTCAGAAGTTGCTAAAGAATTAAATGCCGATGTAAATCAATTGCTTGCTGCTGTTTTACGTTTACCTGAAGTGGTTGTAAATTCAACAGAAATGTTGAAAGAAAATGAATGGAAGGATTTTAGTAAATTATTAGATAGTGCCATTTTTGATTTGAATGAACATAGAAAAGATGAAGGCAAAAGCTCTGAAGCCGATATGTTGCAAAGACTTGCTAATATTGAAGAACAACAAAGTTTAATAAAAGACCTTGCCCCATTACGCAGAGATAAAATTAAAGAAGGCTTACAAAAAGTACTTACCGAACATGTAGGTAAAGAAAACTATGACCCCAACCGTTTAGAGCAAGAGTTAATTTATTATATAGAAAAAATAGATATTAGCGAAGAGCAGGTTCGTTTAAAAAATCATTGCGATTATTTTAGAACCATCTTAGCCGAAAAAGGTAAAAGTAAAGGCAAAAAATTATCATTTATACTGCAAGAATTTGGCAGAGAAATTAATACAACTGGCAGCAAAGCCAATAATGCAGATATTCAAAAATGTGTAGTATTAATGAAAGACGAGTTAGAAAAAATGAAAGAACAAGTATTAAACGTTCTATAAAAATTCATCATATAATTTTAAATAAAACTTAGTTGTGTGAAGCATATTAGTTATTTAATGGTACTTTTTTTTGTGGCTTCTTGTACTACTTTAGGAGTGTACGAGCAAACCAAAACTTTTCCTAATCACGAGTGGAAAAGCAATGAAGTCGGAACCTTTAGTTTTGAGATAAGTGATACCAACTCGTTATACAACATGTTTGTGGTATTGCGTCATGAAGATGCTTATCGCTACAAAAACATTTGGTTAGATATAGATGTTATTGCACCTGATACTACACTTCAAATAAAAAGAGATTTCACTTTATCCGATAATACCAAATGGCTAGGCAACAATATGAGCGATATTGTAGAACATAGAATCAACTTTAACCCTGCTCCGGGAAAATTAAAAAAAGGTACTTATAAGTTTACTGTAAAACATGCAATGAGAGAAGAGCCGTTGCAATATATTATGCAAGCAGGTATTAGGGTTGAAAAAGCAAAATCATGATAGGTGCTGTAAAAAAGAAATTTCTACTAATTACCATTGTATATTGGTTCTTACTGCTGTACATGATTGCAGCTTTGGTTTGGTGGTTTGTAGCCCTTAATCATCAAAACAACGATATGGCTGCAATGCGTTTAGCCGAAATTAATAAAGACGATCCACAGTATATTCAAAAAGTAGAAACCATTAACAATCTTCAGCAAAGAAAAGTAGCACAATATATTGGCGAAGGCACTACTTTTTTAGCACTCATTTTAGTAGGTGCAGTTTTTGTGTATAGGGCTGCAAGAAGGCAAATAAGATTATCGGCACAGCAACAAAATTTTATGATGGCTGTAACCCACGAATTAAAAACTCCAATTGCTATTACACAATTAAATTTAGAAACTTTACAAAAGCGAAAGCTAGAAGAAGAAAAGCAGCAAAAGCTAATTGGCAATACTTTACAAGAAGCCAACAGATTAAATACTTTATGCAATAATATTTTATTGGCAGCACAGCTAGATGGTGGAGCTTATAAAAGTACGAAGCAAGAAATTAATTTAAGCGATTTAATGGAAGGATGTGTAGAAAGTTGTATGAATCGTTTTCCGCAAAGAACATTTCATGTTAATATTCAAGAAGCCATTTATATTATTGGCGAATATTTATTACTTCAAATGCTGTTGAATAATTTAATTGAAAATGCTTTAAAATATTCACCCAAAACAGCAGCAATTACTATTCAACTAACACAACAAAAAAAACAAGCCGTAATACAAATAATTGATGAAGGTTTTGGCATAGCCAATGAAGAGAAGAAAAAAATATTTGAAAAATTTTATAGAACAGGCAATGAAAATACAAGAGCTGCAAAGGGCACAGGGCTTGGTTTATACTTATGCAAAAAAATTGTGCAAGATCACAATGGCTACATTTCTGTGACAGATAATTTACCACAAGGCAGTATTTTTACAGCTACATTTACATTACAGCATGAGTAATAATAAGGCCAACATATTATTGGTAGAAGATGAAGAAAATTTGCATGAACCACTAAAGTTAAATCTTGAAATGGAAGGCTATACTGTTACTAGTGCTTACGATGGTACAGAAGCTTTAAAAGCCATTGCCAATGAATATTTTGATTTAATTATTTTAGATGTAATGCTACCCGAAGTAGATGGTATTGCAGTAGCCGAAACTGTTAGAGTAAACAATAATGAAGTACCCATTTTAATGCTCAGTGCAAAAAACGCAAGTGCCGATAGAGTGTTGGGTTTAAAAAAAGGAGCCGATGATTATTTAACCAAGCCTTTTAATTTAGAAGAACTATTGTTACGAGTTGAAAAACTCATTAATAAGAATAAGAAATTATTGGAAAAAGAAAGCATTGGCGATACCTATAGTTTTGGCAATAATCTGGTAGATTTTAAAGCACAAGATGCCATAACTTTTGATGGCAAAAAAGTAGAACTCAGCAAAAAAGAAGCACAACTATTAAAGCTATTATTTGAAAATAAAAACGAAGTAGTAACCCGAGAAAAAATATTGCAGGTTGTGTGGGGTTACAATGTTTATCCAACTACAAGAACCATAGATAATTTTATTCTCAACTTTAGAAAGTATTTCGAAGAAGATAGCCGCAACCCAAAATACTTTCACAGTGTACGTGGTGTAGGATATAAGTACACCATTTAAAGAATTATCAAAATCAACACGTCAACTTAGTTTTAAGTTGTTTCAGATACCAATACATTTCTATTAAAGCTTTCTTCTAAAGAAATCAATGTTTCGGTTCTTTCAATGCCCTTGATACTTTGTAGTTTGTCATGCAATACCAAACGAAGTTGTTGAATATCTTTACAAACTACTTCAGCAAACATGCTGTAATTGCCAGTGGTGTAGTTTACACGAACAATTTCTGGAATTTGTTTTAAGTCTTTTGCAACGGTATCGTATAAAGAACTTTTTTCTAAAAAAATACCAATAAAAGCAATCACATCGTAGCCCAAAGCTTTTAAATCAACAGCTAATTTTTTACCAATTACAATGTGGTGATCTTCTAGTTTCTTAATTCTAACATGAATGGTGCCACCACTAACAAATAGCTTTTTACCTAAATCGGCGTAAGATATTTCAGCATCTTCCATTAAAGCCTGAATTATATCAAGGTCTAATTTGTCAAGATTTAATTTTACAGACATTTTGTATTGTATTTTATAAATTATCTACAATAATAACATTTTTATTAGATAATTTCGATAATTTAAAAATAATTGTTGAAATATTTGCAACGAATTGGATTTTTACTGTAATATTGCATTATCAAAGTAACAAAAAAAAGTTCTTTACACTGTGGGGTGATGAAATTTTTGGCAGACATGCCCTCTTGTCTCGGGGGTGAGGATAACAGGACAAACGTAGTATAGAGCCGCAAGAGTAGCAATACTTGAGCGACCAGGGTCGACCACTGAACTTTGTACTATAGCTAACTGCCTCGTGGAGGTTCGATCCCTTCCCCTACAGCATTTTTAAAAGCCTTCAAAGCAATTTGGAGGCTTTTTTTATGCCTTATTTCTATTGGTTAAAAAAATTTTCATAAAAACTTGTTAAAGAAATAGAAACCTTTAAATTGCACTGCCCAAAATAAAAAAGGGCTCCCCTGTAGAAACAGGGCAGCCTCTAACGATTGCTTGCCATATGAAAAAATAGTTATTTCGAATGTAGTAGTAGAAAACGTTCTACTATTTTGTTAAAGCCTCTCTCGATTGCCAAATGTCTTTTCTAACGATTGCTTGCTATTGAAAAACTTTTAACATTGTAAAATTAACCATAGGGCATGGTTAGTATAAAACAAAATCAGTCAAATTTTATCATGTCAAAAAGCAATTATTAAATTGAAAGTCAATACCACATTGTATTTAAGCAGAAATTCAATTGTATGCCCAACATCTTTTTTAAAAATATTTTTATATCCAATTGATTGATTATTTACCCTTTCGCAACAGATTTATTACCTTTTTGAAAAATAAATTAATGAAGAAAGCATTATTTGTATTTTTCAATTTAAGCAATCAATAGAGGATTTGCCTTGAGTAGTTTGCTTATTTTCGTTCTTTAAATTCATTACTTGGCAACAGCTTACTTAATTACTCCACCTTTTACACAATTAAATACGCCCTACCCTGCAACGGCTTATTTAAAAGGCTTTTTAAATACAAAAGGAATTACAGCTTATCAAAGTGATTTAGGTATTGAAGTAACCACACAGTTATTTTGTAAAGAAGGATTGGAGAAGTTGTTTAATAAAATTGAAGACATCAGCTTTTCTTCTCCTTTAGGAGAAGATGCCCAAAGGGCAGATGAAGCACCCCAACCCCTCTCCAAAAGAGAGGGACAAGAAGAAAACATTGCTCGAATCATTGCCTTAAAAAACGATTACATCAACACCATTGATGCAACCATGGCTTTTTTGCAAGGCAAGCAACCTACATTGGCTCATTTAATTTGCAGCAGAAATTTTTTGCCTGAAGCTTTTCGTTTTGCTCAGCTAGATGATTTGCATTGGGCATTTGGTACAATGGGTACAATGGATAAAGCCAAACATTTGGCCACCATGTATCTAGAAGATTTGAGCGATTTAATTAAAGAATGTGTGGATGAACATTTCGGCTTTAGTCGTTATGCTGAACGTTTAGGCAGAAGTGCCAACAGTTTTGATGAGTTGTATGCAGCTTTACGTCAACCCTATACTTATATTGATGAAATTCTATTGAATATTTTAGAGGAACGATTAAAAACTGTTCAACCTAAACTAGTTTGTTTATCAGTTCCTTTTCCTGGTAATTTATATACAGCTTTTCGTTGTGCTCAATATATCAAGCAATATTTTCCAACAGTAAAAGTAGCCATGGGTGGCGGTTTCCCCAATACAGAATTGCGTTCTTTAAAGGATACAAGAGTATTTGAATTTGTTGATTTTATTACGTTAGATGATGGCGAAGCTCCAATAGAAAATTTAATTGGTTTTATTGAAGGGAATAAAACTGTAGAGGAATTAAAGAGAACTTTTTTAATCGTTGATGGAGAATTGACTTACGTCAACAATAAATCTTGTACCGATTATAAACAAGGAGAAGTTGGTACACCTGATTACAGTGATTTCTTTTTAGATCAATACATACAAGCCATTGAAGTTGTAAACCCTATGCATAGTTTATGGAGCAATGGAAGATGGAACAAACTTACCATGGCTCATGGATGTTATTGGGGTAAATGTACTTTTTGCGATATCAGTTTAGATTATATAAAACTCTACGAACCAGTTGCTGCAAGCCTTTTATGCGATAGAATGGAAGAACTTATTGCACAAACAGGTGAAACAGGATTTCATTTTGTAGATGAAGCTGCACCACCTGCATTAATGAGGGCATTGGCGTTGGAAATTATTAAACGCAAGTTGGTGGTTAGCTGGTGGACCAATGTTCGTTTTGAAAAAAGCTTTACCAAAGATTTGTGTTTGCTATTAAGAGCAAGTGGTTGTATTGGTGTAAGTGGTGGATTAGAAGTCGCAAGTGACAGATTATTACAATTAATTAATAAAGGCATTACAGTTGCACAAGTAGCTAAAGTAAACAGGAACTTTACGGAAGCTGGTATTATGGTGCATGCGTATTTAATGTATGGCTTTCCAACACAAACTGCACAAGAAACGATTGATAGTTTAGAAATGGTTCGTCAGCTATTTAAAGCTGGTATTTTACAAAGTGCATTTTGGCATTTATTTACTATGACAGCTCACAGTCCTGTTGGATTAAACCCTGAAAAATTCAACGTACAAAAAGCAAAAGAAGTGAACATCACTTTTGCAGATAATGATGTTGAACATATTGACCCAACAGGAACAGACCATGAAGCCTATAGTTATGGATTGAAAAAGTCTTTGCTGAATTACATGCATGCAGTTGGGTTAGATGACCCATTGCATAAATGGTTCGACCATAAAACACCCAAACCATCTGTACCTGCTGATTTTATTATCAATGCTTTACAAGAACCAGAACTAAACAGTAATAAACCCAATAGTAAAGTAGTGTTTATTGGCAATCTGCCAACTGTTGAAATTATTACAAGAAGTAAAAAAGGCAATACTTGGGAAGAAGCATCTATTACCTTTCAAACAAAAAAAGAAACAGTAAACATTAAGGTTGATAAAGCAAAAGGAGAGTGGTTGTTCACTTTGCTGCAATTGATTTCTGTAAACAATTCAAAAACCTATACTCTACAAGAAGTACAAGCCAATTATGAAGCTGCAGGCTTCGAAGACTTTGAATTGTTTTGGGATAATAAACCCATTAGTAATTTGGCAAAAGTTGGGTTGTTAAAATTGTAATTACTAGAGATTGGTTATTGAATAAAATACACTTTAGCAATTTTATTGTTTTCAATTACATAAATAGCAATAGCACTCATTGGTGGTTTTGCAGTATTAAAAATAACCGATTCTTCATCTATTACTTTGTTGCCCAAAACAATTCTCTTAACTAAAGTGCAATGTAAATCTTTTGTATTGGCAAACATTTCTTTATAATCAGCATACATAATATGTTTGCCTTTGTACAATAGTTTATTTGGAAAAGCAAAAACTTCAACACTATCGGCATAAGGTTTTACAAAAGCATCAATATCTCTTTTATTATAAGCATCTAATTGCTCTTGTGCTAAACTTTCGGCTACTGATTTATTTTGAGCATTACTTAATACAACAACAAAAACTAAGCTGAATAAAAGAATAAATTTTTTCATAATTGATCATTTACCCTGACAACGGCTTAAAGCCTCGTCAGCGGTTGTTTAAAAATAAAATCTTATTTTGAGTTGAATATATAAAGTGTTCTTGCAATTTAATCATTTTGGAACAACAATAATTGTAATTAGTTATTCTCTCTCAACACTAAAATAGAAACGATTGTTTCTTCAATCGCCGTTTCAGTTTGTTCAATACAAAAAGGCAACACTACTTCTATAAAAGGTTTTGCCATAATACGTTGAGGTGTAGCTAAAATTATAGTAGAATTATTCTGTAAGAAAAATTCTATTACTTTCAAGAGCTGATTAAAAGCAGCTGGTTCATAGTTAATATCACTCAACAACAAAACATCAGTAGATAAATCTTCTGGCAAATTATTCCAATCTAAAATTCTACACTCAACATTGTTTAGTTTATTCAAAACAATAGATTGTTCTACTAAATTCAAAGGCTCTTGTATATAATCGCTGCAAACTAATGTAGCAGCAAATTTTGCAGCCACTAAAGAGGGTAAACCCAATCCTGCTGCAAGTTCTAGAATATTTTTATTTGCTACTAAATGAGACTGCGATTCTAAAAAATTAGCCAATGCAATGGCCGATGGCCAAACTTTAGCCCAAAAGGGAAAAGGGAAATCTTTATTGGTTTGCAATTGTGTTGAATACCATTGTTGAATACTAATGGTATTTGGTATTACCAAACTAACTGTAGAATCATTGAAAGAAAATTGTTGAACAGTTGTTTCAAACATTATTGCACATTTCTTTTAACCAATTGATTGGTATCCATCCAAGCAAATACATTAGTTAACCAATTAATTGGTTCGGCTTTATTGTTTAAACCAAAACCATGGCCACCAGCTTGCAACAACAACATTTCGGCAGGTACTTTATTTTTGAGTAATGCCATATAAAAAACAATACTATTCATTACTACAACACTTTTATCATCGGCAGCGTGTAATAAAAATGTTGGAGGAGTTTGGGGTGTAACTTGTAATTCGTTACTATACAAATCTATTTTTTCTTGCGTAGGGTTTTTACCCAATAAATTATTTCTACTTCCTTTATGTGCAATGCTATCTTGAAGGCTAATAACAGGATAAATCAAAATTGCAAAACTGGGTCTAAGATTAGTGCCTAAATTGTTTTCGATTGTAGTAGTTGTAAAATGTGTTGCTGCTGTAGAAGCTAAATGACCACCTGCAGAAAAACCCATAATGCCAACTTTGTTTGCATCAATGTTATACTTTATAGCTTGTTCTCTAACCAATTTTATAGCTTGTTGAGCATCTTGTAAGGCCACCCACTCTTTATTTACTACACAATCGCTATCAATGGGATTTCTATATTTTAGTACAAATGCTGTAATGCCTTTTTTATTCAGCTCTTTTGCAACAGCATGCCCTTCGTGATCAATTGCTAAACGTGCATAACCGCCACCAGGACAAATAATCACAGCAGTTTTAAATGAATCTTGTACTGCTGGTTGATATACATATAACTTAGGATTGATAATACTTTCAACTCTACCAGCAGCAGGAGAATTTTCTGTTTTATTACAAGGTTTACTATTCAGTACTTCACCATTGTACAATGGAATTTCAGTTTGGCAAAACCCAATCACCGAGATCAATATTCCAACAAAAGTTTGAAAAACTTTATTCATAGAGGTTAAAGATAAGCCTACATTTTAATATTCAAAGGCTTACTCCACATACGAATCATGCACCAAATTAGTGCAGCAAAACTTACTACAAGCCAACTATAAAAAATGGTATTACCAGTTGTAAAATGTTTATCCCAATAGCCATAGCCAAACTTAATACCAGCAGTAGTATTAATAATCATCCATAGTAATGCCATACTAATGGTGTTTACAATACGTATTAAATAGGCTCTTACTTCTGGTTCCAAAATGTGTAGAATTAGAAATGTTTAAATAATTATAAGAAAGTATTACAACGCTACAAGTAAATTGTTTAATTAACCAATTTACTCTCCCAACTCCCCACTCACTACTCACCATTAACCATTCACCCTAATGCTAATCTAAACTTTGGTTACTACTAGCAGCTAATTTTAATAATCTATCAAATTGTGCAGGGGTTAAATCATTGTAGAAATAATATACTGGGTCTACAGCACTTCCATTTCTATGTACTTCATAATGGCAATGCGGACCAGTACTTTTTCCAGTATTACCCACATAGCCAATTACTTCGCCACGTTTAACGCTTTGTCCTTGTCTGGCTTTAATTCTAACCATATGGCCATATAAAGTTTCATATCCAAAACCATGATTAATTACCACATGATTGCCATAACCACCAGCATTAAAATTGGCAGTTTTTATAACACCATCAGCAGCTGCATAAATAGGCGTTCCCATTGGAGCAGTAAAATCTAACCCTGCATGAAAACGAGGAATTTTATACACCGGATCAATTCTATTGCCAAAACCACTGGCAATACGGGTTAAATTTTTATTACTCACTGGTTGTATGGCAGGAATGGCGGCCAATAATTTTTCTTTATTCTTCACCATTTCTTCTATTTGGCTATAACTTTTGGTTTGAAAAGCCAATCGCAACGAAAGATTATTCAATTGATTGGTCATGCTTTTTACCAAATCGGTTTCGCCCATACTTTGTACCAATTGCACTTCTTTTTTTGTTTCAATATCTTCAATTCTTGCACTATCGGGTATTGGCTGAGCTTCAAAAATACTTCTATAAACATTATTGTCTCTATTTTCCAATTCATTCATTTGCAATTCTAATTGCTTCACCCGTTCTTGTAAAACAGCATAGTTGTCTTTATAATCATCATTTTGCTGACGGAGTAATTTTTCTTTGGGGCTATCAATAAACCTAAAAGCAATGGCTACAATTATAAAACCAGTAACTATACTAGCAGCAATAAAACCAAATATTTGCAACAATCTAACACGTAAAGGCACTTCGAGTTTCTCGTAGCGTAATGTGTGAGTGTTGTAGTAGTATTTTATTTTTTTCATGCCTTCTAAAATCCAGTTTTTTGTTTCTTGTTGCTCGTTTTTAATTACTCGTTGGCTGTTTAAATTTATAAATACTTTAAAATATGAAACTATGCTTAAAATTTGAGACTCTAACGAGTAACGACTTAACGAGCAACGAGTAACCACTCACTAGCAACGTTCTACCAAGTAACCTCTTTCCCTATCTTTGCCAGCCTTTGATTACAAGCCATCAAAGATAAATTTTAATCAACACAAAAACGCTTGCAAATTTCTTTTACCATGACTAGTGCAGAGATTCGCCAACAATTTTTAGATTTCTTCAAAAGTAAAGGACATCAAATTGTACCATCGGCTCCTATTGTTGTAAAAAACGATCCAACCTTGTTGTTCACCAATGCCGGAATGAACCAGTTCAAAGATTTTTTCTTAGGCAATAAACAACCCGATTATACACGTATTGCCGATACCCAAAAATGTTTGCGTGTAAGTGGTAAACACAACGATTTAGAAGAAGTGGGTGTTGATACTTACCATCATACCATGTTTGAAATGTTGGGCAACTGGAGCTTTGGCGATTATTTTAAAAGAGAAGCCATTGCTTGGAGTTGGGAATTATTGACAGAAGTATACAAACTAGATAAAAGCCGATTATACGTTACTGTTTTTGAAGGTGATGCAAAAGAAGGCTTACCACCAAGTTCTATAGCATTGGCTGAATGGAAAAAAATAATTGCCGAAGACCATATTGTTTTTGGCAACAAGAAAGATAATTTTTGGGAAATGGGCGAAACGGGTCCATGTGGTCCATGTAGTGAAATACATGTAGACATGCGACCAGATGATGAACGTGCAACAATTGCAGGAAGAGATTTGGTAAATAAAGATCATCCGCAGGTAATAGAAATTTGGAACAATGTATTCATGCAATACAATCGTTTAAAAGATGGAAGTCTGCAACCTTTACCTGCACAACATGTAGATACTGGAATGGGTTTTGAACGTTTGGTTCGTGTTATACAAGGTAAATCCAGTAATTATGATACTGATGTTTTTACAGGAACCATAGAAGTAATTAGTAGCATTGTAAATAAAGTATATAAAGCTGGAGACGACAAAGAAAGCATTGCTTTCAGAGTTTTAGCAGACCATATACGTGCCATTGCATTTACCATTGCTGATGGACAATTGCCAAGTAATACTGGAGCTGGGTATGTGATAAGAAGAATTTTGCGTAGAGCTGTTCGTTATTACTATTCATATTTAGATTATAAGCAACCATTGCTACATCAATTGTTGCCAACATTGGCAAAACAATTTGAAACTGTTTTTCCTGAATTGCATGCACAGTTGGATTTTGTAAGTAAAGTAGTGAAAGAAGAAGAGGATGCTTTTTTGAGAACGTTGGAGAAGGGGTTGAAAATGATGGATGAAATTGTTTCTGCGTTATCTGCGTCTTCTGCGAGAACCATTCAAGGCAAAAGTGCTTTTGAACTTTTTGATACATTTGGTTTCCCAATTGATTTAACTAGATTAATTGCTGCAGAAAATGGATTAATGGTTGATGAAGCTGGCTTTGAAGCTGCATTAAAAGAACAAAAAGATAGAAGCCGTGCAGCTGGAGCAGTTGATACAGAAGATTGGATTGTCATCAACGAAGGTGATTCAACATTTGTTGGTTACGATTCATTAGAAGTAAAAACCAATATTGTAAAATATAGAAAAGTAAAAGCAAAAGGAAAAGAAGCTTATCAAATTGTGTTGGCTACCACTCCTTTTTATGCTGAAAGTGGTGGTCAAGTTGGCGATAAGGGGCATTTAGAAATTTCAAATTTCAAATTAGACATTTTTGATACCAAGAAAGAGAACAACCTTTTCATTCATTTTGCTGAAACATTACCAGCTGAAATTGATTTAACTGGAGAAGTAGTTGCAACAGTGAATCCTGCAACAAGAAACGAAACAACAAGTAACCATTCCGCCACACATTTATTGCATGCAGCTTTACGTCAGGTGTTGGGTACACATGTTGCACAAAAAGGAAGTTTGGTCAACAACGAACAGTTACGTTTCGACTTTTCTCATTTTTCAAAAGTTACTGATGAAGAAATTGCTCAAATAGAAACCATCGTTAACCAAAAAATAAGAGAAAATATTCCTGTTGTAATTAAGGAAATGAGTAAAGATGAAGCAGTTGCTTTAGGAGCAATGGCTTTATTTGGCGAAAAATATGGCGATGTAGTTCGTGTAGTAATCATGGATTCCAACTATTCTATTGAATTATGTGGTGGTACACATGTGGGTAGTACAGGTGCATTGGGTTTCTTTAAAATAAAACATGAAACAGCTGTTGCTGCTGGCGTTCGACGTATTGAAGCTGTTAGTGGCATTGCTGCTGAAAATTATTTGAACGAACAGTTACAACAATTAGATGCTGTAAAAGCGGTGTTCAATAATCCAAAAGAACTCATCAAAACAATAGAAAATTCAGTTGCCGAAAACAGAGAACTGAAAAAGAAAATAGAAAGTTTAGAAGCCAAACAATTGGCTGTTATAAAAACCGAATTAGCAGCAAAAGTTGAAACCATAAATGGCTCCACTTTTATTGGTGCTGTGTTAGAAGTGAGCAATGCCGATGGTTTAAAAAAATTGGCCAACGATTTAAAAGCCGATGCTCAATTAGTAATTGTTGCTGCAAATATTGGTGGCAAAGCATCTGTTGCCATTTCAATTTCAGATGATTTAAATGCAAAGGGTTTAGAAGCTCCTACAATCATTAAACAACACATCACTCCAATTATTAAAGGTGGTGGTGGTGGAAGTAAAAATTTAGCTACTGCTGGCGGACAAGATGCTAGCAATTTAGACAAAGTAATTACTGCTGTTAAAGCATTAATTTAAGAAAGATATAGACCATTTAAAAAATCCCAATTGTTTGCTCAATTGAGATTTTTTTGCATAAAATACTTTTATCTATCGTATAAATACTAATTTTATACACATCTTAAGTAAATCAATGTTTAATCATAGTGTTATTTACTGGAATATTCAACCAAACAATAGATTGTTTTTTTTACTATTCGTTTGTGTAAATTTATTGGCTTGCAATTCAACTTCTACTACTCAAAATATTAAAAGAGAATCTTTTCCTCAAGTAGATTCTGTCATTGATTTGGCAACCAAAAGAAGCACTGGCTACAATGTTAATTCAATTGAGTTTGTAGATTCGGCTCTAGTTAATGCTGAGCTGAACATAAAAGAGCAAATAAGAATTTTGGCTTATAAAGCCTATGTATATAACTATTATGTGGGCAAAGTAGATTCAGCAAAAATATATGCTGATTCAATGACCAATATTTTAAAGAACGAGTCGCAAAAAAAATATGTACCAGAATTTACTAGCACTTATTTTGTGAATGGAGATGTGTTGTATAAAAAGAAACAATATAGTGAAGCATACTCTTATTATTACAAAGCAAGGCAATTGGGTTACGAGTGGTTAGATGCTTGTGCAAAAAAAGAATACAGCTATAGAGTTGGGTTAATTTTATACAGGCAAACTCGTTTTAATGAATCGAAAAACTATTTTATTGAATCATACAATCATGGGCAATCCTGTACAATTGGTGATTTTAATAACTATTTCCGTAATCAAGAAATATTAAATAATACAGCTCTCTGTTATTTAAAAATTGCTCAATACGATAGTGCTTTATACTATTTTAATGCAGCATTAACACTCATTCAAAAAAATCAAAACAACTTTACTGATAGAGCTAATTTTCACACAATTGCCAAAGGGGTTATTTATGGAAATATGGGCGAAGTAATGAGAATTAAAGGCAACTATCTAAAAGCCGAAAGCTTATTTAAACAAAGTGTTGCTATCAATTCAATTACGGGTTATGATGTTAAAGATGCACAATTAAGTTATTTAAAACTAGCCGATTTATATTTATTTCAAAACAAACTCGATAGTGCATTTATTGCATTACAAGCTATACAACAATCACTTGCTACAATAGATCATCCAAGGGCAGTAGTTGAATGGAATAAATTAATGTGGAAGTATTTCGATGCTCTAAATAATAAATCTAAATCATATACTTATTTGTCTAAATACGTTCAATCCAATGAAGCCTTTATTAATGCCAATAAAAGTATTAATGAAGTTGACGTAAATAAACAATTAGACATTTTTAATAAACAACACGAGCTACAACAACTACAAAAAGACAATGAACTAAAACAACTGTACTTAGTACTAGTAATAGTGTTTGTAATAATGGTTTTAATAATTGCATTATTGCTTTGGTATAATTGGAATAAATCAACAAAAAATGTACTGCAACTACAGCAGTTGAACGAAACCATTCATGCACAAAATAATCAGCTAGAATTTGCATTGAATAAGTTAGAAGAAAGTAGCCGAGAAAAAGATAAGATTGTAAAATTGGTTGCACACGATTTACGTACACCTGTTGCATCAATATCGTCTCTTGCCGAATTAATTATTGAAGAAAAAGATGAACCTAGCCGTATAGAAATGTTGCAAGTAGTAAAAGCAGCATGTGGCAACTCATTAAACCTCATTTCCGAAATTTTAGAAACAGCAGGTATTAAAGATAAAACGGTAGAAAAAATTCCATTTTCTGCTAATACCTTTTTAAATAATTGTGCTGCTTTATTGCATATAAGTGTTGCCGATAAAGGTTTACAGCTCATTGTGATAACCTTACCTGCAGATGTTGATGTTTGTATGAATGTAGAAAAAATGAGTAGGGTAATTTATAACTTAGTAAACAATGCATTAAAGTTTAGTAATAAAGGTTCAACCATATATTTAAAAGCAAATATTGAACAAGAAAATTTATTGTTGCAAGTAAAAGACCAAGGTATTGGTATCCCTAAAAAAATGCATAGTAAAGTGTTTGATGTTGTAACCGATATTAAACGCACAGGAACCGATGGGGAACAATCTTTTGGTTTAGGATTATCTATTTGTAAACAAATTGTAGAAGCACATAAAGGCAGCATTTGGTTTGAAAGCATTGAACAAAAAGGCACAACTTTTTATGTAAGCATACCTCTAGTGCAATAAATGTTGCAATCCATTTTCGGGTACTTTACCTTTTATGGGTGCAAAAAATGCAATGATTTTTTTTAAATCTTCAGATTCATCATTGCTTACAAAAAATGGTTCACTACAAATGGCAGCTTTTTGCTCAAAATCAAATCCCACCATTACAATAGGTACATTGGCTTGTTTAGCTATATAATAAAATCCAGTTTTTAGTTGCGTAACTTTTTTTCTGGTTCCTTCAGGCGATAATGCCAATTTAAATTCTTCATGAGCATTAAATTTTGCCACCACTTGTTCAACCAAATTCTGATTACTTTTTCTATCAACCGGTGTACCGCCTAGCCATTTAAATATAAATCCAAAGGGCGGTTTAAATAATTCGGCTTTGCCTAAAAATTTGGCATCATAAATTTTAAAAATACTGCGTAGTGCTACACCAATTAAAAAATCGCTACTGCTGGTATGTGGTGCAACAATAATGACACATTTTCTCAATTCTTGAGGAAATGTATTTTCCGTTTTCCAACCTTTCAATTTTAAAAACAATATCCAAAACCAACGAAACATAGCCAAGCAATTTTAATGAGAAGACTCTAATAATTTTTTTAAAAGCAAATATGAACTTATAAATCTGTTCAATGAAATTATTTAGACTTCTATTATTTAGTAAAAATGCTGAAAAAAAATAATGTCAGGTTGAGCCGATAGCTATCGGCTAGTCGAAACCGTTGAATAAAGAGAAGCATACTAAGAATCGCTTTCGACAAGCTGCCAATGACAGATATTGTAAATCATTGAAAACCATTTGTAAACAAATGATTTTTTTATTGCCACGGATGCACGGATTAGCATGGAGTATATAATAATCAATATCAACGAATCCGTGATTTTCCGTGCATCCGTGGCAATTATGTCATTTTCAAAATGCTTTTCTGCGAAGCAGAAATTGTTTACTCAGGCAGACAGCTTGAGCATAATAAAAATTTGCAAAATACCAAAGACTAAACAACTTCAATCTGTGTTTTTTATGTGCCACCAATAGTATTTATTTTACCGTTCTACTCCAAAAAATAAAATCGGTAGCAGGTATTTTTTGAATACCCAATTGATTGTACATAGTTACCAACTGACCTCTATGATAGGTGCCATGATTAAACAAGTGCAACAACATTTGCCAAACAGGTTGTTTAAACTGTTCTTTTTTACTGTTTTGATATGCAAATACATGCTCTAATTGTGCTTCTTTTGAGTGGATTACCCAGTTTGCCCATTGTTCACTTGAATTCAATAACTCACTAATCATTTCATTAGTGTTAAGATTATTTTGTATTAAACTAGGTATAATAATAGGCTCTTGCAATTTTAATCTTTGCCACCAAATACTTTCGGCGTCTAATAAATGAACAATAGTAGTATGAACACTTGAAAAACTACTTGCAATAATTTGTTGCTGTTGTTCTGAAGATAATTTACCAGCTATAGAAAGCAATTGTTTATTTGCCCATAGATTGTATTTGGCATATTGTACCAGTAAATTTTTCATGGCGTAAAGCTAGTAGAAAAGCAATAGAATTATTACAACAAAAAAGCCCTGCAAAAATTTTGCAGGGCTTTGAAAAAAGTATTGAAAGATTTATTCTTTAATCACTAATTTATTAATCACTTCATTTTTATTAATAGTTGCTCTAATGATATAGGTGCCTTTACTTCCATTAATGTTAAATGGAATATTGTGCCAACCTGTATTTTTAATACCGCTATTAATATTACTAATTAATTGACCATTTGCATTTAGTAACTGCAAATCAACTTTAGATTCTTCGTTTAAATAAAGCTTAATAGAACCAACATTTTTAATTGGGTTTGGAGCTACAGTTATTTGAACTGGTAAAGAAATTTTAGCAAAAGCAACGTTTGAATAACTAATCTTTCCGTCATGATCCACTTGCTTTAATCTGTAGTAGTTAACACCTGATTCAGGAAACCAATCTGTAAAACTGTAGTTACTTCCTTTATTGTTATTTGTTCCTTCAACCCAACCAATTTCATTAAAAGTTCTTCCGTCTAAACTTTTTTCAATTGAAAAACCTTTATTGTTAATTTCAGTAATGGTTTCCCAGTTTAACAATACACTTCCATCACGACCACTCATTGCAGAGAATTTACCGAAATTAACAGGCAATGTATTAGCAAATGTTCCAAAAACTTGAACAAAAAAGTTTGAAGGAGGGGTTGGAGTTCCACTAAAAACCAACGGACCACTTCTTACAATTGAAGAATCATTGTCAATCAGCCAAAATCCATTAGCATTTAATTCTGGACCAGATACAATTCTAATGCCATTTGGAGTTCCACTAACAAAAGGAGTAATTGAAACACCTGCAAAAAAAGTTCCTAATCCAGTAAATAATTTACCAGTATCAATTCTAACGGTTGTAAGAGTTGCAGAACCATCACCAAAAGTAGCCAACTCTGTAGTAAAAGCTGCTGCTGTAGGTGCTGCCATTGGTAATGAACCTACATTAGTTAATGGTAAATGAATTACATTTCTAAAAAGAGTTGCTGTGTCATCAACCCTAGATACATAAGCAGTAACAGTACAAGCAGCACCAACTGGATTTGACCCTGTACCAGATCTACGAATACCAAACTTTAATTGTGTAATGTTCAAAACATTGTTTGCACCAACTGTTGCAGATGCAATATTGATGTCATCCATCATTATTGTGGGATTTCCAGTTACTGAATTTGGTACAGTGTTGGTTCTACTTCCTGTTTCAGTATTGTTATTATAAACCTGAGCATTTACGGAACCAATTACAGCTAAAAAACTAAATGAAAATAAATAGAGTAATTTTTGTTTCATGGTATGATTTTTATTTGAGCCATGAAATTAAGGCATTTTGCAAGAATTGTACAAACATTTATGATGCAAATGCAAGAAAATTATTTTAATCTTCCCAAACAGTTAATCCTTCGCTGCAATTGGCACAAATGTCTATATTTTTTCTACTGTTCATTAGCTCTCTTCTAAACTGTTTGTAGTTATCGTTATTCCAGGTTTCTTTAAAACTTTGTGTTTTTAAATTTCCCAATTGGTGGGTGGCATCTTTATCAAAACAACAAGGCACTACCAAGCCATCCCATGTAATTACATTGGCATGCCAAAGCTTCCAGCAATGGTTGCTTAATCCACTTTTTACTTGCAGGTTGCCGTTTTTATCTTTTTTGTATCTGCTATACTTTTCGTTGTTGGGTATTAATTGGTTGGGATCGTTTTCATAATCGTACACTTGTGCAGTTTTAAAACGTACTTGATCAACACCTATTTCTTTACCCAATTTTTTTACTTCTTCTATTTGATGCTCATTGGGTTTTACTACCAAAAACTGAAAAAAGATAAACGGAGTTTTGCTATTCAATTCTTTTTTCCATTTTACAATATTTCTGGCACCTTCTAATACTTTCTCCAATTTACCACCTACTCTATATGAGGAATATACATCTTGCGTAGTTCCATCAATACTAATAATTAAACGATCTAAACCACTTTCTACCGTTGCTTTTGCTTTTTCTTCGGTTAAGTAATGTGCATTGGTACTAGTGGCTGTGTAAATACCTTTATCGTGGGCATATTTCACCATATTTAAAAAATCTGGATTCAAATACGGTTCGCCTTGAAAATAAAAAATGAGGTACAATAAATCTTTATGAATATCATCAATAGTTTGCTCAAAAAAGCTTTTTTGCAACATACCGGTGGGTCTGGTAAATTCTCTTAAACCACTTGGGCATTCGGGGCAACGTAAATTACAACTTGTGGTGGGTTCAAAAGAAATAGAAATAGGATAACCCCATTGAATGGGTTTGCCTGTAAGTTTACTAATTTGATAGCTTAACCATACTTTATAGGCATTCCAAGTTCGTCTTATGGTGAACTTAGAAATTAAATTCAATGTATCGGTTAAATTAAAATATGCCATTTATTAAACTCCTTGAAAAAAAAATATTTAAGCATTTTTAATGCTTTGAGTGTAAAAATAAGAGATGCTTGGTGAATGTTGACTTTTGCAATGGGGTTGTTTCGTTTATCGAAAAACACATTCAAAAATAGCTATTGCTTTTTATAATGCCTATATGTTAACCGTCTAGTAATTAATGTTAGGTTAGCTTAAACTTTATTTGAGTATTCTTTTATCAAACGGAAAATTTTCTATGTTAGTGATTGCAATTTTATTAAAGTCTTTATGATTGGGGTTTATCAAAAGATTGTAATCGCCTTTTGTAACAACCGATGGTATCATTAAAATGCAATGTTTATTTTCAAACACAAAATTGTCTCCAAACTTTTGTGTAGAAGTAGGATGAGGAAAGTCTTTCCAATCTTTGGGTAGCTCCGATTCTGCAATTTGTTCAACACTCAAACTATCAGGAATATAGATAGTTAACATAACGTAATCATTGGGTAATGTAGCAAGTGTAAAATGAACTGCAACTTCAGCCATTGCTAAAGATCTATTTTTAGCAGTATAAATTAATTCTACCCCAATTGAGTTCCAACGAGCTCCTTTAATAGCAGCACCTTTACCCGATAATGGAGTAGCAAATTTTTCTCTTGCAAGTCTGTAAACTTCCATTCTTATACAAGAATTCCGTGATTAATATGAATAAGTTCAGTTACTACTAATTCTTTACCGTACGAATCTTTTAGTAATTCAATAGGCTTTAATTTACCTAACGAAAAATTGGGTGTATTCAACCATAATTTTAATTTATCCATTGTACCAAAAACATCTAAACCAATTTTAGTAACTTCTGCCATTTCAATTATTTTTTCAGAATGAATGGGCTTAAAATGATGTTGAGACGATGCTTTGTAACGTTGTAGCGACTTAGTTGAAACATCTAAAAACTTAGCCCAATCATTTTCGGTAAATGGAGTTCCAACTTGAATTAAATCGAATAATGAATATGGAATGCCAGCTCTAATTGCAGCAATAATGAGCATTTTGTTTTTCAAAAAATCATCATAAGTAATTTCTTCACTTAACTCTATAGAATAGCCTGACTTTTTGGTGTGTTTCAATAACGAAGTAATTTCTTTATTTAACCTTCGATTAATATTGAGTGTAGAAACTGACATTTTTTATAATTTAGACATTCGTCTACAAATATCAGACAAATATCCAATCGATACAAATTTACTTTCTAGTTATTTGTGTACTAAAATGAATTGTTGCCTAACTTTAAAAAATGAAATGGTTATTGTTTTTTTTACTGTTGTTTTTTGAAGCCAATGGGCAAGAATATGCATGTAAACACAGCAATGAAATTGCTAAGCAAGAGAGTAGAACTGCTTATGCAAGATTAAATGCATTGCAAACTCAATCGTCTAGCAATTTTGAAATTTTTTATAGCAATTGTGTTTGGAAGGTAGATCCTGCTGTACGTTTTATTGAAGGAAAAGTAACGCATCATTTTTCGGTTAATACAGCTACCAATTCTATTAGTTTCGATTTAGCTTTTCAATTAACAGTAGATAGTATTGTGTTTCGTAATGTTAAAATGGCATTTTCACAAACTGCCAATCATGCTTTACGTATTCAACTTGGTTCTACCCTTGCTGCACAACAAAAAGATTCAGTAATTATTTTTTACAAAGGTATTCCACCACAAAGTGGTTTTGGTTCTTTTATTCAAACCACACATAATAATGTACCTGTAATATGGACTTTAAGTGAACCTTATGGAAGCAAAGATTGGTGGCCTTGCCGTAATGGATTAGACGATAAAATTGATAGCATAGATATTACCATTATTCATCCTTCAATTTATACTGCCACTACCAATGGTGTAAAACAATCGGCTATTACAAACAATAATCAAACTGTAACTTGGTACAAACATCGTTTTCCAATAACCAGTTATTTGGTAGCATTTTCAGTTACCAATTTCACAACGTTTAGCCATACCATTCCATTAGGCAATCTCAACTTGCCCATGATTACACATGTGTATCCTGAGAGTTTAGCTATATTTCAAAACAATACTGCTCCGGCAATTGAGTGTTTAAAATTATTGCATGAAAGTTATGGACCTTATCCTTATATCACTGAACAATACGGCCATACACAATTTGGTTGGGGTGGTGGAATGGAACATCAAACCAATTCGTTTTTAAGCTTTCCTGACGTAAACCTTATGGCACATGAAATTGCACATCAATGGTTTGGTAACAAAATAACTTGTGGCAGTTGGCAAGATATTTGGATTAACGAAGGCTTTGCTACATTTTCATCGAACTATTTTTTTGAAAATTATGATACTGCTATTCTGAATTCATTATTAACCATTCATTTAAACAATATTACCTCTCAACCCGATGGTAGCGTTTATGTACAAGATACTACCGATGTGTACAGGATTTTTAGTGGACGATTGAGCTACGATAAAGGTTCGTACGCCTTACGTATGTTGCGTTTTACATTAGGTGATAGTATTTTTTTTAAGGCATTGAAACAATTTTTAAACGACCCATTACTAAAAAATGGCTTTGCTAAAACAACCGATTTTAAACGCAATATTGAACAAGTTGCTGGGCAAGATTTAACCTATTTTTTCAATCAATGGATTTATGGCGAAGGTTATCCCAGCTTTGCTGTACAATGGAATTTAAATAATAATCATTGGGCAAAAGTGAAAGTAACACAAACTACATCGCACCCATCGGTTACGTTTTATAAAACGCCGTTACCTATTACATTTAAAAAAGGAACACAACAAAAAACAGTTGTTGTACAATGCAATACCAATGGTGCTGAAACATGGGTAAATGTTGGTTTTGCAGCCGATACGGTTTTGGTAGATTTAGATAAACAATTGATTAGTAAAAATAATAGTACTCAAAAAATAATCGATACCAATAGTTTAGTAAATGATATACAATTGTATCCAAATCCTGTAAAAAATAATGTGTTCATCAGTATAAAAAATCCATCATTTAAACAATTACAAGTACAGCTTTTTAATGCACAAGGACAGTTACTAAAACAGCAACAATTTATTACCAATGGTCAAGACGAAGTATTGCAATTGCCTTTAACGCAATATCCCAAAGGCAATTACATTATACAGTTACTTGGGCAAGATTTTAAGTTGGTGAAAAAGCTACTGAAATAATTTAAACAAGGAAGTTATTTAGACTTTTGCTGTTCTAATAATAAAAAATAATTTATTTATTGCCACGGATGCACGGATTAGCACGGAATTTAGAATAATCATAGCAGCCAATCCGTGATTTTCCGTGGATCCGTGGCGATTATGTCATTTCTGTCTGCCGCTAGGCAGGTTCAAAATGCTTTTCTGCGAAGCAGAAATTGTTTACTCAGGCTAACAGCTGTACTAATTAAATAATTGCTAAATCCAAAAAGTCTAAACAATCTCAAGCTATTCAGCTTGAATATTTTTCAATTCATCAACAATTAATTGTTTGTCAATACTTTTATTACTAGCATATAAAGCAGCATTGCATTGTACAATAATTTGCTCTAGCTTTTCTTGTTGGTGAGTTGAATTATTTTGTTGCAATAATTGAGTAGCAATTTTTTTAGCATCACTAAAAAACTGTTCATCATTGTTCCAGTTGAGTAGAAGTACATCTACTTGTTCAGCAACTGTAGTATATGGTTGTGCTGTTATAAGTACACTTGCGTTGTCTTCAATTCTTATTGTGGCTTCTTCAATTAATTTTTTGGGTTGCGTTTTTCTAATAAAACGAAACCACCAACTAAAACCAGCAATCAACGCAAGTGCAGGAACAATCCAAAAATATTTTTTATTGGTAATATCTTTTTGCAGTTTATTGTTATCAATGGTGTTTTCTAAAGCAGGCATAATGGTGATTGATATATTTTGGGTAGCAATTGTTTTGTATTGGTTGCTATTGGCATCAAAAAAACAAAAGCTAATGGAAGGAATGGTGTATATACCCGTTTTTGTTGCTACAAAAGGAACGATAAATTCTTTTTCTCCTGTATTAGGAAAAGATAATTTGTTTACGGTTTCGCTACTACTTGCTTCAAAATTGGTGAAGCCATTGGGCCATGTGATGGTTGGACAAACAATGCTTGCAAAATTGCCACTACCAACAATTGTAATTTTAAGTTGATTGTTTTCGTTAGCGGTATCGGTATTTTTTTGCAATTTGGCAGTAATAGAAAAACTACCAATAGCACCACTAAAGTTGATGGGCTGTTGATTGTTTGGTACATCTTTTACTTGTATTAATACCGGTTTGCTGTACAATGTAAAAACCTCGTCGTGAGAAAAAGCTTGTTGTTGATTAATTTGTTTTTGGGTAACACCTTTATCATACACTGTAAATATATTTTCTACACTAGCCGAATCTAAAATGATGGTACCAATGTGTAATGGTATTAACTGAACTTTACGAATGGTGTGTACTCTAAAGGTTTTGCCTTTGTATTGTACTATTTCAGGAAGCAAATCGTTGGTGGTCATTTCTTGCACACTGCATCCACTAAAAATGGGCATTTTTGTAACCTTGCTTTGGGCTTGTAATCTTGTATAAAATTTATAAGTTACTAAAATAGGCTGCCCAACATACGCTTCAGTGGTAGATGCTTCGGCTTTTACAAAAACATTGTTCTCAATAAATTGCTTTGGTAATTGTCCGTTGTTGGCCATGCTCACTTCATCTAACATAGAAGCGTCTAACCCATTTTGAGCAAATACAGAACTATAAGAAAAAAATAAAATAAGGAGTATTAAATATTTCATTTTATAAATGCCTCAAAAAATAAGGGTAGTTATAGATGTTTTGTTTAAATGGCATAAAGAAAAGAAGATAATTAGTTATTTGTGTTTTTTAGCAGTACATATTTTGTTAATTTGCTTATACAAACTGCTTTATGGCATTAAATATTCAAACATTTAAAACAAGGGCATTAACGGCTATTATTTTTGTAGCTGTAATGTTAACGGGTTTATTGTACAATCATTGGACTTTTTTATTGTTGTTTACCATTATACATTTTGGCTGCTGGTTCGAGTATCAAAAATTGGTGGGCTTGATAGATAAAGAATATCAGCAAATCAATGTTTTTCATCAATATGGAGTAATGTTAGCAGGTTTTGGCTTTGTATTATTTATGCTGAACGATGTTTACTCAATTGCTGGTTTACGTTTGCATGAATTGGGTTGGTGGATAATTATTATTGCAGCCATTGCATTACCTATTGTAGAAATTTTATTTAGCAAAAAGCCGAATATAAAAATGGTAGCTCATTCTTTTTTTGGCTTACTATATATTTCATTAAGTTGGGGATTGATGATGAGTTTGAGAAACCTAGAAACAGGTTTATTTATTCCAATTATATTAATTGCATCTATTTGGATGAACGATACCATGGCATACATCGTTGGGTCTTTTATAGGCAAAACTCCTTTGTCTACAATTTCTCCTAAAAAAACTTGGGAAGGCACAATTGGTGGGGCAATATTGGCAATTGTAGTGGTTGGTTTAGCATTAGTTCCATTGTTAATCAATCATTCAGCTTTTGAAATGCAAACAACTATTGCACCATATCATTGGTATGTAATTGCAGCTATTGGTGCAGTTGTTGGCACATTGGGCGATTTATTAGAAAGTAAACTCAAGCGTTTGGCAGGTGTAAAAGATAGTGGCAGTTTTATGCCAGGGCATGGTGGTTTTTTAGATAGGTTCGATTCATTAATACTAGCCACACCATTTGTTTGGTTGTATGTGCAATTGTTTATTTAATGGATAACAATTTAATGAGTAATACAAAAAATTCCATCTTTCACTTAGCAGCATTACATTTGCCACTCAATTTTATTACATGACAATTCATAGAGAAGGTTATCAAACCATTGGTATAACAGCTTTAATTTTTGGTTTGGTTAATGTAGCATCGTTTTATTTTTTAAGTGCATCAATGCCTTGGTTAGCTTACCTTATTTTTTTTGGTACTTTATTTTTATTCCTTTTTATCATTTCATTTTTTAGAATTCCTAACAGGGGAATGACTATTGATGAAAATAAAATTATTTGCCCTGCCGATGGTAAAGTAGTGGTAATTGAAGAAACAGTAGATGTAGAGTATTTTAAAGACAAAAGAATACAAGTAAGTATTTTTATGAGTCCTGCCAATGTGCATGTAAATCGCAATCCAATGAGTGGAGAAGTGTTGTACAACAAATATCATAAAGGCAAATATTTGGTGGCTTGGCATCCAAAAAGTTCTACTGAAAATGAACGTTGGAGTGTTGTAGTAAAAAATAATTTTGGTACTATTTTATACAAACAAATTGCAGGAGCATTGGCTAAACGAATTTGTAATTATACTGTTGTGGGCGAACAAGTACAACAATGTGATGAATATGGATTTATAAAATTTGGTAGTCGTGTAGATATTTTGTTGCCAGTAGGCACTAAAGTAAACGTACAATTGAATGAAGTAGTAAAAGGTGGAGTAACTGTTTTAGCAACTTGGAAATAAATTGCTTGACAATCAATCTTTTAAAATACTAGATACTAATTTTAACAGTAGAAACGTTTATATGCTTGAAATACTGTTTATATTTACAACAGATTTTTAAAACTCAAACAAAAACAATTATGAAAAAATTATTGATGTTGGCTACAGCGGCATTTTTATTTACAGGTGTAGCATTTGCAAACAATGGTGGTGGTAAAAAGAAATGTGCAAAAGGAAAAGAGTGTTGCAAAAAAGATGCTAAGGGAAAAGAAGAGTGCAAAACTGAGGGTAAAGAAAAAAGTTGTTGCAAAAAAGATGCAAAAACTACAACCGCTAAAGTAGAAGAGAAAAAATCGTAATTGATTTTTTGAGCCTTATTGAAAGCTTGTTACTGATGTAGCAAGCTTTTTTATTTTGATAGAGCTAAAGATTTAAACAAATTCGGATAATCGGTAATTATTCCATCTACGCCAATATTCATCAATCTTTTTATTGAAGCAGAATCGTTCACCGTCCAAGGAATAATTTGCATGCCTTTTGAATGGCATTTTTTAACCAATTGCTTTGTTACCAATTGATAAGCAGGCGAATAAATGGTGGGTGTAAAACCTAATTTTTCCAACTTAACATCTAAAGAACTTAACGAAATGCCTTCGTATAAATAGGCAGTTTGTACAGCTGGAAATTGTTGATACATTACTTGCAATGTTCGTACATCAAAAGATTGAATAGTAGTTCTTGCAGCAACTTTATATTGCTCAATTACCTTCATTAAAATGCTTACAAATGCTTGAGGTGCAGGATGAAAAACACCATCGGTAGAAGGGTTACATTTTGTTTCAATATTGTATCGCATCGCAGGCAAGCCTTTTGCTTTGGTATAAATTTCAACCAACTCAATTACATCGCTTAATAAAGGTTTAGTAGCAGCTACTTTATGTTGATTGGGAAAACGAGGATGTGGCTTTAAGCCAACATCGTACTGCAATAAATCGGTATAATTCATTGCATAAATATTCAATTGTTTTTCTTCTGATTCTTTTACAAAACTGCCATTGGCTTTAGTAGTAATTTCATGATTAAAAAAAGGCTCATGACTAACAACTGCATAGCCATCTTTGGTAATTACAACATCCATTTCTAGGGTAGTAACACCTTCGTCAATAGCTTTAATAAAACCAGCAATAGTATTTTCTGGCATTAAACCTCGGCAACCTCTGTGCCCTTGAATATCAAAAAATGTTTTGTTCAAGCGACTGTTTTTAGATGAAGTACAGTTACTAAGTACCATTGAAAAAAGTAGGGATAATAATAAATAGCAATAATTTTTTTTCAGCCTCATTGTTATTATGAATATAAGATGCTAGTTAAGGCTTTTTGAGTATTAATGCTCAAGGATAAACAGAATTTACATGGAATTTATAATGCTAATCAAAAAAATCCGTGATTCTCCGTGTATCCGTGGCAAAATCATAATGCTCCTTTTCAGTTCTTGCTGTTTACAACGCTTTTTTGCGAAGTAGAAATGGGTTATTTATTAGATATTACATTAAATATGATTTTTGAGAGAGGCTTTTTTTATTTCCCTTACTTTTGTTGCCCTTTCAATGGATGAAAATTGGTCCCGTAGTTCAATGGATAGAATAGGAGTTTCCTAAACTCTAGATCCAAGTTCGATTCTTGGCGGGACCACATTTTTAGCTTTGTTGAATAAAGAATTAATGTACAAGTGTGCGACGCCACTGAAGCTGATAAGTAGTACAGTTGCTCGTTTCATAAAATAAAAAAACATGAAGTTTTACAATTTAATTATTAAGTATCGTTTTTGGCTAAGTTTAGTAGCCCTTGTTGCTGCTATTGTTTTAAATGTTACTGGGGTAGCAGGTTTTTGGCCAGCTTTTCCTTTGTATTTTTTAGGGGTAATTGGTTTAGCCAGTCATTTTTTTATTGGTCCATTGCGTTTAATACAAGAACCTATGGAAGCTGGTAATATTGAAGAAGTAAAGAAAATTTTAGACAGTGTTTGGTATCCTAATTTATTGTACAAGCCTGTACGCAGTACATTTTATACCATTAAAGGTAATTTGGCTATGATGGATCAAGATTTTGATAGTGCCGAAAAACACTTGAAAAAAAGTAACGAATTGGGTAGCCCAATGCCAGAAGCAGAAGGTGCCAATAAATTACAATTGGGAATGATGGCCATGCAAAAAGGCGATATGAAGCAGGGCGAAAGTTATATTAGAGCTGCCATACGTTTGGGTATTCCTGATAAAGAAAGTGAAGCTGTTGCTTACTTACAAATGTGTCAAATTTTTATGAACAAAAGAGAGTTTAGAGCTGCCAAAGATTTTTTTAGAAGAGCCAAAGCACTAAAACCTAAAACCGCTCAAGTAGTTGAACAGATTAAAGAAATTGAAAAATATATTTCAAGGATTCCTGGATAAAGTTTTAAGCCCCCGATTTTTTCGGGGGTTTTTGTTTTTTAGCTTTAGTTGGTGTTCTCACAAACAAGTTCTCTAAAATTGTCTTTTTTGTACCACTAATTTTTGTGTAAAATGATCAAGTTTTACAAAAAATTAATTGATATGGAACGCAAACAATTTTTAATCAACACATTATTGGCAATTCCTGCAATAGGATTAAGCAATTTGAGTACTGCTCAAGAAAAAACGGGTAAACATCGAAAACCTTTTGTTGTTAATGCTGGCAAAAGCAGGTTTGGCGATGTAGTAAAATTTTTAGGGGTTCATCCAAACGATTTAAAAATTTCTAGTAAAGACACCAATGGAGCATTAAGTGTATTTGAATATACTGGCCTAGGAAAAGTAGGACCTATGTTGCACATACATTATAAGCAAGATGAAATTTTTTGTGTTACAGAAGGCAAATACAGATTTGTAGTAGGTAATGAAACACATGAATTAACGGAAGGACAAACCATTTTTTTGCCACGAAATATTCCACATACTTGGATACAATTAAGTGATAGTGGTAAAATGATTTACATGCTACAACCTGCAGGTAAAATGGAAGAATTTTTTACCTTAATGAATGGGTTGAAAAAACGCCCAACTAAAGAAGAGATGGATAAAATACATGCAGCACATGATATGAAAGTTGTTGGAGAGCCATTAACCTTATAATTTAGTGTATTGCTGTTAAAAGATTTTATACCAGCCCTACAAGTACAAGAATTTGTACAACTGTATCGCATTGTGCATTTACAGTTCGATAGCCATATGCAAATTCCGCCAAAAGCTTATCCACCAAGGCCAGAGCAATGTTTGGCATTTTATCCTTACGATAGAGAAATAGTTGAATATACTTCTACCAAAAAGAAAAAGGCAAATATTCCTGTGGTGTTGTATGGTCAGTTTACAGAAGTTACCAACCGTGTGATTGGTAATAATTTTTTGGTATTTCAAATTGTATTTTATCCTGGTGCTTTGTATAAATTATTGGGCATTCCATCTACCATAATCAATAACGAATATTTATCGGCCGATGAAATTTGGGGCAATCATGTACACAATATAAATGAGCAATTGTATTATGCTAAAGATTACACAACAATGGTATCAATAGCCAATGAGTTTATTACAACACTTATTGCAAAACAAAAAAAAGCCACCCATTTTATAGATGCTGTTTGCAGCAATATGTTGTACAATAGCCAATCATTTAGTTTAGTGAATGCAGCTCAACAAGCATTTTTAAGTACTAAACAATTTGAACGAAAGTTTAAAGAAAGAACAGGACTTAATCCAAAAACTTTTGAACGAGTAATAAAATTTGATAATGCTTTTAGGCTAAAAAATGCCCATCCCAATTTTGATTGGTTAAAAATTGCTATAGAATGTGATTATTACGATTATCAGCATTTAACAAAAGCCTACAAAGATTTTACTGGTTTAAGTCCAACAGCTTTTCACGCCATTGAAGAACAAGCACCCGAAAGAAAATTAGGGTTAAATGAGGGGTATTATAAGTAATTTTTGCTTTCTAGTAGGTATAATTTTTGATGGTATTATTTTTTTATATAAAAAAATGTACCGTACTCTGTTATTTTTTTCCAGTTCTCAGCTTTAAGATTTTCTAATTTTAAAGTGTTAAATAATTTTTTACTGCCCTCAATAGTAATAGTATACTGATCTCTATTGATAGAGTTTTTTTCGTTCAATAAATAGCCTAATCTATACTCCTCTTTTTTTGAAATTTTTTCAATAATGGGATTTAAGTAATCAAATATTGCTTTTGGGCTAGAATAAATTTCATTCTTCGGAAACTCTATTTCAAAAGAACCTTCGTATTTAAACTCTGGGATATAATTGTATAGAAATTGCTTATCTTTTTTCTGTTTGTTGAGATATTTTATATAATCATTTTTTTGTTTAAATGCAACTTCTTCAACCGTATAATCAAACGGATGGTTCTTGCTTATTTTTTGTAATCTGCTGATATCGAATTCATAATTATTCTCATTAAAGAGGATACAGTTGGTAGTTGGACTTAGAATCCAAGTTTTTGATACTTTATGATTTTGTATTAGGGATATAAAAAACGAGGGTCTCATAACAGCATCATTCCTTTTATCACCACTGGTTAAATCATAAATTAGTTTTTTTATTTCAATAGAATCTTTAAGTATAAAGTTATATTCTCTATAAGTTTTGTTTTTATCAAATCGAGCATAATGACCAATTAATTTGGCATTGGAATCTATTTTCAAATTCTTTAAAACAGAATCTGTTTGCCCAATACTGTGTATTGAGAACAGAAAGCTTATTACAACAAAATACTTTTTCATTTTTTGACTTTTAGCGAAATTCAATTGATGAAGTTAGCCTAATTTCATTTTTTAAAATTGCTTTAGCTTTTTAACCAAACTGAATGCCTTTATGAATTAAATTCCTACTGGGTTACTTCTTTTACATATTGCTTTATCTTCATTTATTTCTACTGAATGTTCAGTAAAAAGAATCATGCCGTACATTTGAAGTAGAAGCATCTACCATTAAATATGTTACGCATACAACACATTACTTCGGCAGGAATAGAATTACAAACTTGCATTCAACTATTTCAAGAATATGCACAAGAACTAAATGAAGATTTATGTTTTCAAAGTTTTGATTCCGAATTAGAAAATCCACTCAAAAAATATGGTCCACCAACAGGTTCTTTATTATTGGCTTATTGGAAGCATCAACCTGTAGGTTGTGTAGCATTAACAGATATTACCCATACTACAACATCACATGCTCCTGAATCTAGCATTTCTACTACGCTTCATCCTTCGACTCCGCTCAGGACTATGCTCAGGATTTGCGAAATGAAAAGATTGTATGTACAACCTGCATTTCGAAAGCATAAAATAGGAGAAGCATTGGTAGCTGCCATAATACAACAGGCACAGCAATTGAATTATGCTGTGATGAAGCTTGATACATTAGATCGTTTACAAGCAGCCATTCAACTCTATCAAAAAAAAGGATTTAGCATTAGCAATGCGTATTATCAAAACCCATTACCGGGTGTGGTATATATGGAAAAGCAATTAGGTTAAGTAGATTGATTCATTACAGCTTCAATCACCCTTGCAAAATGCAAATGCTCTAACACATGAATTTTTGCAGCTAGGCTTTCTGGTGTATCGTTGGATTCAACTGGGCAAGTGGCTTGAAAAATGTGTTTGCCTTTATCAAAATGTTCGTTTACATAATGAATGGTAATGCCACTTTCTTTTTCTTTATTGGCAATCACCGCTTCGTGTACAAAATGACCGTACATTCCCTTTCCACCATATTTAGGCAATAATGCAGGATGTATATTAATAATTTTATTTGGATATGCAGCAATGAGCTGTTCAGGAACTTTCCATAAAAAACCAGCCAATACTATAAAATCTATGGCTGCTGCTTTCAATTGTGGTAAGTAAGCATCGCCCCTAAAAAACTTTTCCTTTTCAATTAATAAAGTAGGCACTTTATTGTTGTTTGCAATGTTTAAAACACCAGCATTGGGTTTGTTGCAAACAATCAATGCTATTTTTATATTGGTATGCTGAGCAAAATATTCAATAATTTTAGCAGCATTGCTGCCAGCACCAGAGGCAAAAATGGCTATTCTGTTCACTATTCAAGTCCTCCTTTTATTTTACTCCACATTCTTTTTAGGTAATTACTAAAAAATTTAAACTGCCCTAATGGAATACTAATAATTAAAACACAAATAGGCCATAAAAGGGTAACCAATGGCACATAAATAATCCAATACACCCAGCTTTTTTCGGCCAATACAAATTCTAACAACCAACTAGCCAGTTTTGCACAACTACTACCACCCAATGCAAACGTGCAAAAAATGAGTACAAATTGTAGCCAGCCAACTTTCCATTTTTCTTTCAACTTTACAAACATGAATCGAAGATGATGGATTTTTTTTAGTTATGAATACCTCAAAACGAAAATTAATTTTTTAGCGTTTGAGATTACAAAAAAATGACAAAAATCAGAGCTCATTAAAGCATAATCGCTGAAACCCTTATGCAGCATGGCTAAAAAAATTTTTTTAAGTATGTGTTTTTGTCAATGCGGTGTCATATTTTTGCACCCGTTCAAGGATATTTTTCCACACTTAGAACCACAGTTTGTGAATATGACTAGTCACAGAAATATAGCCAGAATCTTTTTTATTAGTACACTCATTTTTTTGAGTATTTCTTTCGGTAATAATGCCAATGCCCAAGATGGTAAGGCCTTATTTAACACCAATTGTGCAAGTTGCCACAGGATGGATCAAAAATCTACTGGTCCAGCTTTAATGGGCGTTGAAGAACGTTGGGGTGGCGATCGTAAAAAGTTAACTGCATGGATTAAAAACCCTGCTGCCTTTTTAAAAACAGGCGACAAGTATGCCAATGATTTGTATGTTGAATACAACAAAGCAGCTATGAATGCTTTTGATGGTGTTTTAACTGAAGAGCAAATTGGTGTAGTATTAGACTATATAAGAGACTGGAAACCAGCAGTTGCAGCTACAACTGTTGCTGGAGATCCTAATGCAAAAAGTGCAGAAAGTGACAACACTTTATTATTTGGTATTCTTACTTTAATCTTAGCTGTTGTTGCCCTTACATTATTACAAGTAAATAGCAACTTAAAAAAGTTATCTGACGAAAAAGCAGGTTTCCGTACGCCAGAACCAGTTCCTTTCTGGAAAAATAAGTCTTATATTGCTATGTTAACAGTGGTTTTATTTGTTTTAGGTGGTTATTTAACTACTAAAGGTGCCATTGGTTTAGGACGAAACAAAGATTATCAACCCGATCAACCTATCTATTATTCTCACAAAGTACATGCTGGAACCAACCAAATTAACTGTTTATATTGTCATGGTGGTGCCGAGCAAGGTAAACATGCCAATATTCCATCGGTAAATGTTTGTATGAATTGCCACAAAGCAATCAATGAGTACAAAGGCGAAAAATTATATACCGAAGAAGGAAAAGAAGTTGATGGTACAGCCGAAATTGCCAAATTATACGAGTATGCTGGTGCCGATATTAACAACTTAGCAGCTTGGGATCCTTCAAAAGCAAAACCAATTGAGTGGGTTAAAATTCACAATTTACCAGATCACGTTTACTTTAATCATAGCCAACACGTAAAAGCAGGTAAAGTACAATGTCAAACTTGCCATGGCGAAATCAACAAAATGGATGAAGTAAAACAATTCAGCGATTTAAGTATGGGTTGGTGTGTAAACTGCCATAGAGAAACAAAAGTTCAGTTTAAAGAAAACGGTTTCTACAGCATTTACGAAAAATTCCATGATGAATTGAAAAATGGAAAATTAGACAGCACAAAAGGTATTACAGTAGAAAAAATTGGTGGTACTGAGTGTCAAAAATGTCACTATTAATAATATTCAAACCTAGTTTTTAGGGTTTGAACACTGTATCGAATAACAATTTTATTTTTAAATCAAAATAATGTCTCCCTTCAGGAGATTGGGGCTTATGGAAAAAAAGTATTGGCAAAGTTTTGGCGAACTGAATAATTCTGAAGCTTTTCAGCAATCAGCAAAAGACGAGTTTAAAGAAGAACTTCCTTTTGAATCTGACAACACCAGTTTGTTAGATGCAAAAACTCCACGTCGTGATTTTCTTAAATATTTAGGATTCACCACAGCAGCTGCTGCTGTAGCCGCAAGTTGCGAAGTGCCTGTAAAAAAGGCTATTCCATTTGCCAATCGTCCTGAAGATATTGTACCTGGCGTTCCAAATTATTATGCAACCACCTACGTTCAAGATGGTGATGCAGTAAGTGTGGTAGCTAAAGTACGTGATGGCCGACCAATTAAAATTGAAGGAAATGAATTAAGCCCTATTACACAAGGTGGTACAAGTGCAAGAGTACAAGCTAGTGTTTTAGATTTATATGATGGTGCAAGATTGCGTTTTCCAACCATTGATGGTAAAGAAACCACTTTCGAAGCCATTGATAAAGCTGTAGGACAAGCCATAGCAGGCGTTTCTGGTGTTGTAGTATTAAGTAGTACGGTAAATTCTCCTTCTTCGTTAGCTGTAATTCAACAATTTTTAGCAAAATATCCGGGAAGCAAGCATGTTACTTATGATGCTGTTTCTTATAGTGGAATGTTATTGGCCAACCAAGCTACTTATGGTAAAAAAACCATTCCTTCTTATCGTTTCGATAATGCAAAAGTAATTGTAAGCATTGGAGCCGATTTTTTAGGTACTTGGGTTAGCCCAATTGAGTTTGCAAAACAATATGCAACTGGTAGAAAAATAAATCCTGCACAACCCGACATGAACAAACACATTCAATTTGAAAGTGTTGCAAGTTTAACCGGAAGTAATGCAGATGAAAGATATTTACACCGCCCATCTGAAACTGGTGCTGTTGTTGCAGCATTATTAAGTGCAGTAAATGGTCAAGGTGTAACAGGAATCAACAATCCTAAATTAAAAGCAGCGATTGAAAAAACAGCAAAAGTATTGGCTGATAAAAAAGGCGAATCTTTAGTGGTTTGTGGCAGTAACGATGTAAACGTTCAAATTGCAGTAAATGCAATTAACGAAGCTTTACTTGCTGGAGGAAAAACCATTGATTGGAGCAGTACTTATAATGTAAGAACTGGTGTAGATGCAGATTTTGCTACTTTGGTAGATGAAATGAATGCAGGCACGGTAGGAGCGTTATTAGTAGTAGGTGCAAACCCTGTTTATTCTTGGTTCGATTCGGCTAAATTAAAATCTGGCTTAGAAAAAGTAAAAGTGAAAGTTTCTTTTGGTTCAAAAGCCGATGAAACTACACAGGTTTGTAAATATGTAATTCCCGATCATCATTATTTAGAAAGTTGGGGCGATGCTGAAGTTAAAACAGGTTATTTCTCTTTTGTTCAGCCAACTATTTATCCTTTATTTAAAACTCGTCAGTGGCAAGATAGCTTGTTGAAGTGGAGTGGAGCAACAACCGATTATTTAGCTTTCCTAAAATCTTTTTGGTCTACAAAATTAGTAGGTGCCAACGCTTGGGATAAAGCTTTACAAGATGGTGTAACTGTTGCTACAACTGCAACATTAGCAGCTACAGTTTTCAATAGCAGTGCAGTAGCAGCAGCAGTTGCCAAAATTTCTTCGCCTTCAAAAGCAGGTAAAATTGAATTGCAATTGTATCAAAAAGTAGCGATAGGTGCTGGACAAGGTGCTGCAAATCCTTGGTTACAAGAAATGCCAGATCCTGTTACAAGAGCAACTTGGGATAACTACTTGATTGTTTCTCCTGCTTTAGCAAGAACTTTATTAAAAATAGATTTAAGAAATGGTGGTCAGGCCGATGATTATGAAGTAAATCCACCTAAAAAAGTGGTTGAAATCAAGGCCAATGGTAAAACCATTCAATTGCCTGCTCTAATTATTCCAGGAACCGATGAAAATACAGTAGGTATTGCAGTAGGTTATGGAAGAGATGCAAAATTGGGTAAAGCAGTTGTTGATGAAAATGGAGAATTGGTTGGTAAAAATGCATTTCCTTTTGCAGGAATAGTAGATGGTTCTGTAAGTTTTGATATTGCCGATGTCACAGTTACATTAACCGATAAAAAATATCCTGTAGCGTTAACTCAAACACACAATATTTACAACACCGAACAAGGTAATCGTGTGGAAGTAATGAAAGAGTTAACCTTAGCTCAATACAAGCACAATCCTAAAGAGGTTTTAGAAGAAAGGGAGCATGAATTAAAGCCTTATGGTGGATTAGAGAAGTTTAAAGAAGATGGTTCTATTTATAAACCCATTGATAAGCCTGGTGTAAAATGGGGTATGAGCATTGATTTAAATGCTTGTAATGGCTGTGGTGCTTGTGTGGTAGCTTGTAATGCAGAGAATAACGTTTCTGTGGTAGGTAAACCAGAAGTGTTGCGTTTCCATGATATGCATTGGTTAAGAATTGATCGTTATTATACGGGAGATTTAGAAAATCCAACAGTGGTTTTCCAACCATTAATGTGTCAGCATTGCGATAATGCACCTTGCGAAAACGTATGTCCTGTTGCTGCAACCAATCACAGCAGTGAAGGTTTAAACCAAATGACTTATAACCGTTGTATTGGTACAAGATATTGTGCTAACAACTGTCCTTATAAAGTAAGAAGATTTAACTGGGCCGATTATACTGGAAGCGATAGCTTTAAAGACAATCAAGGTCATTTGAACGATACGATTCAGTACATGAATGAAGATTTAACCAGAATGGTGTTAAATCCAGATGTTACCGTTCGTTCTCGTGGTGTAATTGAAAAATGTTCTTTCTGCGTACAACGTTTACAAGAAGGTAAGTTGAAAGCTAAGAAAGAAAGCCGTCCTTTAGAAACCGGTGGCGAAGGCAAACAATGGGATTTGAAAGTTGCTTGTCAACAATCTTGTCCTACCAATGCCATTGTATTTGGTAATGCAAATGATAGTAAGAGTGCTGTAAGTGTACACAGAAGTACAAATAATAACAGAATCTTCTATTCATTAGAGCAATTACACGTATTACCAAACGTTAGCTATTTAGCAAAAGTTAGAAACTTAGAAGGTGAACATAAAGTAGCAGATATTAGCAAGAAAGATGCTTAATACAAGGCTTTTAAAGTGCATATTTGTTGATTTAATTTTTTGAAAGTCGATTACATAAAATAAAACCACAGTTTACAGCAATGTAAACTGCTAAATAACCAAGACCAGATGAGCGTAAAGTACGAATCGCAATTAAGGGAACCGTTGGTGTACGGTAACAAAACTTACCATCAGGTAACTGAAGACATTGTACGCCCAATTGAGGCCAAACCAACCAAATTATGGTACATAGGTTTCTTCATTTCCGTTTGTTTATTAATGTTTGGTGTTTACAGCGTTTATCGTGAGGTAACTTACGGTATTGGCGAGTGGAACTTAAATAAAACCATTGGATGGGGTTGGGATATTACCAACTTCGTATGGTGGGTTGGTATTGGTCATGCTGGTACACTTATCTCGGCCATCTTATTGTTATTTAGACAAGGTTGGAGAACTGGTGTAAACCGTGCTGCAGAGGCTATGACCATTTTTGCAGTTATGTGTGCTGGTCAGTTTCCAATTTTCCACATGGGTCGTGTTTGGATGGCTTTCTTTGTATTGCCTTACCCTAATAGCCGTGGTCCATTATGGGTAAACTTTAACTCACCATTATTGTGGGACGTATTCGCTATCTCAACTTACTTTACTGTATCATTATTATTCTGGTATTCAGGTTTATTACCAGATTTTGCAACGGTACGTGATAGAGCAAAAACTAAATTACGTAAACATTTATATGGTATTGCTGCTTTTGGTTGGACAGGTTCTACCAAACATTGGCAACGTCATGAAAGTTTATCATTGGTATTAGCAGGTTTATCAACTCCATTGGTACTTTCTGTACATACTATTGTATCTTTTGACTTCGCAACTTCTGTAATACCTGGTTGGCATACAACTATCTTTCCTCCTTATTTCGTAGCAGGAGCAATTTTCTCTGGTTTTGCCATGGTACAATCGTTAATGGTGGTAGTAAGAAAAGTATTTGCTTTAGAAGATTATATTACTATTGGCCACATAGAAGCAATGAATAAAGTAATTGTACTTACAGGTTCAATTGTAGGTATTGCCTATTTAACTGAATTATTTATGGGTTGGTACTCAGCCAATAAATATGAAGGATACACTTTCTGGTATAGCCGTGCATACTTATTCAGTCCTTATGGTTGGAGTTATTGGGGTATGATGGCTTGTAACGTATTAAGTCCTCAAATTTTCTGGTTCAGAAAAATGAGAAGAAACTTATTTGTTACTTTCTTTATGAGTGTGTTGGTAAATATTGGTATGTGGTTCGAGCGTTTTGTAATTATTGTAACATCAGTTTATAGAGATTATTTGCCAAGTAGCTGGAGTGTTTATTATAGCCCTTCAATTTGGGAAATAGGTTTTTATCTCGGAACATTTGGTTTATTCTTTACCTGCTTTTTCTTATTTGCAAAGTATTTCCCAACCATTGCAATTGCCGAGATTAAGTATGTATTGAAAACAACTGGTGAAAGTTATAAAAACGATATGAGTGCAATTGAGAAAAAATCGGCTGACGAATTTGCTCATGAACAACATGCACATCATTAATAATTTGTATAGAACAAGCATTTAAGTTCTATTCCTAAAAACTGAAATAACACTTTTCTTTGGTTAACTAACCATTGATTAAAAGACAGAAATATGGCAAAAAAGAAATTTGTAGTAGGCTGTTTTGATAACGAAGATGTTTTATTTCCAGCAGTGAAAAAAGTACGAACTGCAGGATATAAAATACAAGATGTTTATACTCCATTTCCTGTACATGGTTTAGACCATGCATTAGGAATGAGAGAAACCAGCTTGCACACAGCAGGATTTATTTATGGAATTATTGGAACAACCACTGCGGTGAGTAGTATTAGCTGGATTTTTACCAAAGATTGGCCTTTAGATATTGGAGGTAAACCACATTTTGCCTTACCAGCTTGGATTCCAATTATGTTTGAGTTAACTGTATTATTTGCAGCAGTGGGTATGGTACTTACTTTTTGCTACTTATGCCAGTTAGCACCATTTGTAAAAAAGCACCACTTTCATTTAAGAGCAACCGACGATTTGTTTGTAATGGTTATTGAATGTACCGATAAAACCAATACAGCCGATTTAGAAGCTTTTTTAAGCAATAATGGAGCAGTAGAAACCAAAACTGAAATAGCAGAAGATGGTTGGTGGCTTGGTAGATATGATAAAGATGAAATGCCTTTTGAAACACAAACAGCACTTGCTTAATTTATAGATAAAGAAAAACGATGAAGAAATTATCCATCATAGCATGTTTAGTGATAGCTGTAGTAGTAGTAAGTTGCAGCGATATTAAGCGTAATCCAAACAGTACTTATATGCCAGATATGGCTTATAGTCGCTCTTACGAAACCTATGCAGATCATAGCAATTTAAAAGACTCAGGTATTAACTACAACAATATGCCAGTAGCTGGCACTATTGCTCGTGGTCAAGAATATCCTTTTCCTTATGCTCAAGATGCAGCTGGAGATACCACCAATTATGTTGCTTCTAAATTAGTGCCTAATCCAATAGATTCATTAACTGCAGAAGAAACCGTTGAAGCAGAAAGAATTTATTTAATTAACTGTGGTATTTGCCATGGAAAAAATTTAGATGGTAATGGTCCTTTATGGAAAGATGGTAATGGTCCTTATCCTGCAGCACCAGCTAATTTAGTAGCCAATGCTAAATATGTAAATATGCCTGCTGGTCAAATGTTCTACTCATTAACTTATGGCAAAAACACCATGGGAAGTTATGCTTCTCAAATGAGCAAAAAGCAACGTTGGCAAGTAATTGCTTACATTAAAAATAAACAAAAGAAAGTAGAAGCACCTGCATCAAAAAAAGATTCAACAGCTACTGCTGCTAAATAAACATATTTCCATGTTTCATTTATTGAAATATGGTTAGAGAATACAATTTATTGACCCGCTATTTCAACTAAAATTGAATATAAACGGATAAGAAAAATAACGAACAATGGCATCTATCAGACAAAGCTTTGAGATTCCCGGTAAAATGAAAACATGGTCTTATGCACTAATAGGTATTGGTGTAGTAGCTTTAATTGCAGGATTGGTTACTAAAGGCATGAGTAAAGACCACCATGAGCAAGATATTTTCTTAGGAACATTAATGTATAATACCATTTTCTGGACATTGGTATGTAATGCTGCTATGTTTTTTATCTGTGTTACAACAATGGCTTGGGGTGGTTGGCAACAATCGTTTAGAAGAGTAGCTGAAGCTATTTCTACTATGGTGCCCATTTTTGGAGCAATTACTTTAGTGGTTTTATTATATGTTGCTTTTAGTGGAAGTCATATTTATCATTGGACAGATACTGAAGCTGTTAAAGCTGATCCTATTTTAAGTCATAAATCAGGGTTCTTGAATATTAAGTTCTTTACTGTTTGGACAGTTCTTGCCATTAGTTTGTGGAGTTTATTGGGCTGGAGAATGAGAAAATTAAGTGCCGAAGCCGATGCAGCTCCAATGGATGCAGAAACTGGTCATAAGTTTATTATTAAAAATACAGTTCGTGCAGCCATGTTCTTAGGATGGTTTGGTTTAACTGTAGGTTCTACTGTACCTTGGTTATGGATGATGAGTATTGATGCACATTGGTATAGTACTATGTATAGCTGGTACAACTTTGCAAGTACTTTCGTTTCTGGTATGAGCTTAATTGCACTTTGGGTAATTTACTTAAAAAATAAGGGATATTTAGAATACACCAATCAGGAACATTTACATGATATTGGTAAGTTCATGTTTGCCTTTTCTGTATTCTGGACATATTTATGGTTCTCTCAATACATGTTAATTTGGTATTCAAATCAGCCAGAAGAAACCATTTATTTCAAACATAGAGTTCAAGGTCCGTATAAAGGAATCTTCTTCTTAAATTTAATAATCAACTTTATTTGTCCTTTGTTGATTTTAATGAAACGTGGAGCTAAGAGAAATTACACACTTGTTACATTCATGGCAGTGTTAATTATCTTTGGTCACTGGATAGATTATTACCAACAAATTATGGGTAGCATTAGTAAAGAACATGTTACTTTAGGTTGGTTAGACTTTGGAATTTTAAGCTTATTTGTGGGTATGATGATTTTAGGAGTGAGCAAAGCATTGGCAAGTAAACCATTAATTCCTGTTCATCATCCATTCTTAAAAGAAAGTATAATTCACCATACTTAAGAAAACATTAACTGTACAAAAACAGTTATATAGAGTAGTAAAAGATTTGGTTTAATAGCAATTGAAGAAAAGAAAATAGTTATACATTATGACAATGTTTTTAACCTTAGCAGTAGTAGCCTTAATTTTCGTAGTCATATTTCAGATTTCGAAAGCAAGTGAGTATGTATCTGTAATTAAAGGAGAAGAAGCTGCTCGTAAGCAAAACAATAAAATCAACGCATTTTTAATGCTTGCCTTCATGATTTTTGGGTTGATAGGTGTTTGGTATTGTAATGAGTTATTGTTCGATAGAACTTTATTGGCACAACCTGCTGCAAGTAATCATGGCGAAAAAGTAGATGAAATGTTGTGGCTTACTTTAGCAGTAACTGGTGTTGTTTTTATTGCTACACAAATCTTATTGTTTTGGTTTGCATTTAGATATCAAGAAAAAGAAGGTCGTAAAGTTTTCTACTTCGCCCATAGCAATAAATTAGAAGCAATTTGGACAGTAATTCCTGCAATTGTATTGGCAGTTTTAGTAATTATTGGTTTAAAAAATTGGTATTCATTTACTGGCGATGCTCCAAAAGATGCTTTAGAAGTTGAAGTGGTTGGAAAACAATTTGGTTGGATTTACAGATACAAAGGTGCCGATAATCAATTTGGTAAAAAATACTATAAAGTAATTGATGAAGCTACCAATCCTCTTGGTTTAATTTGGGATGACAATCAACAATTGAACTTGAAGAAAGATACCGCTACTTACGATGATATTGTAGTACAACAAACCATGTACATTGTAAAAGATCGTCCTGTAAAATTAATCATTGGTTCTAGAGATGTAATTCATGACGTAGGTTTATCTCATTTCCGTATGAAAATGGATGCTGTACCTGGTATTCCTACAACCATGTGGTTTACACCTAAGTACACTACAGCCGAAATGAAGAAAATTACCAACAACCCAAATTTTGCATACGAAATCAGTTGTGATCAAATGTGTGGCAATGGTCATTACTCAATGAAAGGAACTATTGAAGTAGTAACTCAAGCTGAATACGATAAATGGATAGCCAGTAAATCTCCAGCTTATTTTGCTGCTTATCCAGACAAAGCACCAAAGGTTGCTGCTGATACAACAAAACCTGCAACTGCTGCAACAGCAGTTGATAATAAACCAATTGCAAAAAATTAATTTCAAAAAATTCAACCGAATTAATTTAAAGTTGTTTTAATTTAATTCGAAAGACGAAATAAACATACAATGAGCACAGAAGCAATTTTACATTCAAACGTTGGCACCACCCACGAAGTACATGGTGATCATCATGAACATCATCATCATCATGAAACATTTATTTCAAAGTATGTATTTAGCCAAGATCATAAAATGATTGCCAAACAGTTTTTAATAACTGGTATGGTTTGGGCTGTCATTGGTGGTTTAATGAGTGTATTATTCCGTTTACAATTAGGTTACCCCGATACATCATTTCCTTGGTTAGAAGATTTGTTAGGAAAATTTTGGGCCGAAAAAGGACATATCACTCCAGCAGGATATTATGCCTTAGTTACTACTCACGGTACTGTATTGGTATTCTTTGTATTAACTGCAGGTTTAAGTGGAACATTTGCCAACTTCTTAATTCCTCTTCAAGTAGGTGCAAGAGATATGGCTTCTCCATTTATGAACATGCTTAGCTATTGGTTCTTCTTTGCTGCAAGCGTAGTAATGTTAGCCTCAGTATTTGTTGAAACAGGACCATTTAGTGGTGGTTGGACAGCTTACCCTCCTTTAAGTGCATTAGGTGATGCTTCTCCAGGTTCTAAAACTGGTATGGATATGTGGATTATTGCAATGGCATTGTTTGTTGTATCTTCTTTATTAGGTGGATTAAACTATATTGCTACTGTATTAAACATGCGTACCAAAGGTATGAGCATGACTAGATTACCATTAACTATTTGGGCATTGTTCTTTACAGCAGTATTGGGTGTATTGTCATTCCCTGTATTATTATCTGGTTTTATATTATTAATTTTTGATAGAAATTTTGGAACAAGTTTCTACTTATCAGATATCTTCTTAACTACAACAAACACTGCTTTACCAAATGAGGGGGGAAGTGCAATTTTATTCCAACACTTATTTTGGTTCTTAGGTCATCCAGAAGTGTACATCATCTTATTACCAGCAATGGGTATGGTGAGTGAAATTTTAAGTACCAATTCACGTAAACCAATTTTTGGTTACATGGCAATGATTGGTTCTTTATTTGCAATTGCCATCTTAGCATTCTTAGTTTGGGCTCACCACATGTTTGTTACAGGTTTAAATCCATTCTTAGGTTCAATATTCGTATTACTTACTTTGTTAATTGCTGTACCAAGTGCTATCAAAGTATTTAACTGGTTAACAACTTTATGGAGAGGTAATATACGTTTTACTCCAGCAATGATGTTTGCAATTGGTTTTGTAAGCTTATTTATCTCTGGTGGTTTAACAGGTATTTGGTTAGGTAACTCAGCATTAGATATTCATTTACACGATACTTACTTTGTAATTGCTCACTTCCATATTGTAATGGGTGTTGCAAGTATGTTTGGAATGTTTGCAGGTGTGTATCATTGGTATCCAAAAATGTATGGTCGCCATTTGAATAATACTTTAGGTTACATTCACTTTTGGGCAACTATGATTGGTGCTTACTTAATCTTCTGGCCAATGCACTACGAAGGTTTAGCTGGTATGCCACGTAGATATTATGATTACAGCATTTGGGAAAGTTTCAAACAATTTGCTGAGTTAAATAGATTCATCAGTACTGTAGCAATGATTGTATTTGCAGTTCAGTTCTTATTCTTAATTAATTTCTTCTACTCAATTTGGAAAGGAAGAAAAGTTACGCAAAAAAATCCTTGGGGTTCAAATACTTTAGAGTGGACTACACCAATTAATCCAGGTCATGGTAACTGGGAAGGAGAAATTCCTGAAGTTCATCGTTGGGCTTATGATTATGGAAAGGATGGAAAAGATTTCATTCCTCAAACAACACCAGTTGGCGAAGATGAATCTAAACACTAGAATTCAATAAAGAACTGTAGTTACAACAACTAACCGTTCAGGAACTATACTAAAAATGCCCTGACAAAATCAGGGCGTTTTTTTTAAATTATATAAAGATTGTTTTATTTATTTCATTCTTTTAATAAAGAGTGATAAACAAAAATGAGTACAAAGTCTACATCATCTTCATTTTCGGTTAAGCTGAAAGATTATAAAGAGCTTACCAAGTTTACATTAAGTTTTACTGTAGTGTTTACTTGTGTAATATGTTTTCTATTGGCACCCAATAATGGCTATGATTTAAAAATGATTTCCATTTTATTTATAGCAGGTATGTTAGTAACAGGCAGTGCCAATGCTATTAATCAGGCAGTTGAAAAAAACTCCGATGCATTGATGAAAAGAACTGCCAACAGGCCAGTTGCGTCTGGAAGAATGAGCCAAACCGAAGCCTATACTTTTGCCTATATAGCTGGAGGTTTAGGCGTTGCAATGATGTGGTATTTTTTCAATTTTCAATCGGCATTAATTTCTGCCATTAGTTTATTTATTTACTCTTACATCTATACGCCTTTAAAAACTAAAAATTCAATTGCTGTTTTAATTGGTGGTTTTCCTGGAGCATTGCCTTGCTTAATTGGATGGTTGGCTGGTTTTTATGATCAACCCATTAGCTGGACAGGCGGATTAATACTTTTTGCTATTCAATTTATTTGGCAATTCCCTCATTTTTGGGCAATTGCTTGGGTATCTCATACAGATTATACCAAAGCAGGTTTCAAATTATTACCAAGCGATAAAGGACCAACAAAATTCACCGCATTGCAAGCATTGATGTATAGTGTATTGATGTTACCCATTGGTATTTTACCCAATTACATTGGTTTAACAGGCGACATTAGTATGTGGATTTTAATTGCAGCAAATTTTGCCATGATTATTCAATGTATACGATTGTATAAAGCAATGGATGTAAAAGCAGCTAGAAGAGTAATGTTTAGCAGTTATATATATTTACCAATTGTGTATTTGGCTTTATTGTGGGATAAGTTATAACATACTTAATTCTATTTTAATAGTAAACAAGCTAATAGGTTAGTTGTTGGTAAGGGTTGAAACAGTATTAAATAAATTTATTCATGGAAACAACATTCAATACTACTACAACAGTAGACGAAAGAGGTAAAAGAATTCATCCACATAAATTTACCATGTGGGTAGCAATGGGTAGCATTTGTATGATGTTTGCTGGCTTTACCAGTGCCTACATTGTTAAAAGAAATCAAAGTAATTTTTTAGAATTTAATTTGCCAATCATTTTTTGGGTAAGCACTGTAGTTATTTTATTCAGCAGTTTAACCATTCAGTTAGCTGTCAAATCTTTTAAAGCAAGAGAAAGAAGTAGGTATAAATCTTTAATTACCATAACTGCTTTTTTAGGTGTTTTATTTGCAGCATTACAAGTAATAGGGTTTAGAGATTTAGAGAGCCATGGTATTTATTTAACGGGTCCTAATAGTAATGCAGCAGCATCATTTATATTAATTATTGTAGGCATGCATGCATTGCATGTTTTAGGTGGCGTAGTTGCTTTATTGGTCATGTTTATTAGAGCATTTGCATCAAAAACAAAAAATTACAGTAGTACACCTATAGAAATTGTGAGTACTTACTGGCATTTTGTAGATGTTTTATGGATTTATTTAGTGATATTTTTAATTTGGATACGCTAAAACATGTGAATAGCTCGTTTAATTTAAAAATTTATTCATAACCCAAAAAAAAGTACACGTTAAATAGCTGATATTAGCCTTTAGCCAATATTTTTGTAACCGAAATTAGAAACCAAATATGTCAACTGCAACAACAGCACAACCAAAATGGTGGAATGGTGGCAAAAGCCCCTTCAACGTAGAGTATGGTAAATTAATGATGTGGTACTTTTTAATGAGCGATGCTTTTACATTTGGAGCATTTCTTATTTCTTATGGTACCATCCGTTTCTCAACCAATGGATGGCCTGACCCTAATGAAGTATTTCAATCTTTCCCAGGTTTAGGGAGTGGCTTGCCATTGATGTTTGTGAGTTTAATGACGTTCATTTTAATTATCAGTTCTGTTACAATGGTACTAGCTGTAAAAGCTGGTCATGAAAATAACAAGCAAAAAGTAGTAACCAATTTAATTTGGACTATTATTGGTGGTGCTGCTTTCTTAGGTTGTCAAGCTTGGGAATGGAGTCATTTATACCATGAAGGTGCATGGTGGGGTTCTAATCCATTTTTAAATGCCGATGGTAGTGCTTCTTCAACCAATTTTACCAACTACTTTTTTACCATTACAGGTTTCCATGGTTTCCATGTATTAAGTGGTGTAGTAATTAATATTGTAATGTTAATCATGACATTGAACGATACTTTTGAAAAACGTGGTCATTATTTAATGATTGAAAAAGCCGGTTTGTATTGGCACTTTGTAGATTTAGTTTGGGTATTTGTATTTACCTGCTTCTACTTAATTTAATTAATAAAAATCTCAATTACCATATATGGAACAAAGCGAAGTTGTACAATTAGAACATCACGAAAATAAAAATGAAGTAAGAAATGTAACCATCGTGTTAACTGTACTTACTATTGTAGAATTGTTAATTGGTTTTGCAATGATGAAAATGACTCCAGGTTCTGCTGGAGTAATGGGATCAAAAATTACCATTCTTGTATTAATGCTTGCTAAAGCATATTATATTGTTGGTTATTTTATGCACTTGAAACATGAGGTTAAAAATTTAATTATGACTATTATTGTTCCTCTTGCATTATTCATTTGGTTTATTGCAGCATTTTTATACGATGGTAATTCTTTTAGAAATTTAAGAAACAACAATGATCGTCACTTTAAAGAGCAAAGTGAAATTAAGGTTGAAAAGAAAGAACACAAATCAGGTTCACACAACGATGCAACACATAAAGAAGAAGTGAAACCAGCGGTGCATCAGTAATTTATATTTGAATAGCGTTAATTATTCTATAACTAATACATTCTACTAAACCATCGCTTAGTGCGATGGTTTTTTATTAAACATAAGTTTGCAATCATGAGCAAAAAAGCATTATTGGCATTATTAATTGCCGTATTCATTCCTATTATAAGTTATTTGGTACTAAAGTCAACTAGTGAAGATGCAGTAACTGTTCCAAAAAAATATTTCTTCGATACTGTAATTACATCTGTAGAAGATGGTAAAACCAAAACCGATACTTTTTGGCACAAATCGGCCAACTTTAAATTGGTGAATCATTTGGGCGATACTGTTCATTTGTACGATATCAAAGGAAAAGCTATAGTAATTAACTTATTCTTTACCAGCTGTGGTAGCATTTGTCCTCAATTAACACGAAGCATGGCTAAACTGCAACAAAGTTTTATTAGAGGCGGAAATACTAGACGAAAAATTGATACATCGGTAGTACAGTTTATTTCTTTAAGTATTGATCCAGAAAGAGATTCAGTTTCGGTACTTAAAAGCTATGCCGATAGATATGGAGTGAATCCAGATAATTGGTGGTTGCTCACAGGCAATAGAGATACTATTTACGATTATATTTTCAACGAATTAAAAATAGATAAACTAGAAAAAGTACCTATTAGTCCTGAGTTTCCTCATACAGGCAGATTTGTACTGTTAGATAGAGATTATATAGTAAGAGGAAGATTAGAACAGCCTTATAGTGGGTTACAAGCACAGTCAGAATCTATGAAATTGTTGGCAAGAGATATTGGTTTATTAATGTTAGAAAAAGACAGAACTAAAAAGAGTGCACTCTTCACAAAAATTATTGATTTAAGTTGGCTTTGGCTAATTATTGTATTAGCAGTTACAGGCTTTGTGTGGTATATGAGCCAAAGAAGAAAAATAAATGGATAGTTTTCAACTTAATATTTATTTCGATGTTTTAATGATGAAAACCTTTTGCAAACAGATGATTTTAATATGACCACAAATGCACAAAGTACACAAAGGAAAAACGAAGTTTTTCTTTCTTAGTGAGCGTTGAATCTTCGTGGTTAATTTATCAGTTTCAAAGTGCTATTCTGCATTGCAGAAATTGTACTCAGACTGATAACCACTGATAAATTGATACTCGTAAAATCTAAATAATTTAAATCGTTCATTCCAAAACATTCTCAAAATAAAAATATGTTACAAGCAAGTATTCAAAAAAACGATAAAAAAGCAGGTTGGTTAATTGGAATTTTTTCTTTTGTAGTTTTTGCAGTAGTAGTAAGCCTTGGTAGAATTCATTTGAAAGTAGATCTTGGATTTGATGTGCATGTTTTTGCTACTATTAATGCCGTTATCAATTCAATCATTGCTGTGTTATTGGTGGCTGCACTTATTGCAGTAAAAAACAAAAATTATCTATTGCACAAAAAAATGATGATGGCATCTTTAGTATTGTCAATAGTATTCTTGGTAAGTTATATTGCCCATCATTTATTAGCAGGTGATACTAAATTTGGTGGTGAAGGAATTATTAGAACTATTTACTACATTATTTTAATTACACATATTTTTTTAGCAGCTGTTATTTTACCTTTCATTTTATATACTGCTTATAGAGCATTAACAGGAGAGTTCGACAAACATAAAAAACTAGCTAAAATTACTTGGCCGTTATGGTTTTATGTTGCAGTAACCGGGCCAATTGTTTACCTTTTAATTAGTCCATACTATCAATAAAATAGCTTGGGTTGGTAAATACATTTTTATTCGCTAAACTAAAAATTGTGGCAGCAAGGCTATTGTTAATTAATTGAAATTACTTTTATTATGAAGAAGTATTCTTAAGATTAATTAATGATATTTGTTACCATGCGAATTTTCCAATTTTTATTTGTATTATTTATTTTTATATTATCTAGCTTTTTTGCAGTTGCTCAAAATAATAGTTTGGCTAATAAACAAAAGCATGCAGAAGATAGTATTGTTTTATTGCTTAAACAATCAACTATTGATTCAGTTAAATTGAAGCATTTACTTGGCTTAATTAATCTTTATCAAGATACGCAGCCCGAAAAAACCTTTCAATGGATTGAGCAAGCTAAATCTATTTCAACAAAAATTAAATCGTATGACAAACTGTTGTCGTTAAGCATTTTGGATATGAGATGTAGAACTAGGCTTGGTAAATTCTCTGAAGCCTTAGTAATTGCAAATCAATCAACTTATTTACTAAAAGAAAAAGTTTTACCTAAAACTAGCAGTAGCTTTCATTTACAGAAAGGACAAGTTTTTTATAAATTGGGAGTATATGAAAAAGCTGCCGAAGAATTTAATCTTGCAGCAACAATTGGGAAAGAAAATAATTTACCTGAGGTAGAAATTAAAGCTTTTTTTAGTATTACGCTTCTAATGGAAGTATTAGAGAAATATCCTGAAATGAGGAGTCAGTTTTTGAAAGCACTTTTGATTGCAGAAAAAAATGGCTTAGTAGAAGATATCGCCAACATAAAAATTAATCTTGCATTGCTTGAAAGTAGAACCAATAATTATGGAAAAGCAATAGAATATTTAAATGAAGCTCTTTTGTTTTTTGAACAAAAAAATAATTATGTACAATCAGCTCTTTGTTATGCCAATCTTAGTTATGGTTATTTGCAAATAAAAGACTATAAAAAAGCGTTGCTAAATGCACAACAAAGCTTTTGGTTAAGAAATAAATTAAACGATAAGGCAGGTGTAGCAAAATTACACATCACTGTAGGGCAGATTTTTCTTGAAACAACTCAATACGATTCGGCTTTATATCACCTTAAAAAAGGTATTGATCTTTCTACCACTTTAAAAATATCACAAAATCTAAGAGACGGTTACAAGTTACTGTCAAAGCTACACGAACGTAAAAAGCAGTATGAATCTGCATATTATTATTTGCAAAACCACTCAGATTGGAAAGACACTACTTCTCAACAAGAAAAACAAAAGCAATTACTTCAGCAACTAAATGTTTATAAAGCAAAATTTGCAGATAGCTTGGTAGTTCAAAAAGATTTGATTATTCGTAAACAATTGTCTACAATCAATTGGTTGTGGTTGGTTGCAATTATATTTTTTATACTACTCTTGGCAATTGCAATTGGGTTTATTAAACAAAAGAACAAACATAAAAGCAGTTTGAATAGAACAGAAGGTTCTCCATTTCAAGAAACAGAAGAAAATAATAAGCTCAAAGAAGAAATTTCGAAAATGACAATCGAAATTCAGTTGCTTCAGAATAATCTTAAAGGGCAAACACGAGAAGATTTACTCAATCTTAGGAGACTTGTGAGTGAAAGTAATTTGCAAACGGAAGGTTATTGGAATGAGTTTTTATTACTTTTCTCTAAAGTATATCCTAATTTTTTTGAGCAGTTAAAGGGTCAATATCCAGAATTAACACAAAACGAATTACGCATTTGTACATTAATAAAACTGAATTTAAGTTTACTTGAAATTGCCAATTTATTAAATATCACATCTGAAAGTGCCAGAAAAGCCCGTTATAGAATTTATAAAAAAATGAATTTAAATAGTGATAAAGAATTAGTTGAAAAACTGTTAGTCTTATAAGCCTCCTGAGTCAATTTTTAGATTATTTGTATACTATCAACTGCATAGTCACGTATTTGTCCCTATTTGCCACGATTAAGTACCAAGCATAAACCTATTGAAATACTAGGTTTGTGGTTCGAGGTATTACCACTAGAATTAAAAAATAGCAACTCCTAATTTAGTCAGGGCTTGTAACTTATTTAAGCAAAATTGAGAAACAACCCATATTACCAAAGTAAATGCAAAATCAACGTTGCAAGTTTTTTTATCTATTAGTCTATTGGTAAAAAATCATACTAGACAATCAATTATAATTAACAGAATCAATTATGCATATTTATATAAAATCTAAAAAATCTAATAAAGCTATGATAAAACTACTACAGCTTTCCTATTTAAGAAGTGTAATGCTTGTGCTGCTATTAGGCACCATTTTTACTACAGCAAAATCACAAACTACACTTGTGGCAGGAGATATTGCCTTTACCGGCTATAACTCTGATCTAAGTGCTGGGGCAGACGAATTTGCTTTTGTGATAACACGTTCTGGTGGTATTGCAAGTGGAACTATAATATCTTTTACCGATAATGGTTGGCTTTCAGGTTCTTCTGCACTAGCTACAAACGAAAGCGTTATTACTTGGACGGCTGGAACTGCCTTAGCTCAAGGAGTACAAGTGAAAATTGTAGCTCTAGTCGCAACTGTTGGTAGCTCAACAAATGGAACGGTGGTACTTACATCAGGTTTGGCTGGAGGCTTGAACCTTGTCTCAACCGGAGACCAGGTACTTGCTTTTCAAGGTGCTTCTACTTCACCAACTTTTATAGCAGGTATTCACATGAATGTAGCTACAGTTGCAGGCGATGGTTTTGACTCAAATGCTACTGTTTGGGATGGTACACTTAGTGCTACCACCAATAGAAGTGCAAGACCTCCTGGGCTTACAACAGGTACAACAGCTATTTGGTTTACTACCGAAGTAGATAATGCACGTTTCAAGTGTCTTACTTTAAGTGGAACAGCTTTCGCAATAGCCACTATAGTAAATACAACAACAAACTGGGATGTTGATGATATTACTCCTTTTACACTGCCTTGTGTAGCAGTAGCAACACCTTCTATAGTAACATCGGGTACATTATCGGCATTTACCACTTGTGCTGGTACCGAATCAACCCAACAGAGTTTTACAGTAAGTGGTAGTAATCTTACGGCTAATATTGTAGTTACTCCACCAACTGGTTTTGAAGTGTCAACCACATCAGGTAGTGGTTTCACTTCAAGCGTAACGCTAACACAAAGTGGTGGCACAGTTAGTTCAACTACCATTTATGCACGTTTAACCACTGCTGCAACAGGTACTCCTTCCGGCAATATCACTTGTGCTTCTACTGGGGCAACTACACAAAATGTAGCTGCAAGCGGCACAGTAAATGCTTCTACTACTTGGAATGGAACTACATGGAGTAACTGCACCCCATCAAGTACAGTAGATGCCATCTTAGCAAGCAGCACCGCCCCAAGCGGCTTCACTTGTAAAGCATTAACGATTAATAGTGGGGTAGCTTTAACTACCACAGGCATAACAGCAACCATCCATGGCAATATCACCAACAATGGTAATGGCATTGCTGGCACAGGTAATTTGGTAATAGCAGCCAATGCAGCATTAGCAGGCACAGCATTTAGTTTTAGTGGTAACTTAACTGTAAATACAGGAGCAATATTAACCACCAATGATAAACTCACTTTAGTAAGCGATGCTACCAATACAGCTAGAGTAGGCAATAGTGCAGGCAGCATTAGTGGCAATGTAACAGTACAACGCTATATACCAGGCGGAAGAAGGGTATTTAGATTTTTAGCCCATCCTTTTACAGCTAATTTAGCCATAAGTAGTTTAACCGATAATATTGATATAACAGGAACAGGAGGCTCACCCTTTACCACAACACAAACCAATAGCCCAAGTGCCTTTACCTATAATAATGCAACAGCGAATTCTGCTAGTATATCAACCGATCCAGGTTGGCAAGGATTAACAGCAGGCAGTACTTTTGATACTAAAGCAGGTTATCGTGTTTTAGTAAGAGGTACAAAAGGACAAACCAATAGCTTAAATGGGGGAGCTTATACACCAGCAGCAGTAACCTTAGATTGGACAGGCACTTTAAATAGTGGCAATCAAGTATTTACATTACCCAATGGAGGAACAGGAAAATCGTATAGCTTGGTAGGCAATCCCTATGCAAGTCCAGTTGATTTAAGTTTAGTAACAAGAGGAAGTAATATCAATGCCAATTTTAGTGTATGGAATGCACAAGCAGGAAGCAGGGGAGCATATATAACCAATGCATTTAGCAGCAGTTATATATTACCAAGTGGAGCAGCATTTTTTGCACAAACATCGGCAAATAGTAATAATACCATCACGTTTACAGAAGCCTCCAAATCAAATGGTACAGCAGCCACTTTATTTAGAAGCAGTAATTCAGGAGATCAATCATTAAAAATATTGGTAACCGATTGGCAGCATAATTATTATGATCAGTTACAATTCTTATTCAACAACAGCAACAATTCATATACTAAAGATTTTGATGAGTTATGGGATGGCGAAAAACTAATGAACCCCGATTTTAATTTATATAGTATTGCTAGTTCAACCAAGGCTTTGGCAATAGATAGAAGACCTATAACCCTGAACGATTCTGTACAACTAGGCGTATATAGCAGTGAGCAAAATAGCTACTTATTAACGGTACAAGAATTACCATATATTCAAAATGGCCATATTTATTTAAAAGACAAATGGTTAAATACATTAACCCTGTTGCAGCAAAACCAAACCCTAACTATAAACTGCACCAATGATGCAGCAAGCCAAGGAACAAACCGTTTTGAGCTAGTATTCAGAACAGCATCAGCATTATCAACCAATTTTGTAAACGTAGCAGCACAGCAAAAGGGTTCAGCAATTGAAGTAACCTTCAACACAGCTAACGAAACCAATATGCATAGCTATGAGGTAGAAGAAAGTAAAGATGGCAGCACTTTCACCAAAGGCACAACATTAGAAGCCAAGAATGCAGCAACCAACAATTACAGTTGGTTAGATGCAACTGTACACAATGGCAACAATTACTACCGAATAAAAGCTATTGAAAAGAATGGAGCAACAAAATACAGTCAGGTAGTAAGAGTAAACATTGGAACGAAACGTTCAGAGTTTACAGTATATCCAAACCCAGTAAAAGGCGGAACCATTAACTTACAATTGACGGATATTAAAAAAGGCGTTTACACCGTAAAAGTGGTAAATAACTTAGGACAAGAAATTGCAGCAAGAACAATCACTCACAATGGTGGTAGTGCTACACAAACCATTAACATAGGCAATGCACCAACAGGTAAATACAATATGGTAATTACCAAAGGAACAACAACAGTAACCAAAACGGTGATTGTAGAGTAAAATACAAGTTTAATAGTTTAGGAGTTCATTAGTTTAAAAACAGAACTCCTAAACTATTTAAACTACTTAAACTACCTAAACTAAGAAACATGAAACTCAACATAAAAACAATCACAATCCTCTGCTTCATCGCATCTTTAATCATCCCAAGTTTAACACATGCTCAACCCGTTTTTGATGATGATGTAAATGATGTACCTATTGATGGAGGTTTATCTCTATTAGTTGCAGCAGGAGTAGGCTATGGTGCTAAGAAGTTGAAACAGAAAAGAAAGAATACTAGAAACTAGTATCTCTTTCAAAATCACCCTTTTTTCTTCTTATCTTTTTTTGAACTAGATTTTGCAGGTTCTTTAATAGGCAATGCAGTACTATCTGTTGATGGTACACTTGCGTCAACTTCTTTTCCATCTGTTTCGGTAGGTTCGTCTTTTTCTACTTCAGACTTTCCTTTTTTCTTTCCTTTAGATTTTGGTTGTGGTTTGCCAAAACCTTCTGCATCGTTATCTTTTTTAGGCTCTACTTTTTCAGTTTTTTCCTTTTTCTCTTTTTTATCAATTGGCTTAGAATTTTCTTTTGTATTGGTAGAATCAGTTGATGATTCACCTCCGTCAGCCTCTTCTTTCACAACTTCAGACTTTCCCTTTTTCTTTCCTTTAGATTTAGGCTGTGGTTTACCAAAACCTTCTTCATCGTTATCTTTTTTCTTTTCTACTTTATCAGTTTTTTCTTTTTTAGGTTTTATGTTGCTAGAATCTGCAGTTGAAGCAGCTTTGGTGCTATCGGTAGTTGTTGCTTCTTCATCTTCCATTACTTGACCTTTAACATTCTTTCCTTTTTTAGTGGGCTTTTTTCCTTTAGGTATAGGTTTGCCAAAACCTTCTCCTTCTTCATCGGTTGCTGTGGTTTTGCCAGTTACATCGCCACTTTTTTTCTTAGATGTTTTACTTCCACCAGGTTTGCCAAAACCTGCTGTATTTGCTGCTGCTTCGGCTGCTTCATCTTGTTGTGCCCAATCTTTACAATGTTGGTTATCTTCAAGATCGTTCAATTCACTCATTTTACCACAATGTTTCTTGGTATGTAAGGTGTCTATGGGTGTAGTACAACAAAATTTAACTGGTATTTTTACATACAATAAATAAGGTTCTCTATCATTAGATTGATATAAGGGCACTTCTCTTACAATACCAGTAATCATATCTTGACTAAACCCTAAACGTACAGTAATAGTAACTTCATATTCCTGCCCTGCATCATCCACACGTTTTTCGTTACGTACACTTCTTTCATCAATCACCAATAATTGATTGGGAGTCATCTTTTTTAATCGATACATTAAATCACTCGATAAAGCCAACAATGGATCATCTAATTTTTTAATTTCCTTTTGTTTGGGTGGTTTAGCAACTGCTGGTTTATTGGTAGCACTATCGACCACAGTACTTGTAGAATCGGTTATTTGGGCATGTACTGTAATAATGCTGAACAAT
>CALRVE020000007.1:0-124161 GCA_943371535.1 Asaia bogorensis | reverse complement strand
CAACTTATCCATACACTATTGAATACGAAGATGAAAAAGAGTTAGATGGTATTTTCTTTTTGCCCAAATGGCAACCAATGCTTTCTTACAGCTTTGCAGTTGAAGAAAGTAACTATATAGTAGAGTTACCCGAAAATTATCAAATACGCTATAAACAATTTAATTATTTGACACAACCAACAATAACAAATAGTGGCAAAAAACAAGTATATGCTTGGAAAGTGAATCATCATAAAAGTATTAACTATGAGCCATTCATGCCGTCTTTTACAGATGTTACAACCAATGTTTATGTTGCACCCAATGATTTTTCTATTGGTGGTTACAACGGTAATATGAGTACTTGGCAAAACTTTGGTAAGTTCATAGCAGAGCTCAATAAAAGTAGAGATGAACTTCCGGAGAATATTAAAAGTGATATTCAAAAACTTGTAAGCGGACTTACGTCAACCGAAGAAAAAGTAAAAGTATTATACGAGTACTTACAAAAAAATACTCGATACATTAGTATTCAAATGGGTATTGGTAGTTGGCAACCCTTTGATGCAAAATTTGTAGCTTCTAAACGTTATGGCGATTGTAAAGCTTTAAGCAATTATATGGTGAGTGTTTTAAAAGAGGCTGGTGTAAAAGCCAACTATGTAGTTATTAAATCTGGTAGAGGGGCTAAAGGTTTGTGGGAAGATTTTCCTGCACCTTATTTTAACCATGCTGTTGCTTGTGTGCCAAACGGAAAAGATACTATTTGGTTAGAATGTACTAGCCAAACTGAAAGTGCTGGGTTTATGGGTTCATTTACAGGAAATAGAAAAGCAATTATGGTTGATGAAGAAGGAGGACATATTGTTAGAACACCTAATTATTTTACTAATGAAAATTTGCAACTACGAAAAGTAACCGCTGATATAAATAAAGAGGGAACTTTAGTAGCTAATGTTAAAACTGTTTTTACTGGAGTACAACAAGAATTACAACATAGTCTTATTCACAATTATTCTGATGAGGAAAGAAAAAAGTATTTGAATAGCTATATTAGTTTACCTACTTATGTAGTTGAGAAAAATGAATATAAAGAAACTAAAGGGAAACTGCCTATTGTAGAAGAGTATTTAAAAATTGTTTCGGCAGGGTATGCAAATATTAGTTCTAAACGACTGTTTGTTACGCCTAATTTATTTAACAAGGGTGGAAAATTATCGAATGATAAACCTAGAAAATTTGATATAGAAATAGATTATGCTTATAAAGATGTTGATACAATAATTATCAATATTCCTGAAGGGTATACTACCGAAGCATTACCTAAAGATGTATCCATCACCAATAAGTTTGGAACCTATTCCATTCAGTTTTCTGTAAAAGGAGAACAAATTAATGTGTTAAGAATTTACGAAACAAAAGAAGCTAATTATCCAGCTTCTGATTATAGTGATTTAGTTAAATTTTATAATGAAATAGCTAAAGCCGATAGAAGTAAAATTGTAATGCTCAAAAAAGAATAGCCCCTCAATATTTACCAATTTATATCAAAACCAAAAGTCCCAATCAATTCAATATAGCCAAAGTTGTGGCGTATTCTATTGCCTTTAAGTGTGGGTGTATTGGCTAACGCATTAACATATTGAACAAAACCTGTTTTGCCCGTAAACTCCAAGAAAAATTTCTTGCCCGGATAAATTCTAAAGCCACTTTCGGCACTTAAATTATAACCTGCAATATGAAACATATTGTTTAAAGCTTCTCCACGCCAAGTAAAATCTGTTCTTGGAATATTTATTCCAGCACCAGCTTTCCAAACCCAAGTTAATAATTTACGTTGTTTGTGTTTTGTATAAGCTAATATTCTTTGCTCCACATAATTAATGTGTAATAGATTACCACCATCGGTATGTTCTATATGTAAAAATGTGGCAGGGTTTAAAACACTATCTCCATTTACTTGCACTCCATCAATTGTTCCTGCAACTCTTGCAGTTTGCCCATCAGTTACAATGTATTTTATATGATCGAAGTTTATTTCTAACGCTTTTGTTTTGGATTTGTTTAAATAAAAACCAATTCTATAACTGTATTGAGGTATTGAAATTTCATGAGGCTTTTTAGGTATAGCATCTAAATCAGGACTATCATGTGCTTTTACTTTATGTAGTGTAAAGTTGTTGCCATTACTCATTTTTACATGAATATTACTACGTGTGTACCACTCTGTATTATAACCCCACTGAAAATACATGCTTTTAAAAAAAGGTTCTTTCTTTTTCCCTTCTTGTGCCTCTACATGATTTACTACTATGCCTAACAACACAAATACCAAAAACTTTTTCATACCAATTTTACAACGCTTTAATATGCTTTATAATTTTATTTACAAGTTGATGCAAATTGAGATTCAATAATTCCTCTAACCGAAGAAAATAATTCTTTCTTTGCATCACTTAAAAAACCTTTGGGCAATATTATACATGCATAGCCATTACATACATTAATAAATGGCCAAAAGCCCAAAAAATTAGTACAGCCTGCAGCAACCGTTTTTCCATCGGCATCTTTTTCTAAAATTGTACCACCTAAACCAAAATCAAATCCTGCTGCTTCTTTAGGTGCATAACTAATAGGAATGTCTTTTACCTGAATTGCCAATAACTCTTCTACCGATTTTGCACTCAATATTTGTTTACCATTGTGTATACCTTTATTTAACAGCATAGCCAAAAAGTTCATATAGTCATTCGCTGTGCTTGCAGCTCCAGAAGCTGGATTTACAGCTCTTCCATCGTTAGACGAAAAACTTGTATTCTTCATATTTAATGGCCTGAGCAACTTTTGTGACATAATTTGCTCAAACCCTTTCTTTGTAATTTTTTCAATTACTCTAGCTGCAATGTTAATGCCCATATTACTGTACCAAAAATCAGTTCCAGTATTGGCTTTAATTTCTCTTTTGGCATAATCATCTACCATGGCTTCTAATGTTTCAAACTTACCCGATTCGCTAATGCTCCATTTTTTACTTTCAATACCAATTAAATCCGTTAAGCAATGTCTTATAGTAATATATTTTTTTCCATAAGTAGCATAAATAGGTAAATAATCGGCAATAGGTGTTTCTAAACTTAGTTTGCCTTCGTCTATAAATTGCAAAACTAAAGCAGCAGTTAACCAACGACTTGCACTTGCAATAGGCACTTGAGTTTTTTCGTCAAAAAAATCGCCTAGCTTTTTCTTGTATACTACTTTGCCATCTTTATAAACCAATGTAACAACATCGGCTCCTAAATTTTTTTTATTTTTTTCTAATAATGCATCTAATTCGCTAGCATCAAATTGAGCTGTTGCAAATAATAATGTACAACAAAAAGTGAAAGCCAATAAAAATTTCTGCTTCATATAAGTGAATTTAATTTTTAACAATGTTAAGTAAAGTTGAGATTAATTAAAGTGAAAATTCAATACTCCACAAAAATAACTGAAACAATAGCATGAAACTCAATAATAATGTGCCTTTCAGGCAGTTTTATATCAAATTGAATGACATCATTTCTTGTTTGTGATAATGGATATTTTTTTGCTGGATATAAACAGGAATTAGGAATTGGTTTGATAGGATTCAAAAGCTAAAAACTAAAAGTATAAAAGCTTAAAAACTAAATTCAAACTATCTACTAAGGGCAACCAATAACCTATAAATTAGAACTTAAAACTTATAACCTATAACTTAAAACCTATAACTCATAATCATTAAATCATAACAAAAATGAACCTAAATAATTATACCATCAAAGCACAGGAAACCATTCAGGCTGCACAACAAGTGGCTTTTAATAATGGTAATCCAAACATCGAAACCAACCACTTGCTTAAAGCATTGTTGGAAGACGATGATAGTGCAATTGATTACTTATTGAAAAAGAACAATGTAAATGTTGCTTTTGTTGAAACAAAAATTGATGAAACCATCAATCGGTTACCTAAAAATTCGGGTGGCGAACCTGCTCAAAATGTAAGTCGTGATTTAAACAATGCATTGCTAAAAGCCAATGCCAGTTTAAAACAATTTGGCGATGAATTTGTGAGTGTTGAACACTTAGTAATTGGTTTATTATCGGTTAACGATGATACCGCTAAAACCTTAAAGGATGCAGGTTTAACCGAGAAAGGATTAATTGCAGCAATTAAAGATTTACGTAAAGGGACTACCGTTAACTCGGCTACTCAAAGTCAGCAATACAATGCTTTGCAGAAGTATGCCAACAACTTAAACGAACGTGCAAGAAGTGGAAAATTAGATCCTGTAATTGGTAGAGATGAAGAGATTAGGCGAACGTTGCATATATTAACTCGTCGTTCAAAAAATAATCCCATTTTAGTAGGGGAGCCAGGTGTTGGTAAAACAGCTATTGCAGAAGGTTTAGCCATGCGTATTGTAAATGGCGATGTGCCGGAAAACCTAAAAAGCAAAATCATTTTTGCATTAGATATGGGTTTGTTAATTGCTGGTGCAAAGTACAAAGGAGAATTTGAAGAACGTTTAAAAGCTGTGGTTAAAGAAGTACAAAGCAGTGATGGAGAAATCATTTTATTTATTGATGAAATACACACACTAATTGGTGCTGGAGGAGGAGAAGGTGCAATGGATGCAGCGAATATTTTAAAACCTGCATTGGCCCGTGGTGAGTTAAGAGCAATTGGTGCAACTACATTAAACGAGTATCAAAAATATTTTGAAAAAGACAAAGCTTTAGAAAGAAGATTTCAAAAAGTGATTGTCGATGAACCAAGTGTTGAAGATGCAGTATCTATTCTTCGTGGTATAAAAGATAAGTACGAAACGCATCATCATGTACGTATTAAAGACGAAGCCATTATTGCTGCTGTTGAATTATCACACAGGTATGTTACAGATCGTTTTTTGCCAGATAAAGCTATTGATTTAATTGATGAAAGTGCGGCTAAGCTTAGACTTGAGATGAACAGCATGCCTGAAGAATTGGATAAGTTAGAACGTCAAATTCGTCAGTTAGAAATAGAACGTGAAGCTATTAAACGTGAAAATGATGAAGATAAATTGAAAGAACTTTCACAGGATATTTCATTGCTTTCTGTTGAACGTGATACATTAAAAGCTAAGTGGAAACAAGAAAAAGAAGTAGTAGAACAAATACAAACTGCTAAAGCAACTATCGAACAATTAAAAACAGAAGCAGAACGTGCAGAACGTGATGGAGATTTTGGTAAGGTTGCTGAAATACGTTATGGCAAAATAAAAGAACAGGAAAAAATTATTGCTGCATTAAGCGTAGAGTTAGAAGAACAAAGTGAAAAACGTTTGTTGAAAGAAGAGGTAGACGCAGAAGATATTGCAGAAGCTGTAGCAAAATCTACAGGCATTCCAGTAAGTAAAATGTTGCAAAGTGAAAGAGAAAAATTATTGTTGTTAGAAGATGAATTACATAAACGTGTAGTAGGACAAGAAGAAGCAATCACAGCAGTTGCAGATGCCATTAGAAGAAGTAGGGCTGGTTTACAAGATCCTAAAAAACCAATTGGTAGTTTTATTTTCTTAGGTACAACAGGTGTTGGTAAAACTGAATTGGCCAAAGCATTGGCTGAGTATTTATTTGACGATGAAAGCATGATGACTAGAATAGATATGAGTGAGTACCAAGAGAAGCATGTTGTATCTCGTTTGGTGGGTGCTCCTCCAGGTTATGTTGGTTACGATGAAGGAGGCCAGTTGACTGAGGCTGTTCGTCGTAAACCTTATAGTGTAGTTCTTCTGGATGAAATTGAAAAAGCTCATCCAGATGTTTGGAATATTTTATTACAAGTATTGGACGATGGAAGATTAACAGATAATAAAGGCAGAGTGGTGAACTTTAAAAATACCATCATCATAATGACCAGTAATATTGGTAGCCACATTATTCAAGATGCATTTGAAAATGTTACAGAAAGCAATGTTGATGCAACTACTGAGAAAGCAAAGGTTGAAGTGATGCAGTTGTTAAGACAAACCATTCGTCCTGAGTTTTTAAATAGGGTAGATGAAATCATCATGTTCCAGCCATTGTTGAGGAAGCAAATAGCTTCTATCATCAACATTCAATTAGAAGGATTAAAAAAAATGGTTGCAACCAATGGTATTCTGCTTGTTTTTAGTGATTATTTGATTGACTATTTAAGTGAACATGGCTACGATCCACAATTTGGTGCAAGGCCATTGAAGCGTTTAATTCAAAAAGAAATTGTGAATGGGTTAAGTAAAAAAATCTTAGCAGGTGATATAGATAAATCAAAATCAGTTTTAATAGATGTATTTGACGGGTTGGTAGTGTTTAGAAATGAGGGGTAAAACCTACAAATCTTTTTTTATGAGGTTGGTGTTTAAATACATCAACCTCATTTTGTATATAAAGTAAAATTTATTTTCGAGTTAGTGATTTTTCAACTTTAATGAATACCTAAAAGTTAAATAATGCTAGTTTACAAAACATTTGTTCCGAAGTAATTAAACTCGTTTTTTAATATGGATAATCTAAATACTAGTTTTTTCAATTTTAGGGTATAAAATACAAGTGTATTAAGTGGGAAGTCTTTTATCCCAAAGGGATTAAATTCGAATAGCAAGAATCAGCCATAAATGTTTTACAACCACAACGTGGTTGAATATTCATAGTAAGTATTTTTCATCAAATTCAATCCCGTGTTCGTTGAGTAAATCAATGTATTCTTCTGTGAAGCTTTTTGTTTTATGATGTTCTTCTTGATTTTTCACGTATTCTATCAGTCTATCTTTTTCTTGAATGCTATAGGTAAATGCACCATATCCCTCTTGCCAATTGGTAAAGTAATTAAATAGATGTTGCTCTTTAATATATAGTGAACTTGATACTTTAATGTCCTTAACCAATGCCGATAATGCAATTGTTGGATGCAAATGTGTAAAAATATGTATATGATCTTCTACGCCATTAATACGGTATAAGTGACATTTATTATTTTTTAAAATACCCCATATATATTTAAATAATTCATCTCTATTATTTTTTGTGAGTGTTTGCTCTTTATTTTTTGTACCAAAAACAATTTGATACAATATTTGAGTATAAGTGCTCATACATGTATTGTTTGCTTTTATTCATTTTTAAGCCTTTCAGGCTTTGTTATTTCTATTCATATTCAAGCCCTTTGGGCTTGTAGAGAATTAATTCTATTTTTCTATTCATGTTAAAGCCCTTCGGGCTTGTGAGGAATAATTCCCCTTTTTCTATTCATCTTAAAGCCTTTCACGCTTGTGAGGAATTAATTCTATTTTTCTATTCATATTAAAGCCCTTCGGGCTTGTTATTTCTATTCATGTTTAAGTCTTTTAGATTTTGTAATTTCTCAGTTGAAAACATTTTAGTTATTATAAAACAAAATTTTATCGTATTTGAATAAATCTCTCGTCATTCATTCATTCATCAAATAAATACGCATAAACACTTTTTTTAACTCAAAATCTTATTCCTTGCAATCAAGCAACCTCCCATTACACCTGCTTTATCGGCTAGTTTGGTTACTTTAAATTGGGTATCGCTATTGACTAAGCTTAGCGAATACTTGTTTAATGCTGTTCTTGCAGGTAGTTTTATGTAATCACCTGTTTTAGAAATAGTACCTCCAAGAATTACCAATTCAGGGTTTAGTAAATTAATTAATACTGCCAATGCTCTTCCTAGTTTTTCACTAAACTCTGCCAATAATTCAATTACCAACATATCTTCTTGTAAGGCAGCTTCAACAATATCATTCAACTTTATATCCTCTATTTTTTTTCCTTTTTTCAAAAGGGTAGATGATGAGCCTTCTTTTAATTTTTCCTTAAACATTCTAATCAATGCCAAACCTGAAACTTCAGTTTCTAAACAACCTTTTTTACCACACTGACAAATGATTTCGTTGTTAAAAAATGGCATGTGTCCAAACTCTCCACTAAATCCCGATTTGCCATAATACAGTTTTCCATCTAATAAAATTCCTAGGCCAGTGCCATAATCTAGGTTTACAAACAATACATTTTTTTCGTCTCCAACAACGCCACTACAAAATTCACCATAAGCCATTGCTCTTGAATCGTTTTCTAAAAATGTTCTAATACCTAATGCATTTTCAATGGTTTCACTTAAAGGTGCTTCATTAAAATGGAAAAAGCTATAACTATAACCTGTGTTAATATTAATTCTTCCCGATAAGTTTATTCCAACACCAAGAATTTTGTTTTTACCTAATTTCTGTTCTTTAATAAATGCTTTAATACAATTCACTAAATTGGTTAGCGATTCTGGTGTGTTTTCCATTACATAAGGCACATTCTCTTTTACAGTAACCAAATGTTTTTTAAAATCGAGTAATCCAATATTAATTCCAAAACGTTTTACATCAACTCCAATAAAATAACAAGCATCGCTAACCAATCCATATACATTGGCTCTTCGTCCACCAGTTGAATCTAATTTACCTTCATCTTGTAAAATGCCATCTTCTATGAGTTCATTTACAATACTGGTAATTTTAGGAGTACTGATAGCTAATTCTTTAGCTAAGTCGGCAATGGTCATATCGCCATCTTGATCTATTTGATTGATGATAGCTTTTTTCAAAGCTTTGTTTTTATGTGCTACTCCAGAGGTAACACTTTCAGAAGAAAAAACTTCAAACAGTTGATGTGCGGTTGTCATGTTGCTAAGGTAAACGCTATTTTGTATTTTGATTATTCTATCTAAGTATACCAACTAAATAAATTTTTTAAAAAAGTTGACTAATTTTAAAAAGAAATATTAATATTGTATTTGAACTTAGTAATTAATATTAATTATATAGCCGTGGTTACAACGATTGCACCTAACGATACTGCTTTGTTGCCTAGTAAAGAATTGCTAAGCAATTATGCTCAACAATACTATAATGAACTTGTCGAAAATATTTTGCCCTTTTGGCTGAATAATAGTAAAGATGAGCAATTTGGCGGTTTTTTTACTTGTTTAGATAGAGAAGGTAGTGTGTATGATACCGATAAATTCATGTGGTTGCAAGGTAGAGAAGTGTGGTGTTTTAGTTATATGTACAATCATGTAGAAGCTAATCCTACTTGGCTTGAAATGGCTAAACATGGAGCAGACTTCATGGAAAAATATGGTAGAGATGCTCAAGGAAATTGGTATTTTTCATTAACTCAAGATGGTAAACCGCTTGTACAACCTTATAATATTTTTAGTGATTGTTTTGCCTGCATGGCTTTTGCTGCTCTAGATAAAGCTAGTCCTAGCGATACGTATAAAAAAATTGCATTAGATACATTTAATAAAATTATAGCAAGAAAAGATAATTGGAAAGGTATTTACAATAAAAATTATCCTGGTACAAGAAGTTTAAAAAACTTTTCATTGCCCATGATATTGTGCAATCTAGCATTAGAGTTAGAACATATTATTGGTACAGAAAAAGTGAACAGTTTTATTCCTGAGGTTGTAGATGAAGTAATGGAAGTTTTTTATCAACCCTCAACTGGATTAATCTTAGAAAACGTATATCCCGATGGTAGTTTTTGCAACAGTTTTGAAGGCAGATTAATGAACCCTGGTCATGCAATTGAAGCTATGTGGTTTATTATGGATTTAGGCAAACGCAACAATGATCAAGCGTTAATTGAAAAGGCTTGTGCCATAATGTTGAATACATTGGAATATGGATGGGATAAAGAATTTAATGGAATATTTTATTTTCTAGATATCAATAATCATCCTCCACAGCAATTAGAATGGGATCAAAAATTGTGGTGGGTACATGTAGAAGCTTTAGTAGCATTGGCTAAAGGATATACATTAACTGGCAACAAACAATGTTTAAATTGGTTTGAAAAAATTCATGATTATACATGGAAACATTTTAAAGATACCGAACACGGCGAATGGTTTGGTTATTTAAATAGAAGAGGAGAAGTGTTATTGCCATTAAAAGGTGGTAAATGGAAAGGTTGCTTTCATATTCCACGTTCATTATATCAAGTATATAAAACCTTTAACGAATTTAAATAATTACATGCCCAAAAGCATTTACTATATTATTATATCACTATTTAGTTTTACTGCATTACCTGCACAAAAGGTAATACATACTAGTGTTTTGGTTATAGGTGGAGGTGCTGGGGGAACAGCAGCAGGCTTGCAAAGTGCAAGAATGGGTGTACCAACAATTATTGCAGAAGAAACTACTTGGTTGGGTGGAATGTTGAGTGCTGCTGGAGTTGCTGCTACTGATGGTAATCATAGACTTCCGTCAGGTATATGGAATGAATTTAGAGAAGCATTATATAGTATTTATGGTGGTCCCAATAAAGTTTTTACTGGCTGGGTAAGTAACACACAATATGAACCTCATAAAGCCGATAGTATTTTTAAATCTTGGGCTAAAAAAGAAAAACAATTAACTGTTTTGCATGAAATGATTTTTCAGCAAGCAATTGTAAAAAATAAAACGGTTGTTGGGGCTATTTTTTTGAATAAAAAAAACAATTCTACCATAATCATTTATGCTAAGCAAACCATTGATGCAACTGAATTGGGCGATGTTTTAGCTAGTGCTAAAATACCTTGTAATATTGGTATGGAAGCAAATCTGCTAACAAAAGAAAATGTTGGTGTAAAAGAAAATAACAACATTATTCAAGACCTAACTTATGCAGCTGTTTTAAAAGATTATGGTGTAGGTGCTAATAAAACAATACCTCAACCTGCTAATTATACGCCAGAAGAATTTGATGCTGCTTGCTCTAATTACTATAAAAATCCAAGTAGGCAAAAACCTTCTGTTGATGCTCAAAAAATGTTAGATTATGGCAAATTGCCTAATAATAAATACATGCTTAATTGGCCAGGTTATGGCAATGATTATTATGTAAATTTATTGTTGTTGAATAGGGCTCAAAGAGATTCGGCTTTAGAACATGCGAAGCAACAAACTTTTCGATTTATTTATTTCATTCAAACACAATTGGGCTTTAAACATATAGGTATTGCCAATGATGAATTTCCTACAAAAGATGGTTTGCCATTAATTGCTTATCACAGAGAGAGTAGAAGATTGGTTGGAAAAGTTCGTTTCAATATTCACCATATTGCAAAGCCATTTGAATATGATTTATATAAAACTGGAATTGCAGTTGGCGATTATCCAATAGATCATCACCATAAAAAAAATCCCAACGCTCCACAAAAATTAGACTTTCCACCTATTCCATCTTTCAATGTTCCTTTAGGAAGTTTAATTCCCAAAAATTTCAATGGAATTATTGCAGCTGAAAAAAATATTAGTGTTAGTAATGTGGTTAATGGAACTACACGTTTACAACCTTGCGTATTAACAACTGGTCAAGCTGCAGGTGTTATTGCTGCATTAGCGGTAATCAAAAAACAGCAACCTGTGTTAGTAGACATACGTCAGGTGCAAGAAGTTTTATTGAATAATAATGCATTAATTATGCCTTATTTAGATGCAGGTATTCAGCATAAACATTTTAAGTCTATACAAAAAATTGGAGCAACAGGTATTTTACTTGGAAAAGGAATACCCAATGCTTGGGCAAATCAAACTTGGTTTTATCCAGATTCTAGTGTACTTACAAGTTCATTTCAAGAACATTTTCAAAAGTATGGTAATGCCAATTTCATACAATCAGAATACTTAACTATAGAAGGTGCATTAAAGATTATTGCAGTTCATAAAAATTTACATTCATCTTATCCTAAAAATAGTAAGGGGTTACAACAAGCTATTCAATTAAAATGGAGTGAATGGCAGCTGAATAATTTTAATGTATCGAGAAATATTACAAGAGCTGAGTTGGCTGTTTTATTAGATAAAACAATTGACCCATTTCGTAACAAAAGAGTTAATCATCAAGGGAAAAATAGTCAATAATTTTTTAAAACAAAAACAGAGATATGAGAAAACTAACGTTATTGCTGCTATTTTGCTTTGCTTTTGGGCAACAGCTTTTGGCACAGCAATTAAAAGTTACCGGTAAGGTTACTGATGCCACAGGTAATCCATTAGACGGGGCAACTGTACAGGTAAAAGGAACTAAAAACAATGCCATTACCAATTTACAGGGCATGTTTATTATCAAAGCCAATAAGGGCGAGATATTATTAATTAGTACAATTGGGTTTACTAGTAAAGAGGTTGTTGTTAGTAATGAATTTTTGGAGGTACAATTAGTATTAGAATCTAAAGATTTGCAAGATGTAGTAGTAGTAGGATATGGAACACAAAAAAGAGGTAAAATAACCGCTTCAGTTGCAACGGTTACAGGTGATCAGTTAATTAGACGACCATTAGCCAACGTAAGTATGGGTTTACAAGGTATGGCTCCTGGGGTTACAGTAAGACAGGGTTCTGGACAGCCTGGAGCAGATGCTGGACAGATTAATATTAGAGGCATTGGCTCTGTAAGTGGTAGTAGTGCACCTTTAATTATTGTAGATGGAGTTGAATTTGCCAATATGAATGATGTGGATGCGAATGTAATTGAAAATATATCAATTATTAAAGATGCAGCAGGTGCAGCAGTATACGGAGCTAGAGGAACTAATGGAGTAATTTTAATTACTACCAAACGAGGGCAAAAAGGAAAAACTTCTATTGCGTTCAATAGTTTTGTAACTGCACAACGACCAACCAACATGCCAACAACATTATCGGCTGTTGATAATATGCTATTACAAAATGAATCAAGAGCAGCAACTGGCTCAACTATTTTGCCATTTTCACAAGCACAAATTGATTTATATAGAAACAACGCCCCTAATAATTTTACTGTATTCAATACCGATTGGCAAGATTTAATTTTTCAAAATACTGGATTAATGCAAAACCACAATATCGTTGTAACTGGTGGTGGCGATAAATCAAGATTTATGGCTTCTGGTACTTATTTAAATCAACAAGGGTTGTTAACTAATAATCAATTTACGAGATATGATTTGAGAATAAATGGTGATGTTGATATTACAGATAAAATTAAATTTAGTACCAATTTATTTTATACAAAGTCTACGAACTATGTTCCAGCAGGTGCAAGTACAACAGAAATTATTCAACGTGGCATAACTATGGCAAGACAATGGGCTGGAAAATTTGATGAGGGTAAATATGGTGATGCCGGTCAATCAAACAATGTAAATCCAATTGCACTAGCAGAAAATTCTGGAGTAACTAAAACAGAAACACCTACCCTTTCAATGCGTTTTGCATTAAAAGCCGAGATAATTAAAAATTTATTTTTAGAGGTTGCTTACAATAACAGAGCTTCATACACACAATCAATTAGACCTGGTAGAACATATTCTGTATATTCTCCAAACCCTGCAAGTAACTCTCTAAATTATATAGGAGAATTTGGTGTACTTGACTCTGCGTTAACATATACCAATAATAGAACTAATAATAATCAGTATTATGCATCAGGCGACTATAGCTTTAAGATAGCTAAAATTCACAATATTAAAGTGCAGGCTGGGATGCAATCATTCGATAATTATACTGAGAGTGTGAGTGCTACACGATTTGGGTTACAATATCCAGATAGACCTTATTTTGGTTTTGCAACATCTTCAACACAGCCATCTGTTGGGGGGAGTGCAACTGAAAATGCATTGCTAGGTTATTTTGCTAGATTAAATTATGACCTAATGAATAAATATTTTCTTGAACTTAATGCAAGAAACGATGGTTCGTCAAAGTTTGGGGCAAAAGAAAATAAGCAGAGAGCCACATTTGCTGGTGCTAGTGCTGGGTGGATCATTAGTAAAGAAAACTTTATGTCTAAGTTATCAGCAATTAATTTTGCAAAACTCAGATTATCGTATGGTGCATTAGGAAATGAAGGAACTAGTGGAGGTAATTTTCCTTTTGTAGCACAAGTATCCAATAATATAGATTATTATTTTAACAATGTAATTACTCGAGGAAATGCTCTTGCAAATATTCCTAATGTAAATCTTTCATGGGAAAGAAGTACCCAATTTGATATTGGGCTTGACCTAAGTTTATTGAAAAATAAGTTGAATATAACTTTTGATTATTATGAAAAGAAGATAACAGATATGCTTATATCTGTTCCAGTTCCAGCATATGCTGGTTTTGCTAGCAGTACATCCTTTATTCCTGCCAATGTTGGTAGCATGATAAATAAAGGTTGGGAGTTTTCAGCTACTTATAAAAATAAAGTAGGTAAACTATCTTATTCAATTACAGGAAATATATCTGATGTTAAAAACATGGTGTTGAATACCAATAACCAAGATATTGTGGGTGGCGATAATCAAATTTCTAGAGCAGGTTATTCAATTAATTCTTATCGATTATATCAAACCAATGGATTATATCAAGTAGGTGAAAATTACAACAGCCCAATTAATGGAACTAGACTAACTGGTGCCGGAGATATTAGATATAAAGATGTAAATGGAAGTGGTGTATTAAACGACTCAGATAGGGTGATTATGGGTAATAACTTCCCACGATATGATTATAGCACAGATATTACATTGAGTTACGGAAGCTTTGATTTGAATATATTTATTTTCGGGGTAGCCAAAAGAGATAATTATATCAGTGGTTTAGGTGTTCAACCTTTTGCAGCACCTAATTGGTTTGCATCTGGCTTAACAACTGCTTTAGATAGATGGACACCTAACAATCCTGGAGCAGCTTATCCAAGATTATATGATGGTGGAAATGGTAACTATATTGGCTCAGATTTTTGGTTAAGAAATGGTGCTTTTTTACGGGTAAAACATATTACTTTAGGGTATAACCTGTCTAAAAAATGGATGGAAAAAATGAAATTCCAACAATTTAGAGTTTATGCAAGTGTTGTTAATCCATTCACCATTTCTAATTATGAGCCAGGATTTGATCCTGAAATTAATAATAATAATGCTGCTTTCTATCCAATTATGCGTACTGCAACTATTGGTTTTAATGTTCGATTTTAATTAATTTAAAATAATTTAGTTATGAGATACACTAATAAATTTAAGATATTTTCAATTTTATTTATATTTTTAATAGCCACTTTTTCCTGTAAAAAATATTTAGATAAACAACCGCTAGATGCAATTACATCTGAAGATTTTTACAAAACAGCAGCTCAAATAAACCAAGCATTAACAGGCGTATATAATGCTTATGGGGCCAGAACGGTGAGTCCTGGTTTAAATAATCCTACACCATATTATTCTAAAATGGATTTGTATACCGAAATTGGTTTAGAGCGAGGCCTAAATGGTACTATTGGTTCTGGAGCTTACAATACTACCACCGGAACTGTTGCAGAATTATGGGCAATTTTTTATCAAGTAATACAAAGAGCAAATTCTTTATTATTTTACATGCCAAGAGGACAAGCTAACATGGCACCTGCCGACTATGCAAGAGTACAAGCAGAGGCTAAAGTTTTAAGAGGGTTAGCTTATTGGCATTTAATCACTTATTTTGGCGATGTGCCTTTTTTTACTGGTCCATTAGAACAAAGTGAAATATACGCAGCAACAAGAAGGTCAAAAAAAGAAATTATTGGCTTTTTAATTTCTGACTTGGAAGGAGCATCAACTTCTTTATCGTGGTTACCAACCGATTTTGGTAGAGTAAGCCGTGGCGTAGCCTTAGGTGCTGCTGCAAGATTAGCAATTCTTGATAAAAGATTCACAGATGTAATTAGATTAACGGATAATGTAATTGCCAATTCACCTTATGGATTGAACCCATCTTTTCAAAACTTATTTAGAAAGAATGGACAAACAGTTAATGCCAATAACGAAATCATGTTCATATATCCATTTGGCGATGCAGATGGAGGTTCTTTCAATTACTTAAATTTAGTGCAGGGTTCAAGAAATCAAGGAGGGCAATCAAGCCATTTTCCTACTCAGTTTTTAGTTGATTTGTTTGAATGTACCGATGGTAGAACGATTGATGTTTCACCTTTGTATAATCCAGCACGTCCAAATCAAAATCGTGATCCAAGAATGAAACATACAGTTATTGTTTCTGGAGATACAGTTGTTGTGCAAGGCTTTACTAGTAACGTTTTTAGCTCTATTAATAGATTGGTTCATACATTTAATCCAACAACCAGTGTAGTTACTTTATCTACCACCAATAATTTAGATAGCTCGAACATTTTTGGTCCTCGCCAAAATGGTTGTGGTAATTTATGGAGAAAATATACCAACGATAGAGATATTAATGGAACTGCTGGTAATTTGTTTAAAGTTGGATGGGTGAATATGCGTTTTGCAGAAATTTTATTATTAAATGCCGAAGCTAAACTAGAAAATGGTTCACCTGCAGCAGATGTTGCAGTACCATTAAATAGAATAAGAACAAGAGCAGGAATGCCAAACGTTTCAGCTACTGTACTTAGTAATCCAAACAGTTTAAAACAATTGGTTCGCAGAGAAAAAACAATTGAGTTTGCCAATGAAGGTATTCATATGGCCGATATGCGTAGATGGGATGATGGTGCTTATGCTGCTAAAGTAATGAGTGGTTTAGTTGTAGGAACTGATTTATCTAACTCAACATTTGTTACTGGTCAAGGGTTGGTTATTAACAATCCAGCACCTATACCTGTGTTTGATGCTATTTATCAAGTACCTATCACATACCCAAGTGCAACAACAACAAGGCTTACAAGAGAGACAAGATTGTTCAATGCCAATCAACATATTCTTTGTCCTATACCACAAGGTGAAATTGACAAAGTACCAACACTTGTTCAAAATCCGGGTTGGTAAATTTCTTAAATCCCCCTGAAAAAGGGTGGCGATTCTATCGCTACCCTTTTTTTATAATACAGGGTTAAAAATTGTTTTGTATGAAAGTGAGAGATACTAGCATTGATGCATTAAGAGGCTTTGCCATTTTAACAATGGTATTAAGTGGAAGTATTGCCTATGGCGATGTGTTGCCTGCTTGGATGTTTCATGCACAAGTGCCTCCACCTCTACATAAGTTTAATGCAACAATACCTGGCATTACTTGGGTTGATTTAGTATTCCCTTTTTTCTTATTCAGCATGGGAGCTGCCATGCCTTTGGCTTTGAAAAAATATGTAGATGCTAAGGAAGGATTTATACCTGTATTTAAAATTGCTTGTAAGCGATTTTTGTTGCTTACTTTTTTTGCATTATTTGTCAATCACATGAAGGCTTGGGCTATCTCTGAAAATTCTACAAACATTGATCATTTACTTTCCATACTTGCATTTGTGTTGCTATTTTTTCAGTTGTATGAAAATAAAAATGAACAATATAAAACTGTTTTTCTTATCGCTAAAATTATCTCATTTGCAATAGCAATTTTTTTATTATGGAAACTACCTTTTTGGAAAGGCAAGGGGTTTGATTTTTATAAAAGTGATATCATTATAATGCTGTTGGGCAATATGGCTTTCTTCGGTACTTTAATTTATTATTTTACTGCTACTAAACCCAATTTCAGAATGGGCATTTTAGCGTTTATTATGGCTATTTTCTTAGCTGCTAAAGAACCAACAGATAGTTGGGCTAAAGCTGTATTTCAGTTCAATCATATTGGAAATATTTATTTTGATTGGGTATATCAATTTTATTTTCTTAAGTATTTGTTTATTGTAATTCCAGGCACTATTGCAGGCGATTTTATTGTACAATCATTTACTCAAAAACAGCAAGAACAAGTTGTGCAAACAAAAACAAATTGGATACTTGTTTTTATTTCAATGGGTTTATTGGTATTGAATTTATATGGATTGTTTACTAGAAATTTATTGTTCAACTTTATAACAACATCAGTACTTTGTACAATTGGTTTATTGCTACATCGCTTTGTTTTTATAAACGAACTAGTTAAAAAGATGATTCAATTTGGTAGCTATTTATTGTTATTGGGTCTTTGTTTGGAGACTTATGAAGGTGGTATTAAAAAAGATGTTTCTACTTACAGTTATTATTTTGTTACAAGTGGGTTGGCATTTTTTATGGTTATTTGTTTCTCTATTTTAAGTAAGCAAAAGTTCTTCAATAAAATTGTACAATATTTTTCTGCCAATGGTCAGAATCCAATGGTAGCTTATGTTGCAGGAAATTTAATTGTGTTGCCTTTGTTGTCTATTACACAATTAAAACCTTATTGGACAGCCATGCAGCAAAATATTGTTATGGGCTGTTTAAAAGGAATTGTATTTACAGCAGTTGTTTCTTTAATTACTATTTTCTTTGTAAAGAAAAAATGGTTTTGGAAAACCTAATGATATATTGATATTACGCAAACTCACCTAAATGGTGTCAAGTTGAGCCCATAGCTATCGGCTTGACGAAACTATTTTATCAAACGAAACCACCTTCGACAGGCTGCCATTTACATGTTAATTAAATCATTGAAAAACATTTGTAAACAAATTATTTTTTATTTGACCACAAAGACGCAAAGTACACAAAGAAAAAACTTAGTTTTTCTTTCTTAGTGACCTTAGAGCCTTAGTGGTAAAACCCGATAGTTATCGGTTGTCATTTTCAAAGTGTTTTTCTGCGAAGCAGAAATTGTTTACTCAGGTTGACATTTTTCTCACAAGTTTTTCGTAACATCAATTATTTACTAACTGTAATGGTTAACGTACCACCTTTTAAAATTTCACTATGTTTTATAGAAGTTACAGGAATTGATTTTCCATTGAAGTGAATTGCAGTAATTTTATTTCTAAGTTTTATATTCTGTTCACCCTTTACAGTTATATTTAATTTTTTGTTATTGGGTAATTGAATGGTTGCATCATTTATAAAGGGTAACCCAAAAACATATTCTCCACTTGCAGGATTCATTGGGTAAAAACCTAAACTTGTCCATATATACCAAGCACTCATTTGTCCACAATCATCATTGCCACTCAAACCATCAGGACCAGTTTTATAAATACTATCCATGACTACTTTCAACCATTTTGCAGCTTTTTCAGGATGCCCTAAAGCTGTGTACATATAAATAATATGATGGCTTGGTTCGTTGCCATGTGCATACTGACCAATTAAACCAGTTACATCGGCACTCACATTTTCTCCATGTAATTCAGATGAAGCAGTAAACAATGCATCCAATTTTTCAACTAATTTTTTCTTGCTACCATATAAGCTTGCAAACCCACTTACGTCATGTGGTACAAAAAAACTATGTTGCCATGCTGTTCCTTCAACATATTGTCCATCAAATCCATGTTCAGAAAAAATTGGATCAAAGGGTTCAACAAATTTTCCATTACTATTTTTTGCTCTCATAAAACCTGTAGAAGCATCAAATAAAGGTTGGTAACTTTTGGCTCTTTGCATAAATAATTTATAATCATCTTGATGCCCCAATTTTTTAGCCACTTGTGCAATACACCAATCATCAAAAGCATACTCTAACGTAATGGTAACACTCCATCCATGTTTATCTTGTGGTAAATATCCATACTGTATATATTCAGGCGTTCCTCTTTGATTCTGAAATGCACTTTTCTTCATTGCTGTATAAGCATATTCGTAATCAAAGCCTTGAATATTTTTTAAAATAGCATCTGCAATAATTGGAATGCTGTGATAGCCAGTCATAGTATTGGCTTCCCAAGTACTTAAGTCCCATACTGGTAATAAACCATTGTCTTCATACAATTGCAACATGCTATTAATCATGTCGGGCAATCGTTTAGTTTGTGTAATGGTGAATAATGGATTGAGTGCTCTAAAAACATCCCATTGAGAAAAGACAGTATATTTTTCTTTGCCTTTTGTAAACTTTAGTTGTTTATTATCGTGTGTTTGGTAGCCGCCATCTGCATCACTGTGCACAACTGGTGCTAAACATGTTCTGTATAAAGCAGTATAAAATTGTTGAGCTTGAGTTTTGTTTGAAGTATTAATTTTTATTTTTTGTAATTCAGCTTCCCACAAAATATCAGCTTTTTTTGCAGTTGTTTCAAAAGATATGTTTTTTGTTTCTGCCAAAGATTCTAGAGCTTTTCCAGTACTTACCGAACTAATACCAACCCTTACCAATAAAGGATTAGCTGTGTTAAATTGTAGAGCAAGTTTTACTAGTTTACCAATTGCTTTTTTATGTTGTTGTAAAGAGTCATCTATAAAAAAATGTTGTTGAATTTTATTGGAAAATCTTGCAGCAAAATATACTTTTTGCCCTTTGGCCCAACCTGTACTATATCTGTAGCCAACAATGGTTGAGTCGTTAATAATTTGCAACATTCCATCTGTACTTTTATCCCAGTTTATTTTGAAGCCCATATCAAATCGAAGCCATCCATTTTTACTAGGAAATGTATACTTATGATAGCCGTTTCTTAGGGTTGACGTAAGTTCACAGTCAACTCCATTATCTAATTTTACTCTGTAATATCCTGGTTTGGCAGATTCGTTTTTATGATTGAACGGAATGAGTATTTTTTCTTTTCTAATATTACTTGTATCAGTTAATGGTAAAACAGAAATATCGCACCAATCGCCAATTCCAGTACCACTTAAATGGGTATGACTAAAGCCAGCAATGGTATTGCTGCTATAATGATAGCCACTACACCAATCCCAACCTTCAACTCCATTATCTGGACTTAATTGCACCATACCAAAAGGAACTGTAGCACCTGGATAAACATGGCCATGCCCTCCTGTGCCCAAAAATGGATCAACCAATGAAGTTAACTTTTGACTATAAACAATAAGGCTGCACTTTACCAGTACAGCCAATAACAATATTTTTTTCATATAAATATTAATATCTATTTAATATAAGGGTATTGACTCTGAAAGAAAATTAGTTTGTCTTTTATTCCTTCATAGAAGAAGAAACATTCACCTTTAAAACCATTGGCTCTGTTCGTTTGTATCATTTGTCTTAAATACGGGTCACTAACTAATGTCGATCCTGATTTTAATATTACACCAGGATAAAATGGTACTGAAGGATTTCTGTAAAATGATTTTTGCTGAGCCACAGTTGAGTTGTAAGCAGTAATATCATAGCGATAACATTGTGGCATAATAGCATCTACATAACCACTATCAACCCATGTTGGCCAATCTTGTAAATATTCATCTTTCGCCCATGGGTGTACGCTTGGGCTCATGGTTAATTGAATAGCAGGTTTAAGAGCTTTTACTTCTGTTCTTAACTTTTTTAGAAAAGCATTTAATTTTTTGGCTCTCCAATTTATCCAATCGCTTTGCATGTGATTGGTAGGAGGGTTAGCACCACCATTTTCAGATTTGTATAAATTAACTGTATAAGTTTCGTAACCAGCAGTTGAAGGAACAGCAGGTAAACGATCATCGCCTTGTAAACCATCTACATTATACTTTGTAGTAACTTCTTTAAATAAGCTGATCATAAAATTTTGGACTTCTGGGTCAAATGCATTTAACCAATCGAAACCATTTTTAACTACTAATGCACCACTCGATGTTCTTGCAGCCCAATTAGGTTTTGCTTGTACAATTAATCCGCCATTTGCAGAGAAAGAAGAAGAAAAACCATATTCAAACCAAGCATGCACTTTAATATTTACAGCATGTGCTTCTTCTATGATTTCTTGTAATGGATCTCTTCCAGCAAAGCGTTCCATAATTGGCACACCAATTAGGTTGTTCATAATGGTACTCGGATAACAAGTTCTTCCATTATTATAAACCACCATAAAAATGTTATTAATATGTGCAGTTTTACAATTTAATACAGCTTGTTTAATATTGGCTCTACTGTCTAATGCGTTGCTAGCTGCTGTAGTTATCCATACACCTCTTAAAGCAGTAGAATCCCAAACTGGTGGGGGAATTACTATGCCTCCTCCGCCACTGCCTGCACCATCGGGTAAACCTGATTTTTTTTTGCAGCTAATTGTTGTAGCTAGGAATACACTTAGAGTAGTGATTTTTAAAGTTAATTGTAGCAATCGTTTCATGATTTAAATTATGGTACACGAACTTAAATAATAAAATTAATAATTTGCCAATTGTTTATAAAAATTTTTATTAACTTTCACTTTTTAAAACAAATCTGTCGATTGTGCCAACTGAAAAAGACAACAAAAAACATCCAATTACTTGGATTCCTACTACTTGGTTTGCTATGGGTTTACCCAATTTAGTTTTAGGTGGAACGGTAGTTTCATTGATGTATAAAAATATGGGTTTTTCTGATACTCAAATTGCTTTTTGGACAGGTATCATTATTTTACCATGGAGTTTTAAGCCCATTTGGGGTCCATTTATGGAGCTTTATAAAACAAAGAAATTCTACATCTATATTTCACAAATTATTTGCGGATTATTGTTTGCTCTTTCTGTGGCATCTATGTACACAGATCATTTTTTTGGTATTTCAGTTGTATTGTTTTTATTAACTGCATTTTTTGGTGCAACACAAGATATTGCTGCAGATGGTTTATACTTACAAGAGTTAACAGCTAAACAACAAGCTGAGTATGTGGGTTGGCAAGGTACATTTTACAATTTTGCAAAACTGTTTTCAAATGGTGGAATGATTTTTTTAGCAGGTATGTTAATACCCATTTTAGGCAATACACATGCATGGGCAATTGTTATGGCAATTTATGCAGCTGTAATGTTATTACTTGGGTTGTACAATAGAAAATTTTTGCCATCAACTGCAAACCAAACGACTGTACAAAGTGCAGCCGATGTTTGGCTTACTTTAAAAGATGTAATTATTAGTTTCTTTCAAAAAAAATACATTTGGCAAGGTATTTTGTTTATTATGTTGTATCGTTTTGCAGAAGGACAAGCAATAAAAATAATGCCTTTATTTTTTAAGGCTGAAAGGTCTGTTGGTGGTTTAGGTTTACAAGAATCAACCTTAGGAATGCTTACTGGAATTTTTGGCACAATTGCTTTTGTATTGGGCTCTTTAGCAGCAGGATATTTTGTGTCGAGCAAAGGCTTAAATAGAAAAACGTTATTGCTGCTTTGTGCTTGCTTTAATTTGCCTTTTGCATCTTATGCTTATTTAGCAATTACACAAACAGAAAGTCTTTGGCTTATTGGGAGTGCAGTTGCAATTGAACATTTTGGTTATGGGTTTGGCTTTATTGGTATTATTATATTTATTATGCAACAAATTGCTCCTGGTAAATATCAAATGGCACATTATGCATTTGGTAGCTCATTAACTTATTTAGGTTATACAGTTGCCTCTATGGTTAGTGGATTGGTAAGTGATTTTTTAGGTTACAAAGATTTTTTTCTTTGGGTATTGATTGCCACAATTCCAGCATTTTTAATTACTTGGTTAGTACCCTTAAAACCATATGAAAAAGAAAACTAATTTTTTTATGCTTAAAAATAATCTTCTATTAATTGTAATTTTATCAATGTGTGTTTACTTAGGTAATGCTCAATCAACTACTTATGATAGTAGTTACAAAGGCACTTATTACGAACAAAAAACAACTTTATTTAGATTATTACCGAACACTAAAAATGAAGTTATTTTTTTAGGAAATAGTATTACCGATATTGGTGAATGGGTTGAAATTTTTCAAAATAAAAATGTAAAAAACAGAGGTATTAGCAGCGATAATACATTTGGTGTACTTGCTCGTTTAGATGAAGTACTTGAATCTAAGCCAGCAAAAGTTTTTATTATGATTGGTATTAATGATATTGCTAGAAACATTCCAGATTCAATTATTCTTGGCAACTATAAAAAAATTATACAAACAATACGTACACAAAGCAGTAAAACAACACTTATTGTTCAAAGTATTTTGCCAACAAATAATTCATTTACACAATTTAAAAATCATCAAAATAAAACACAGCATATTGAATTTGTAAATGCTGAATTAGCAAAAATTTGTGCATCAGAAAATATTACTTTTCTAAACTTATATCCTTTGTTTTTAGATGAACAAAAAAGACTCAAAGCTGAATTTACCAACGATGGTTTGCATTTAAATGGGTATGGTTATATGCACTGGAAGAATATTTTAATTGAAAATAAACTAATGAAATAAGATTTTTTATTATGCTTATTACTGGAACATTTATAGATGAAATTAGTCATGATATTCCCCATCAAAATTGGGGTGCAAAAGAGTGGGAACAAGATTTTCAGCACATGCAAGCAGCAGGTATTGATACTGTTATTTTAATTAGAAGTGGGTATAGAAAATTCATCACTTATCCATCTAAATATTTAATTCACCAAAAGGGTTGTTATAATCCGCCAATTGATTTAGTAGAATTGTATTTATCGTTAGCCGATAAATACAACATGAATTTCTATTTTGGATTATACGATAGTGGTGAATATTGGGATACTGGCGATATGACTCCTGAAATTGATACCAATCGTTTTGTGATAGATGAAGTATGGCAACAATATGGTCATCACCCATCGTTTAAAGGTTGGTATTTAAGCATGGAAATTAGCCGTAAAACAAAAGGTGCAATAGAAGCTTTTAAAGCTTTAGGTACACAATGTAAATTGGTAAGTAATCATTTGCCTACGTTTATTTCTCCATGGATTGATGGTAAAAAAGCAGTGATGGCAGCATCTGGGAAAATTACAAAATCCGATGCTGTTAGTTTGCAAGAACATGAGACAGAATGGAATGAAATTTTTAGTGGTATTCAAGGTGCTGTTGATGCTGTTGCTTTTCAAGATGGACATATTGAATACCATGAGCTAGAAGATTTCTTTCGTATTAATAAACAACTAGCTAATAAATATGGTATGCAATGTTGGACCAACGCTGAAAGTTTTGATAGAGATATGCCCATTAAATTCTTGCCCATTAAGTTTGAAAAACTGAAATTAAAATTAGATGCTGCAAGAAATGCAGGTTATGATAAAGCCATCACATTTGAGTTTTCTCATTTTATGAGCCCACAATCTGCTTACATACAAGCTCATCATTTGTACAATAGATATGTAGAATATAAAAATCAATTAGCCTAATGAAAAAAATCAGTAGTTATTTACTTTCTATTATTCTGTTTACTTGTTCTTGCAAAGCACAACAAAAAATTACTGCTTTAAAAGGTACATGGATTACCAATGTGGCAAGTGATGCTTTATTGAGTGAAAAAAATATTAAAGAAACCGTTGCGTTGTGTAAGCAACAAGGTATGAATAACCTATTTGTAGTGGTTTGGAATGGAGGTGTAACCATGTATCCAAGTGAAGTGGTTGAATCTTATATTGGTATAAAGCAAGATACTGTTTACAAGGGTTTTGATCCTATTGCAAGTATTGTTAAAGAAGCACATGAGCAAGGTTTATTGGTGCATGCTTGGTTTGAGTTTGGATTTTCGTATGCTTATAAAGATAGTAATTCTGTATGGCTAAATAAATACAAGCATTGGATTGGAAAAGATGTGCAACAAAAGCCTTTACAAAAAAATGGTTTTTACTGGTGGAATGCGATGCATCCTGAAGTGCAAAGTTTTATGAATAAACTAGTACTTGAAACCATTACTAAATATAAGTTTGATGGCATTCAAGGCGATGATAGATTACCTGCAATGCCAGCTGAAGGTGGTTATGATGCTTATACAATGGCACTGTATAAAAAAGAAACAGGAGTTGATGCTCCTAGTGATTGCAGAGAATCCAAGTGGCTACAATGGAAAGCCAATCAATTGAGTTTGTTTGGAAAAAATTTATACAACTTGGTTAAGAAGAATAGATCCAATTGTATTGTTTCATGGTCGCCGAGTATTTACCCTTGGAGTAAAGAACAGTACTTACAAGATTGGCCAACTTGGATGAAAGAGGGTTATGCCGATTATATTATACCACAGTGTTATCGGTATGATTTAAAAGGATATGAGAAAGTTTTGCACGAACTGAAATCTCAATTGACTCCTGAACAAATGAAAAGAGTTTTTCCTGGCGTATTAACTTCTTTGGGCGATGGATATTTAATTAAAGATGAATTGTTGCAACAAAAAATTCAATTGAATAGAAAGTTAGGGTTTAATGGAGAATGTTTTTTTTATTATGAATCACTTAAAAAAATCAATCAATTATATAAAAATTAATCAGTATGAAAAGTAGTCTTTTGAAAACTAGTTTAGTGTTATTGCTTTTTGCAACAATTATATCTTGTAAAAAGAAAACAGAAGTTACAACCATTATCCCAGTAACCCCAGGTGTTGTAACATCTTTAATTAGTTTGCCACCAGGTTGGAAATTAAATACAACTTTTTCAGCCGGATTTCCTTCTAGTGTTCAAGTATATTCATTTGATAGTGTTTTTTTAGGTGCACAAACCAAAGCTTTTTGTGTTGCCTTTGATAGTAGAAATACTGCAATAGAATTTAAGCCTGTTATGAATACCGCTGGTAGAACACCTACAGCATTTTCTACGGAAGAAGCTGCTACCAATACCGTGTATGCATGTATAAATGGTGGTTTCTTTGGTAGTGGACAATCATTTAGTTTAGTGAAGCATAATAATGTTGTTTCATCTGCAAATATTAAAGCATTAACTAGAGTATTTAATGGTTCAAATACTTCTTATTTTCCTACAAGAGCTGCGTTTGGAATTTCGTCAACTGGTGCACCTTCTGTTGGTTGGATTTATAACGTAGGTACTGGAAATGATTTAATTTATAGTTACCCAGCACCTAGTCCTAACTTAATTAACACTGCTCCACAAGCTGTGCCTACTGCAACTTTCCCTACAGGTGGAACTATTTGGAATACAGTGAGTGCCATTGGAGGTTCTCCAATGCTTATAAGAAATAATACGATTAATATAACAGATGCTGAAGAATTGATTGTAATAGATAATGCTAGTGCAAGAGCAAGATCTGCAATTGGTTATAATGCCAATGGAATTATTGTATTGCTTGCAGTTGAAGGTGGAAATCCTCCTAACAATGGAATTAACTTAGCAAACCTTGCTGCCATGTTAAAAGCATTGAGTTGTACCGATGCAATTAATTTAGATGGTGGTGGATCTACGTCAATGGTTGTGGCTGGTAACAGGACTGTTCGTCCTAGTGATAGTGGAACAGAGAGGAGTGTTGTAAGTGCAGTGGTAATAAAGCGTAAGTCTTAGTAGAACATTTTAGTTTTTTTATCATCAACATTATTCAACGAGTGTTTACTTGTAAATAGTGTTGATGATTTTTTTGTAACAAACTATCGCATTCCAATGGAGCTTCGGTTGCGTCGCACACTTCAAGTTTCTGTTCTGTATGCAACAATTTTGAGTTGAAAATAAAATTGTAACAAGTAAAATTGTTTTGTGCTTTTAACGAGAAAAAAGGTTATAAATCTTGAAATAAATAGCTAAGCTTTTTACTGCTTTAATTTCCTTCTATTCCACCAAAGTTGAGTAAGAATAGCTAAGCAAACGGTAATTATTCCAACTAACATACCTGCTGCAACATCGAAAGGAAAATGTTGTGCTAAATAAACTCTTGAGTAACCTACTAAAATGGCATAAATAAAACCTATTGGTACAATCCATTTTTTATGAATTAATAAACAGCCTACTAAAAAAAATGAAAATGCAGCAGATGTATGTCCAGATGGAAAACTAGCTGTTTCATGTGGTTCCATGCCTTTTACAATATGAATAAGCTGTGTTGCTTCAATGGCTTTTATAGGCCTAAAAGCATCTGGAATAATAATGTATTTACAAATCTGAACTAGTAAAGTACAAATAACAAATGCTGCAATTAGTAAAGGAATATTTTGCTTGCTATATTTAATGAATACGAATAATAATACAGCCCAAATTGCTCCATCGCCTAGGTAAGTAACGATGGTAAAAAATATATCGGCAGTTGTGCCATAATTGTTATTCAATAAAAGAAAGAATTCATTTTTACCAATTGCATAAGAACAATAAAACAACAATAAAGATGCAACAGCGGTAATGGTTGCTGCTATTGCAAAGTTTATATAGTTGAGTTGATTGTTCATGATTGCTGAATAATGTTATGAACGTTGAAGAGTGTCCTTCGACTTCGCTCAGGATAAACTTTCTGAGAACGATGATAGTAGTGCAACAGTTGGTAACATAAAATAAAAATCCGTTTATGAGTTTTTAAAATTTTAAGACACCTGATTATTATCGTCTACCAAAGTTTTAGTTTCTATAGTAGATGTTTTTACAACATCTGGTTGTTTAAAAAATTTATTTTGAAAAATTAAAATGGTAATTACACCAACTGAGATTGAAGCATCGGCAATATTGAACACTGGACGGAAAAATTCAAACTCTTCTCCACCCCAAAATGGCATCCAAGTAGGGAAGTTGCCTTTCATTAATGGAAAGTAAAACATGTCTACTACTTTGCCATGTAAAAAGCTTCCATAATGCTGATCGGTAAAGGCTTTTGCTACCACACCAAAATATTGGGGATGCAATTCATCGTAACTGATATCGAAAATAACTCCGTAAAACATGCTATCTATTAAATTACCCAATGCTCCAGCATAAATTAAACCTGCACAAATAATAAAACCTTTGTGCATTTGTTTTTTGATAAAATCTTTGATTAAAAAAGTACCCCAAATAACTGCTACTAAACGAAACAGCGTTAAAGCAATTTTGCCAAAACCGCCACCAAATTTCCAGCCCCAAGCCATGCCTTCATTTTCAACAAAATGTAGTCGAAACCAATCTCCTAGCACTTTATGTTCTTCTCCGGTATAGTAATTGAGTTTAATGTAAAATTTTAATGCCTGATCGGCCAATATGATACATAGAATAATTAAAATAATGTTTCTTGCTTTCACTGTATGCCATTTTTTAGATGGGCAAAGATAGGGGAAATGAGTAGTGGCTTAAATCATTTGAAAAGCTTCACTTATCTTTAAACTTTATGAAAAAAATAGGTTTATTGGTAGGTGTTTTATGTTTCGTATGTGTTGTATTACAAGCACAAGTAAAAAATTTTGCTTTACAGCAATTTCGTTTTGAAGATACAAGTGGTAATAAATTTAATTTGGAGCAATTAAAAGGTAAAGTGGTGTTTGTAGATTGTTGGTTTCCTGCATGCCCACCTTGTAGAGCAGAAATGCCTTATTCGGCTTTATTGCAACAACGTTTAAGTGCTATGAAAATGGATAGCAATATTGTTTTTGTAACCATTAGTTTTAAACAAACAACAGCCGATTGGAAATTGGCTTTACAGCAATTGCAAATGCCCAAAGCAATACATTTATATAGCCCAGCAAGTACCTATGAAATAGTTTTGGCAGGAGGCAATTATCCTACCTATAGAATTTTTAATGCAGCCGGAATATTAGATATTGAGAATACTCCTTATCCATCTGAATTAGGTAAAATTGATTTTATATTGTTTGCAGCTTCACAAAACATAGGTGTTACTGCAGCAAAAAAAATTTTTGATGAGCAAGGAGAAAAATTATTGACTGGAAAAATTCAAAAAAGTGCATCTACTTTATTGAACAGTTTTTTTGAGCAGTTTAAGCCACATCGAGCAAATTTTAAAAAGGCTTTTACACAACTGCAACATTAAGATTGCATCAATTTTTCCCAATGCCTTGAAATGATAGATAGTGCTAGTAAAATGAGCAACAAATATTGTAACAACATTTGTTTGCCGGTAAGTGAATAGGTCTTGTGCATTCCAAATCTGTATATGTTATAGGCTTTTACAACAAATACAATCACACCAATAATTAATAGTATAATGGTAAAATAGCTCATGAAATGCATAATAATAATGGTTTATTCTTCTATATAAATACGTTTTACACGCTGACTAATTGATGTCATAATTTCGTAAGCAATAGTATCACATTTTTTAGCTACTTCTTGTACAGATAAATTTGAACCAAAAATTTCTACAGTATCTCCTTCTTGCACATCTTCTATTGCAGTAATATCAATCATAGCCATATCCATACACACGTTGCCAACAATTGGTGCAAATTGTTTATTTACGTACACCGAACCAATTCCATTGCTTAATTTTCTATTAAATCCATCGGCATAACCAATTCTTATGGTGGCAATTTTACTGTCTTTTACAATAGTTCCTTTTTTATTATAACCTACTGTATCACCTGCTTTAACAGTTCTAATTTGTGCAATTGTTGTTTTTAAAGTAGCTACTGTTTGTAAATGAATATCTTTTCCATTAGCACTATCAACACCATATAAACCAATACCCAAACGAACCATATCTAGTTGGTATTGAGGGTGCCTAAAAATGCCTGCTGTATTGGCAATGTGTTTAATAAAGTTATAGCCTAATTGTTGTTGTAAGTAATGGCAAGATTGAATGAACGATTGTGCTTGTTGTTGTGTAAATGTGTCATGTGCTTCGTTTTCACTGCTAGTGAAATGAGAAAAAACCGATTGCACTTTCATGGTTGACTGTTGTTGTAAAAGAGTTGCAAGTGCACTTACGTCTGCCTCATCAAAACCCAAACGATTCATGCCCGTGTTTAATTTTACATGTACTGGAAATTGTACAATTGCTTGTTGCATTAAATAGGTATGAAAAGCTTGGTAAATATTGAAAGAATAAATCTCTGGCTCTAAATTATATTCAATTAAAACATCAAAAGAAGCTTCATCGGCATTCATCACCATAATTGGTAGGCTAATACCAGCTTTACGTAATTCAACACCTTCATCGGCATAGGCAACAGCTAAATAATCAATTTTATGGTATTGTAATAACCTAGCTACTTCGGCACTACCACTGCCGTAACTAAATGCTTTTACCATTGCCATTAATTTGGTAGTGGGTTGCAAAAAGTTTTGGTAAACTTTTAAATTGTAAGCCATTGCCGATAAATTAATTTCTAGTACTGTTTGATGTACTTTTTGTTCTAGCCATTTACTAATGGTTTCAAAAGCAAATATTCTTGCACCTTTCAGTAATATAAATTCATCTTTAAAATAGTGGGTAGTTGTTTGAGCAAAAAAATCTTGTACCGAAATATAAAAAGTAGCTTGCTGAACAGAAGTTGAAAATAAATGCTGATGATTGAACAGTTGCTCACCAATTGCAATTAGTTGATGAATATTTCTTTGTTTAAGTTCAGCTGCAACTTGTGTGTACAGTACTTCGGTAGAAAGCCCAGATTGTAAAATATCTGATAAAATAACTGTTGTTTTTTGATTGCCCGATTGTTGTAATAAATAATCTAATGCAATGCTTAAAGAAGCTAAATCGTTGCTGTAACTATCGTTTAATATTGAACAGTTGTTTACTGCTTTTTTTAGTTGCATACGCATTTCTACAGGCTGTAGTTGTAATATGCGTTGTTGAATTATTGTAGCATCAACACTCAATTCTAATAATACACAAATGCAAGTAATCGCATTTTCAATACTTGCAGAATCGATAAATGGAATGGTAAAATGTAGTGATTGTTCTTTATAAATTAGTGTAACAACAGAGTTATTGCTATTATGTTTTATTTCATGAATTGTATAATTATTGCTAGCATTTTCGCCCCAAGTTTTAAAGTTGTTTTTGTCTTTTATAATTGCTACATCTTTTGATCTTGCGATTGTATAGGGAGTGTTTGAAAAGAGTTTAATTTTTTCGTTTAATTTTTCACTTGAATTGCTAAATCCTTCGTCATGTGCATTACCAATATTGGTTAAAATACCAATAGTTGGTTGAATGATTTTTTGCAATTGTTGCATCTCCTTAACAGTAGAAATACCTGCTTCAAATATGGCTAGTGTGTGGCTATTGTTCATTTGCCAAACACTTAAGGGTACACCAATTTGAGAGTTATAACTACGTGGGCTACGAATAATAGTATAATCTGTTGAAAGCAATTGATACAGCCATTCTTTTACAATGGTTTTTCCGTTACTACCCGTAATACCAATAACAGGAATATTGAATTGAGTACGATGATATGATGCTAAACTTTGTAAAGCAGTTAATGTGTTTTTAACCTTTAAAAAATTGGTATTTGAAAATTTAGTAGTGTCAATGGAACTATCTATTACAAAGTTTCTTACACCACGTTCATATACTTCTTCGATAAAAGCATGACCATTTCTTCTGTTGCTTTGTAATGCAAAAAACAAAGAAGTTGTTGGGAAAATGAGTTTACGGCTATCAATTAATAATTGTTCAATATTGGCTTGTATCAATGGTACATTAGAAGCACCAATAGTTGTTGCAATATGTTGAATAGTATAGCTCAAATTTTATTATGTTGAGTATTGAACTGAACGTACCTCCTAATAACTATTGAGAGAAGCCTAATAATAATTATATAGCATCGTACATATTATTATTCTACTTCTTTTGGAAGTCCTTTTTTGTTCATAAAAATGGAGTAAAAAATTGAACCACTAATACAAACTAAAATAATAAATAGTGATATGGCTACTTGTGTTGGTTTACTAATCCATGCACTAATATAATGTTCTCCTAACATTTTAGCACCAATAAATACCAATACAATAGCAATACCTTGTTGTAAATAATCGAACTTAGACACAGCACCTCTTAGTAAAAAGAATAAGCTACGCAAACCCAAAACAGCAAATATATTAGAGGTGTAAATAATCATTGGATCTTTAGAAATACCCATTACTGCTGGAATTGAATCTAAAGCAAACACTAAATCAATAGCTGCCAACATAATTACCACAACAAATAAAGTAGTATAAGCTGGTTTGCCATTTTCTCTAATAATATATTTACCATCGCCATCGTGTGGAACCAATGGCAAAAAACGTTGCATGAATTTATAAATTTTACTGTCTTGCGGTTTAAATTCTTCCTCGCTGGTAGAGCTAAACATTTTGTAACCTGTATATAATAAAAAAACACCAAATATGTACAATACCCATTCAAACTTTTCAACCAATGCAACACCCACTGTTATAAATACAATTCTAAAAATAATGGCCATTAAAATACCTAATAGTAATACTCTGCCATAAAACTTTTCTTTTACACTAAAAGCTGAAAAAATAAGTATAAATACAAATATATTATCTATGCTTAAACTCCATTCCATTAAGTAAGCACTTAAGAATTCTAATGCCAATTGTAAATTATTTTTTACAGGGATAATAGCGTTTTCTGCACTCAACTTCGCTCCTTCAATCCATAAAAAGACAAAGAAACCCAAAGCCAAACTTACCCATAAAAGGGTTTGCATTAATGCTGCTTTTATGGTTATGATTTTATTTTTTTTATTAAGTAGGCCTAAATCAAAAACTAGTGCAACTACTACTACAATTCCAAAAACTAAATAAACGATTTGATGTGTTGTCATATTTTATAAAATAAAATTAAGCAGCGTGTTTTTTTCGGCGAATTTGTTGATAACCAAAACCCAATAAAATAATTAGTGCAATTGGTAATGCAATGTTGATGATTTGCCAGGTTAATTGTTCTTCCTCAACTTGTTTGCCATTTAATAAACGTAAAACTAACTCTTTATTTCTTGCTTCAATAATTCCCTGTTTATTGGTTAAGTATTCAAGTGAATTGAGTAAAAATTCTCTGTTGGCAAATTGATACTCATATTGTGTACCAACTGTATACAAATTCATGCCCATAGGCAAAGGACCTTGCTTTTGCGATGCATTGTTTAAAACAATATCGCCATCGGCTACCACAATCATTTTTCCATTACCTATACTTTCTGCAACAAAAGGGGCACCCAATGCTTGTAAACTATCGATTTGTTGTTGAGTAATTCTGTTTTTATACAAAGAAGTAAAACTGCCTTCTAATAAAACAGCAGTAGGAATAGATGTTTGTTTGTATAAATCGTCTTCGGGTGTATTTCTGTTTTCATTTAAGCTAATAATTGCTGGAGTGCCTAATTTTCTTGAGTTTGCCGATGAAGAGAGTAAAATTGTTTTAGTAATATTATTGGCTTTAACTGTATCAATTGAATTAACAAAACGACCTGCAATTAAGCCTAGATTTTTATTAATTGGATGATTGTTTTTGCTTTCAAACAACGGATAGTAATTCCATTTTAAAAATTCGTATTGAGGTTTATCGGGTGTTCCACCAACTGCAAATGGCATAAAATCGCACTGCAAATCCATCACTAAATCGGTATTAATTCGAATGCCATATTTAAAAAACAAATCGGTTAAGTTTAAGTTTCTATCGTAAGCAACTAACTCTTGTTGTAGGCTTAAACTATCTTGTTCGGCATTTAAATTATCAATAAAACATATCACTTTTCCGCCACGTAATAGGTATTGATCAATTTTCAACTTTTCATCTTCACTAAATTGTAAAGTAGGTTTAACAATCATTAATACATTAAATGTATCTGGTATTATTGCTCTTTTGTTTAGGTCGAAAGTAAATAAGGTATAATCTTTCTGCAAGGTTTGTAAAATATCGTAAGTGGTAATATTGGTAGGTTCGCCATTACCAATTGTGTAGGCTACTAAAGGCTTTTGCTTACTTGTAAAAGCATCAATTGTTTTTAGAAATTTATATTCCATCATTGCTTCGGCACCATTAATTTCATCTTGTGTAATTAATCGGCTTTGGCCATTGTATAAATTAATCAGTTCGGTTTTATCTTGATATTTAACCCAAGCGTAAGGGAAAATTAAACGTTGCTCTTGTCCTTGTTTTATTTGTACTGTAAGGTTTATAGGTGTTGCACCCATTGCAATTAAAGTATCTTGATATTTTTTATCAGCATCTTCCATATCATCGTCAGGAGAAATAAAACGATAATTAATTTTATTACTATTTTCTTTTAAGAGTTGTAAAAAATCGTTGGTGGTATTGGCTAATTTTTGAAAACCCGATGGTAGGTTGCCTTCTAAAAAAATAATTACTTCTACTTTATCGTCTAATTGTTTTAATGCAGTTTTTGTGCTTTTGCTAATGGTATATCTACTTTCTTTGGTTAAATCAATTTTATAATGAAGTAAACTTGCTAAAAAATTAATGATTACCAATGCAGCAATCAGAAAAATCCAACCAAATTTATGTACCAATATTTTTTGCATGTTTATGAATGTTTCGTTGAGTTTGGAAAAAAGTGAACAATATGAATATGGTTACGCTTAAATTTTCTTACTCAAATTTCTTTCGGTAATAAAAAGCAGCATAATGGTAATGCTAAGAAAATATATAATGTTTCTTGTATCAATTACTCCACGGCTAATGCTAGAATAGTGATAATCTATTCCTGCCATTTCGATATAATAATCTAGTCCTCCACTAAATAAGGATAGCTTACTTATTGCATTAAAGCCATAGTACAATAATGCACATGCAATTAAGCTAACAATAAATGCAATTACAGCATTGTTGGTAAAGCTGCTTGCACATACGCCAATTGCAGTGAAAACGGCGGCTAAAAAAAACAAGCCAATATAGGCACCAAGTGTAGCACCAATATCTAAACCTGCACCAACCGATAATTGCTGAATAGAAAAAATGTACAAAAAGGTAGGCAACAAGGCAATTGCTATTACTAAAAAGTTCCCCCAAAATTTGCCCCAAACAATATTTCTATTAGTTAATGGCAAAGTATTTAATACTTCGTAAGTGCCTTGTTTAAATTCGTCGGCAAAGCTACGCATGGTTACTGCCGGAATAAGTAACAATAAAATCCATGGAGCTAATTGAAAAAATCGATCTAAAGTGGCATAGCCAAACGAAAAAATATTGCCTTCAAATACAAATAGAGCTAGACCATTTGCTACTAAAAACACTATAATAATCATGTAGCCGGTGAGGTTACTAAAAAATTGTTGCCATTCTTTTTTACATATCATCCACATGGCGGTAAAGCTAAATGATAATTTTTTTGAAGAAATATTTTTTTGTAATAAAAAAGTGTGTATTTTGTACACACTAAACTTAAAAATGATTGTTATGAAAAAAATCTTTACTCTTTTTTCTGTATTTTTTACAGGATTTGTTTTTGCTGGAACACCCGTTATTAACGGAGTTTACAGTGCTTCTGAAGGTTGGGGAACTGAAGTTGCTGTTGGTAATGGAACAGCTGGTTGGGGCGATGCGAATGCCAAAAAATTATATGTAACCTACGATAACAACTATGTTTATTTTGGAGCTGAGTGTACTGCACAAAACTGGCAGCAATTTGTTTTTGCAGTGAATACTAAAGCAGGTGGTGGAAGTACAGATTCTTGGGGTCGTCAAATAACTTATAACCATACCAATAAGCCAGATTTCTTATTTAGAGGAGATATTGCTGGTGGTAATTATGCCGAATATCATGTTTGGAATGGTACTGCATGGACTGGTTTAGGTACAAATGTAAATGCTGGTGGAACAGAAGTAAAAGGTGTATTTGATGGCTCGAACAATGGGTTCTTAGAAATAAGAGTACCACGTTCAACTATTGGTTTTGGTATAATTTGCGATGTGCAATTTATTATTGGTGGAAATGCAAATGATCATGGTTGTTTTGATGCAATACCAAACGATAACAATAGTACTGGTTGGAACCCACCACAAAGTAGTACCTCTTTAAGTAACTATGTTACCAATGTTAGTATGCCTGCTAGCTTAGGGTTTTTAAAAGGAGATATTAAAAATAATGTAGCCAATATTACTTGGTTATCTACTACCGAAGTAAATTTTAGTCATTACGATGTTGAGGCAAGTGCAAATGCTCTTGAGTGGACTAAAGTAGCATCAGTTACAGCAAAAGGCAGTAATAGTAGTTATGCTGCAAGTACAGCTATTACAAAGAATACTTGGTATAGATTGAAATTAGTAGATAAAGATGGAGCTTATGCTTATAGTAATTCTATTTTGTTAAGAACATCTACTAGAAAATCGTTAGAGTTAATGAGTAATCCAACAAAAGATATTATTCGTGTTTCAATTAACAACGATGCAAACACAAGTTATGTTGCCGAATTGTTTACACAAGATGGTAAACGAGTGGCAACTCAAAATTATCAACATATTTCTGGTACTTCTGTATTTACCATTAAAGCCCCTAAAACTGCTGGTTTGTATTATTTACGTTTCAGCAATAATGGTTTAGTGAGTGATGTATTGAAAGTGAAAGTAGATTAATATTGTTTGAATCTTGATTCAATAAAAAATGCTGTAGATTTTTCTACAGCATTTTTTATTTTAATAATTCATTTTGTTATACGCCTCCAAAAATACTAAATCCTCCATCTACACAAACCATAGAACCTGTTACAAATTCACTTGCATCACTTAGTAGCCAAACTAGTGCACCTTGTAATTCGGTTGGATTGCCAAAACGTTTGAAGGGTGTTTGTTTTATAACTAAGTTGCCACGTTCTGTGTAACCACCATCGGGTGTAGTTAATAAATTTTTATTTTGTTCTGTTAAAAAGAACCCTGGAGCAATTGCATTCATTCTAATTTTATCGCCATATCTGTTAGCTAATTCAACAGCATACCATTGGTTATAACAATCTACCGCAGCTTTGCCAATATTGTAGCCCAATACTTTTGTTATAGCTCTTTTACTGTTCATTGATGATATGTTTACAATGCTTCCTTTACCCGCTGTTTTTACAATGGCTTCACCAAATACTTGTGTAGGAATAATGGTACCCCATAAGTTTAATTCCATTGTTTTTTTCATGCCTTCAACATTCATTGCAAAAATATCATCGGTAGGCTGTAAAACGCCTTCAGGCATAATTCCACCAGCAGCATTTACCAAACCATCAATTTTGCCAAAAGCATCTAATACTTGTTGCTTGCATTGTTGTAACTGTTCAACATTCATAACATCGGCCACCAAAGCAATGGCTTTACCACCTTTTGCATTTATAGCTGCTGCTCTTTCTTCGGCCACTTCTTTTTTTCTTCCTAAAATTCCAACAATACCTCCAGCTTCTACAATAGCATCAATCATTGCATTACCTAAAATGCCTGTTCCGCCTGTAACTATAATTACTTTCCCTTCTAAACTAAATTTATTTAACATGAGTGATTATTTTTTGGTTGATGTGATTGAAATATTTGAAATACCCTTGGTTGCATTTTTTACAACATTGTTATCGTACACAATATTGCCATTAGCTGTTCCATTTTTTTGCTGAATGTAAAAGCCCATGCCACTTGAATTTACCTCACAATAGTTGTTGCTGAAAATATTGTTTTCACCAAAACCTTCTCCTTTAATGTGTACCTGAAAGCCATCTATTAAAGCATCATATCCTTTATTGTTTTCAATTAAAGTAAAACTACCTTTAACATCCATCCAACTATCACCACCATTTTCACCTTTCTGTCCTTTGCCATAAAAAGTATTACCTCTAATAATGTTGCCAGTTGTTCCTTCCTTTACGTCAACCCCTTCAGCAGTAACATAAGGACCAAAAGTATTGCCCTCAATAACATTATAATTACTTGTATCGGGTTTGCCTTCACTAATTTTATCCCAATTACTAATTGCAGTACCTAAATAACAAGCTTCACCATAACTAGGATTTAATAAACCTGTATTGGTAACTGTACTGCCTTTTAAAATATTGTAGCTACTATGTGTTCTAAAATGAATGGCTTCTTCACCAATGTTGTTTACAGTTAAGTTTTCAACTGTATTGTATTTACACCTATCTAAAACCAACCCTTTTTTAGAGTTTTGAATAGTAAATCCTTTGATATGCCAATACTCGTTACCTTCTAACCACAAAGCATAACCAGAGTTTGCTTCTTTAGTTTGCAAAATAGATTTTGGAGTACCCATTAATACAATAGGTTTTTCTTTGGTACCATTAATACCAGCTTTTACCTTAAACTTACCTACAAATAAAGTTTCGTCTAATAAAATGGTTTCTCCTGCATTGGCATTATCTAATGCAGTTTGTAAGTCTTGAGCAGAATATACTTTGGTTAATTTTCCTTTTCGAGGTTGAAAAAAAGAAAAAATAATTAGTACAAAAAACAATATACTAATTATTTTTAATTTATATATAACAGCTGATTTCATTATAATAAAGTATTGGTAGGAACTGGATCAATATCGCTGTAATCTTTGTTTTCGCCAGCCATTCCCCAAATAAAACTATAGTTGGCAGTACCACAACCAGAGTGAATGCTCCATTCTGGAGATAATACAGCTTCATGATTTGCAATAACCAAATTCTTGGTTTCTTGAGGCTTGCCCATAAAGTGCATTACACGTTGATCATCGGCCACATCAAAGTAAAAGTACACTTCACTTCTTCTATTGTGAACATGGCTTGGCATGGTATTCCAAACACTTCCTTTAGCCAAAACAGTTAAACCCATTACCAATTGGCAACTTTGTATACCTTGTAAGTGAATATATTTATAAATGGTTCTTTCATTGCAAGTATCAGATGTGCCAAGTGTTACAGGTGAAGCTTCATTACCTTTCATTAAAACTGTTGGATAAGTTGTATGAGCAGGTGAAGACAATAAATAAAACAATGCAGGATTTGCAGTATCTACACTTGCAAAACTTACTTCTTTGCTACCCATTCCAGCATAAACACAATCATATTTACTTAAAGAAAAAGTTGAACCATCCACAGTAACAGTACCCTCTCCACCAACATTAATAATGCCCAATTCTCTTCTTTCTAAAAAGAAATTACTTTTTAAAATTTCGTAATTAGGTAATTGTAAAACTGATTGAGTAGGAATAACAGTTCCTGCAATTAATCTATCGTACATAGTGTATGTAAGATTAAATTGATTAGTTAATTTTAAGTTGGTAAGTAAAAACTGATCTCTTAATTCTTGAGTTGTAAAAGTTGCATACTGAACATGGTTAACTGCATACGCAACAGGTAGTTGGGCAATAGATGACATACGATTGTTGTTTTAAAATTATGAATACCGAAACGGTACATAAGATGTGCAAGCATTGCAAATGTATTACTCGAAAAGCATTAACCACAAAAAAATTATTTGTAACACAAATATTTTTTTTACATTTGAACTCTTATCATGCTTGCTCTCTCTTTGTACAAGTACTTTCTGTGAGTACTACCTATCTTATTATTTTATTTATTCAATTAAACTATTGCCGTATGAAAAAGGTAATTTCTACACTTTTATTTTTTGTTATTACATCAATTGGCTTTACTCAAACCACTTATTATTGGGTTGGTGGAGCTGGACCAGGAACATTTACTAGTAGTTCTAATTGGAATACAAGTTTAGATGGTTCTGGAACAAGTAGAGCAACAGCTGCTGCAGATGATATCTTAATATTTGATGGGGCCAATACAGGCGGAACCTTGCCAACTACAGGCTTAGTAAATGTAACTACTGCAACCAATAATTTTGGTCAGTTGATTATACAAAATAATGCTCAAGTGCATTTTAGTCGAACCTCAACTGGTAGTGGAACAGTTACTATTAATGGTGGTGTAGGCGACGATTTTATTGTAGATGCAACAAGTACTTTAACTATGGGAGGACCATTGGGCAATTACGATGTTTTTATTGTATTGGCAACTGGTGCAACAGGAAAAATAAATGGTACCATTCATTTAGGACCTCTTTCAACCACTGTTCATCCAAGAGCATATATTACTGCTCCGGCTGTAAATAGTTTAATTTTTGAAAGTGGCTCTCAAATACACATTAACGATTCAACTGCAACTTCTGGATTTAATGGCTCTGTTGCCAATAGTATTTTATTTAAAACAGGTGCTTCATTGTATTATTATGCAGGACGTAGTCCAATTGGTAGTAGCTCAACTATTCAATTTTCTAATTTTGAACCTGGAAGCAATTTTTATGTTAGGGGTACGAATAGGAGTTATTTAGATGGTACGTCAACTTACAGCAGTTCGTCATGGGTAAATGCAAAAACTTTAGCCAATTTATATATTGAAAATGGAGCAACTTTATTTGCTGATGGTGCAGTGTATAAAATTGAAAATTTAAGAATAAATAATGGTTGCACCTTTATGACACACTTAACAGGCAATACACCTGTATTGGGGAATTTAATTGTAAATGGAACATTAGTTGGTGGTACTGGAGGTACAACAAATGCAATTGTAATGGGTGGCCCGAACCCTCAAACTATTTCAGGTACAGGTAGTATAAATATTCTCTCATTTGTAGTTGCCAATCATAGTGAAGTTACCCTAGAAAAAAGTTTAACTGTATCTAACCAAGTGAATATTGTTGGAAAACTAAATTTTGGAACTCACCAAATTAGCGGAGCAGCAACATTTACAGCAAGAGCAAACACAAGTATTGCCGATGCACCTACAACCAATATTACAGCTGGCTCGTTTTTAGCAACAACTTCTGCAGCATTAACTGGCAATACAGGTTTATCAGTTACTTGTACTACACCTGGCGTGTTAAGCCCTGGTACAAACTGCGTAGGCTTTGGAACAGGATTTATTTATTTATCTAAGCCAGCATTAATGAACGCAACTGGTGCAACGTTCGTATTTAAGAGTGATAGTGCAACACTAAGTACCGATAATGCAAATGGATTTAATACTACCAATGGCAGTGTAACCACAACTGGGGTTCGTTCATTTCAATCGGGTGTTAATTATGTTATTAATGCAGCTACGAATTCTCCTTTTGGATTTAGTGATGGCAGTAATACCGCATTAACTGGTAACATTACTTTAAACGCACCTGTAACAACCAATAATAATGTAAGAGTAAGTGGAACACTAACGCTGAATAATGGTAAATTAACAGTTCGTTCAACCGATACATTAAGAATGCTTTCTCCAACAGGATTAGCTGGGGCTCCTTTTAGTAATTCAAAATATATTGCTTTAGAAAAATCAGGAGCAAATGTTGGTTCTTTAAGAATAGATGGCATTACATCAAATGCTGTATTTCCAATAGGCAGTACTACCAACTATTTGCCAGCTACAATTACAACAACAGTATTAGACACATTTATTGTACAAGCATTTGAAGGCCTTACAGAAGAAGGTACTCCTGACGGAACTCCAATGACAGCTTTGAAGAAAGCAAAAGTTGTAGATGCAGTTTGGAATTTTAATAGAATATCAAACTCAAATACATCTGCATGTGGCGTAACATTGAGTTGGCCTGCTAGTTTAGAGGGAAGCAGCTTTTCAGGATTTGCCAACAATCAAATTGGCATTAGTAGAAATAATGGAACAGCTTGGGAAGTTGTAACTGGTAATGGTGATAATATGGCCAATACTGTTACTACCAACTTTACTGCATTTTCTCCTTTTGCAATTGGTGAAGTAGGCTTCATTTTGCCAGTTAAATTATACAACCTTGCTGCTAAAGCAGAAGCTAATACCGTTAGAGTTAAATGGAATGTTGAAAATGAAATTAATGTAGAAAATTATATTGTTGAAAGAAGTAATAGTGGCTACAATTTTCATGCAATTGCCACGGTTAACGCTAGCAATAGCAATCAATACAGCATTATTGACGGATCTCCATTAAATGTAAATTACTATCGTATAAAAGTAATTGGTAAAAATGGCAATGTTGAAGTGAGTAACATTATTAGCATTCGATTGAATAGTACTAAAGGAGATATTAGCATATTCCCTAATCCTGTTAAAGGTAAAATTGTGAACATTCAATTGAGCAATATGGAAATGGGTAAAGCAAGTATTAAGATTTACAATTCAATAGGACAATTAGTAAATACTCAATCTTTTGTTTACGATGGTGCAAACCTTTTAAAATCAATTTTGTTACCAAATAATTCAGTGAAAGGTATTTATACAATTGTAGTTGATTTGAATAATAAAAACGCTGTTAAGAAAACCTTCTTAGTAGATTAAAATACCTAAATTCCCCCCTTTGAATAAAACAGGCTATCAATTTTGATAGCCTGTTTTATTTAAGCCATTATTTAGCTAACTATGGTTACTTTTGTTTATGCCTTTGAAAAGAAATTTTACTTATTGGATAGATAAACGCAAATGGAAATACATTTTTCTGTTGGCAACCCTTGAACTTTCACTACGCTAGTTAATACCAATTATTTTCAAACTTTGCATCAGTATTTGATTGTAGATTCAATTTCATTTTCATAAAATATTTTTATGCCACACTATCAACAATTGGGAAATATTCCTCATAAACGTCATATACAATTTAGAAAACCCAACGGTGAATTGTATTCTGAACAATTGTTTTCAACTGAAGGGTTTAGTAATGATTATTCTATACTTTATCATTGCCATCCTCCAACACAAATTATTAAAACTGATGAACCCATTAATGTTGCACCAACTATTGCAGAAGAAAAAATGTTGAAGCATAGAAGCTTTGAAGGGTTTCATATAAAGCCAGTAAACGATTATTTGCAAAGCCGTATACCAGTTTTAGTAAACAATGATTGTCATGTTGTTTTAGCTGCTCCTCAAGAAAGTATGACTACTTATTTTTTTAAAAATGCCGATGCAGATGAAGTAATTTTTATACATGAAGGAACAGGCAAACTGCTTACTCAATATGGAGAATTAAGTTTTGGTTATGGCGATTATTTGGTAATACCAAGAGGTACAATTTATCAGATAACATTTGATACAGAAGTAAATCGAATGTTTATTGTAGAAAGTTTTAGCCCAATACGGTACCCTAAAAATTACATGAGCAAATATGGTCAGTTATTAGAACATGCACCTTTTTGTGAACGTGATATTAGAACTCCACAAAACTTAATGACTAAAGATGAGCAAGGCGATTTTATAATAAAAACAAAGAAAAAAGGAGTGTTGTATGGGTTGCATTATGCCAATCATCCATTTGATGTGGTAGGTTGGGATGGATGTTGTTATCCTTACGCTTTTAGCATTCATAATTTTGAACCCATTACAGGAAGAGTACATCAACCACCACCAGTACACCAAACTTTTGATGCACATAATTTTGTGATTTGCAGTTTTGTACCAAGAATGTACGATTATCATCCACAAGCAATTCCTGCACCATACAATCATAGCAATATTGATAGTGATGAATTGTTGTATTATGTAGATGGAGATTTTATGAGTAGAAAAAATGTTACTAGAGGCATGATGACTTTGCATCCTGCTGGAATACCTCATGGTCCACATCCAGGAGCTGTAGAGAAAAGTATTGGTAAAACTTCAACTCAGGAATTAGCAGTAATGGTAGATACTTTTCATCCTCTAATGCTTACAAAACAAGCATTGGAAATTGAAAATGAAAATTATACTATGAGTTGGGCTGAGTAATATTTAATTAATAGAAATCCCCATTGTTGAATGGGGATTTCTATTGTATTTTTGTATCTCGACTTCGCTCGATACTTGAAACTCATGGTTCGACTACGCTCACCACTCGACTACGCTCACCACTCGACTACGCTCATCATTAGATTATATATTCATTTAAAATAACAATTCTCTTCTTCCAATATTCCAACGAAAGCCTGCAGAAAACATACTTACATCAGTTTTATTGGTACTCATTCTATCAAAGCTTCTGTATAAATATGATACATCAAAAAATAAATTTTCTTTTACTTCATAACTTGCTAAAAAAGTAAATATGGTGCAAGTAGCCACATCACCGGTGGTGGTTTTCCAGCCATTTTCAAATTGACGAGTTTGGTTGAATGAAAATATATTGCTTCCAAAATTTCTGTTTACATTATTCACACTACTATCTAAGCCTTGCTTATAGAATAGTAATTTAGTTTCTAAAAATAGTTGCTTTAAAGGCTGATATCTAACTATACCAATATACTCTTTAAAATTTGCACCTAAAGGATGAGCCAATGGTTGGTTATAATGATTATAACTACTAAATGAATCGGTTGATGCATACATAAACGGACGAACAACATTGGTTTCTACTTGTACATCTAAATTTTTCACGCCAAATACATCTACATATTTTGCTCCAAGTTGATAGCCAAATCTATTGCCCCACCAATCGTTTTTCAATTCATCCATTTTTATTTTATCAACTACTAGCTGTCCATAAACCTGTATTTTTTTTACAATGTTTATTTTAGCATCAAAACCTAAATAAGCTTTATCATTCTTGTTATCAGAAAAGCTAGTATACATAATTGGATTAAATAAAGGCAAACTTAATTTGTCTCTTTTTCCCATCATTACACCCTCAAAAATTCCTACACTCATCCATTTTGCTGGTGTATAGGTTAAGTAACTAGCCCTAAAATATTTTCTTGGATAAATTCTATCGCCACCAGCTCTTCTATAACCCACCAATTCAGAAAAAATATTTTGATACTTGAATTTTCCAAAATAAGTGTTCACTTTTAAGTGCATATTGTTGGTGCTAAAATCGCTTAAAAGTAAACTTCTAAATCCATTGCCTATAAAGTTTCTATCGTAAGCTAATTGCATGTCCATGTATTTTGCAACTTGCCATGTAACGCCACCTCTAACATCAAAATAATCAAATCCACCTACTTTAAAATTCTTTATATAACCAGCTCCAGGAACAGCAATAAATTTATTTCTCCAATCTTGTACATAGGTAGGTTGACGTTCTTGATTTTCGGTAAAGTAAAAATGAAAACCTATTTTTTTACCAATATTTCCTCTTGCAGTAATACCACGTTGATTAATAAATGTACTTTGTAAGTTGCCTGCTTTACTACCTTGTTGATAGTTAATAATTGGATTAGCAATTAAGGTGAAATCTTCATTTTTCAAATCAACCATATTGGCTCTATTCTTATATAAACCTTTAAAATTTTTTTCGGCAATGTAAATTTCTTTGGGCTTACTCCACTCACTATTGGCCATTAAAAAGCGTTGCATATTGTATTTGTCAATCTCAGTAATTGCTTTAGTTTGCTTGCTAGCTGTTGCATATAAACTATCCAAGTAATCAACTTCTTGAACAATAAATTTTCTATTAAATGGTTTTATGGAAGAGTTGCTTATTTGCTTTGTTTGCATTTTAATTTCTAATCTGTTCAATAACCATTCTTCTTTTCCGCCTGGGGTTAAATAAACACTTTGGGCTTGCAATACACCAAAGCATAATAATGTAAAACTAAAAAGTATAGTTTGAAGTATTTTCATTTTTCTTAGTTATATATTCAATTAAAAATCAAATTCTCTTCTAGTAATATTCCATCTAAATCCAACATTTACCAAAGTAGTATTTTGAGCAGTGCCTTTTGTAAAACTCATGTTACGTAAAGTAATGCCTGCATCAAAAAAAAGATTTTCTTTAAACTCGTACGATGCATTTACATTCATGTAAAAACAGTTTAATTTATTGCCAGCACCTACTTCCCATGCATAATCTCTTGGTCTAATTCTATAATCTCTTAAAATGTTATTACCAAAGTTTATTCCACTTGTATCTCTTCCTGAAGTATAATACATGATTTTACTTTGTAAGAATAATTTTTTAGTAGGTTGATATCTAGCAATTAAAATATACTCTTGAAAACCTGCACCCAATGGATGTGCAAGAGGCATATTATTGTTACTGTAGTTAGAAACCGAATCGTAATGAGTATAGGTGAACGGTCTTGTTCTATTACTTTCTATTTGTATGTCTAAATTCTGTACATTAAATGCATCGATATATTTTACACCAATTTGATAGCCCAACTTATTAGCCCACCAACCACTATTAGCCTTAATTTCTTTCAGTAAAAATTCGTCTAACAATACTTGTCCATATACTTGTACTTGTTTGCGAATATTGGCTTTAATATTCATACCCACTAATGCATTATCTGGGCTTCCGCTTTGTTGTTCCATTGCCCTTAAAAAGGTAAATGGCTGTAAATAATTTAATTCAAATTGGTTTTGTCTTCCAAAAGAAACAGCATCAAAAATGCCAATATTTAACCAATTGGTTGCATTGATGCTAAGGGTGTTAATGCGTAAATATTTTTTAGCATTTCGATTGGCAACAATTCCAAATTGAGGAGTTAATTGCATGTACAAGTTTTCAAAATTAAATTTCCATAATCGGGTATTAATTTTAAAAAATAAGCTGTTGCCACTAAAATCGCTTAGTAGTAAACTTCTATGACCATTACCCAAAAAATTTCTATCATAACCAACTTGCATATCAATAAATTTAGCCAATGTCCATTGAGCCGATGCTCTTACATCAAAATATTGAACTGCATTACTATCGGTAATATTATAGTTACTAAAGCCAGGCACTGCTTTAAAAGTTTTAGTAAAATCCCTTACATAAAATGGCGTTCTTTCTCTATTGCCTGTTGCATAAATATTAAATGCAACTTTTTTTGCTATTAAACCTTTGGCTGTTAATCCGCCACTCATTAAATATAAAGATTGATTATCGGCCGATTCTGTACCATATTGGTATTGCAAAGCTGGATTAATAGCCATGAAAAAATTAGGCTTATTTAATTCAATTAAATTAAAGGATGTTTTTTTGTTATTGAAAGAAGATGTAGCCGAGGTATATTCTTTATGAGCCATTAAAAAACGGGTGATATTATACTTGTCTATCGTATTTACTTTGGCTGCAACCCTATTTTTATTGCGTTGTAAACTATCTAACAGTTCAACTTCTTTCACCAAAAGTTTTATGTTATTGGGTTTTAAATAAGAAGCATTGAAGCCTTCTAAGCCAGATTTTATTTCTAATCTATCTAGCAAATGATACTCTTTATGTCCTAATTGTGTATAGGATGTTTGAGCATAAACGTTCACTGAACCATTCAGCAATAAAAAAAGGAAAATTATTTTTATTTTTTGCATCATTAAAAATTAATATTGTATAAAAATAAGTGTATGAGCAATTATTTAATTAAAGATACAACCATCATCAATGAGGGACTAAGGGTTACAGGTGATGTGTTAATAAAAAACCAACGCATTGAACAGATTGGTGGAGTTATCAACAGCAAAATAGCTGTAATTGAAGTAGATGGTAGCAATCAATTATTAATGCCTGGTGTAATTGATGATCAAGTACATTTTAGAGAACCCGGTTTAACCCATAAAGCCAATATTTATACAGAAGCCAAAGCTGCTGTTGCAGGCGGTGTAACCAGTTTTATGGAAATGCCCAATACCAACCCTCCTGCATTTACACAAGAATTGTTAGAAGACAAGTACAACATTGGTAAACAAAATTCTTTAGCCAATTACTCATTTTATATGGGTACTAGTAATGATAATTATGAAGAAATAATGAAAACCAATGCTAAAAAAAATGAAGTTTGTGGAGTTAAAATTTTCATGGGCTCCTCAACAGGAAATTTATTGGTTGATAGTCCGTTGGTATTAGATAAAGTTTTTGCTGGTACTGAATTACTCATAGCCACACATTGCGAAGAAGAAGCCATTTTTAGAAGAAATTTTGAACAATTAAAAAAAGTAAAAGAAGTTTTAGAGCCCTCAGATCATCCTATTATTCGTGATGAAGAAGTTTGTTTTGAAAGTTCTTTTAAAGCTATTCAGTTTGCAAAAAAATACAATACCCGTTTACATATTCTGCACATTAGCACTGCTAAGGAATTACAACTATTTGGCAATATGCTGCCATTAGAAGATAAAAGAATAACCGCCGAAGTATGTGTGCATCATTTACATTTTACAGCCAACGATTATGCTGCCAAAGGCAATTTAATTAAATGTAACCCAGCAATAAAAGCTCCAGAAAATAGAACTGCTATTTGGGAGGCTTTGTTAGACGATAGATTAGATGTTATTGCAACCGATCATGCACCACATACATGGCATGAGAAAAATGAACCTTACGAAATTGCTCATGCTGGGTTACCATTAATTCAACATTCATTACAACTTATGTTGCACTATGTACAAGAAGGAAAGATTTCTGTTGAAAAAGTGGTAGAAAAAATGAGCCATGCAGTAGCTACTTGTTTTCAAATTAAAGAAAGAGGTTTTATACGTGAAGGCTATTTTGCTGATTTAGTATTGGTAAATATGAACCAACCCAATACTGTTACCAAAGAAAATATTTTGTACAAATGTGGTTGGAGTCCACTAGAAAATTTCACTTTTCCAGCAACAATCACCAACACTTTTGTAAACGGACATAGGGCATATAATAATGGTGTTTTTGATGAAAATGTAAAAGGATTAAGATTGAATTTTAATAGATAAACTTTCACTAAGCAATTTATTTTGTTGCCACAGATGCACTGAAACACAGAATTTATTTTAAGATTCTGTGTTTCAGTAGTAAATAAAACATTCGTTATTTAAAGTTTCTTCAATAAATCTACTACTCCTTCTTTTTTTAAGATTAAGTATCCCAATCTATCATTGCTAATACCTTCTTTTAAATGATAACTAAATAGAAGTTGATCATCTACAATTGAAGTTTCAAAATATTTGAATTGAATGTTGTTGTACTGTTTTAAGTCATCGGCAATTTCATATAAATGAGTTGATAACACAAACAAAGCATTATTCATTTTATGCAGTCCTTCAATTACAGTGGTGCTGCATTTCATGGCATCTTGTACGTTGGTGCCTTTAAATAGTTCATCAATTAAAATGAGCCAATTTTTTCCGTTCGATATTCTTTCAACGGTACTCTTAATTCTTTGAACTTCATTAAAAAAGTAGCTTTCGCCTTTTAATATATTATCCATTACATGAATATTACTTAATAAGCCATCAAATAAACTCAACTGCATTTTTTTTGCAGGTACGCCAATGCCTAAATGTGCTAAATACACACCAATGCCAACGGTTTTAATAAAAGTACTTTTGCCAGCCATATTAGCACCTGTAAGAAACAAAAAGTTACTTTCATTATTTAACTGAACTGTATAGCTCACTGGATTTTGCAATAGGGGATGGTGCATATTTTCGGCATCAAAAAGAGGTTGTTGAGTAGCTATAAATGTTGGAAATGAAAACTTGTTTTTTGTACAAGCAATGGCTAAGCTGCAATAAGCATCAAGCTTACTATAAACTTCTAATAAAGCCTCAAAGCTTTGCTTAAAATGATGTTTAATAAAATGCGTATATCTTAAAATTTTTACAGAAGATATTTTAGTATCATCACTTTCTGCCAGCATTTCTTCTATAATGGCATGTTTTAATAACAGTTCAATTTTATTGCTCCAAAAATTAATTTGTTTGCTTTTTAATTGGTTTAACAACAATTGTATTTGTTGCATACCTTTTGTAAAATGTATAAAATGCGTTACCGAATATTTGATGAGAGAAAAATCTACACTATTCAACACTTTAAAAAATGCTGCATCTAAAAATGATGGTCTAGCTGAAAAATTACTGAAAGGGGTTTCATAAAATTTTTCCAGTACCATAATGGTTCCATTGGTAATTTTCTTGGGCCAATTGTTCAATTGCGTTTGCAATTGTTGAATGGTTGTTTGAGTATCTTCAATAGCCTCAATGGTAGCTAAAGGTTTACTCAATAGTTGATATAAATAATTTCTACCTTCATTGGTTTGGGTATGATTTAAAAAATGAAAGATCGATTGATGTTCATCATTATTAAAAATAGATAAATCGTTTAGGGTGGTTTTATCAACTTGCATTTTTAAAAATAAGGATTCTACTTACATTATACAAACAGAGATTTGGGAGGATTTGTTAGGGCTATAAACAATAGTGTAAAAACAAAGAATAGTTCCTTTTCAGCCTTCAAGTTTTTTACAGTTGAAGCATGCTACTACTGCCCATAGCCCCAAAATAAAAAAAGCAGAACATCATGTTCTGCTTACTATAAATAAGTTGACTAAATAATTATACTGCAAAGCTTTCGCCACAACCACAACTTCTATTTGCATTGGGATTGTTGAAGAAGAAACTTTTGCCGTTGAGTCCATCACTAAAGTCTAACATAGTGTTTACTAGGTATAGAAAACTTTTTAAATCCAGCTCTTCGAGACTTGTAGTCTCTAAATTTTATTCTGTTGCCTTGGGCAATAAAATATTAATACATTGCTAAAAGCAATAAAATGGTGCTTCGAGACTGCAAGTCTCGAAGAGCAAGACCTAGCAACTTCATAATGTTCAGCCATATTCTATCGCTTCAATGGCTGCAGGATTGAGTGGAAAGCCCACAACGACGTAGGAGTGAGGACTTGCAACGAAAGCCTGAATAGCTGTTTGGTTTTGTTATACTGCTCACAGCCCCAAAATAAAAAAGCAGAACATCATGTTCTGCTTGCTATCAATAAATTGCAATTTAAATTATACTGCAAAACTTTCGCCACAACCGCAACTACGACTTGCATTGGGATTGTTGAAGAAGAAACCTTTGCCGTTTAGTCCATCACTAAAGTCTAACATAGTGTTTACTAGGTATAGAAAACTTTTTAAATCGGTTACCACTTTTACTCCATTATCTTCAAATACTTGATCCATGGGTTTTACTTCATTGTCAAAATCCATTTTGTAGCTTAAACCACTGCATCCACCACCAACAACACCTACCCTTAAAAAGTAAGAATCGTCGTTGGCAACACCTGCTTCTTCCATCAGTTTTACAACTTTGGATTTTGCTTTATCGCTTACGTATATACTGTTTTCTGTTGCTGTCATGCCCCTGACCCCTAAAGGGGAATTTTTAATTTTACTGTAGAATTAAACATTAAACGCCATCTTCCCCTTTAGGGGATAGGGGCTTAATGCACTCCTTTTTCTTCAAATACCAATTGCTCTAAACCATTTTTTACACGATAATCGTTAATAGCTGCTTTAATAGCATCTTCGGCTAATACAGAGCAGTGAATTTTTACTGGAGGTAAATTTAATTCTTCTACAATATCCATATTATCGATAGCAATAGCTTGGTCAACAGTTTTACCTTTTAACCATTCTGTTGCCAATGAAGATGATGCAATTGCACTGCCACAACCAAAGGTTTTGAATTTAGCGTCTGTAATAAGGCCAGTAGCATCGTCTACTTCAATTTGTAAACGCATCACATCGCCACACTCTGGAGCACCTACTAAACCAGTACCCACATTTTTACTTGCTTTATCTAATGTCCCTACATTTTTAGGATTACTGTAATGATCGATAACTTTTTCTGAATATGCCATGATATTATAATTTTTAATTTTAAATGTTGAATTATGAATAACTAGTTTATTTTATACTAATTTTCTTGTGATGTTTTAATAATTTTTGTTGTTAATCTAATTATTTCATCTACCAAAACTTCTAAATCATTATCACGAGTGATTAAATTAGATTCTGTCAAAAGCATAAGCCAATATTTTGTTTCTCTGATTTCTTTAGCAGCAATTGAAACTTTTGCAATAAACTCTTTTTTGGTTAAAGAAGCTTGTGCTTCGTTTAAATTTGCTCCAACTGATGTACCACTTCTCAAAATTTGATCGGCTAAAATCCTATTTCTTTTGCTCAACTCTGTAGTTAATGTTATAATTTTTAATGCAAGTTGAAAAGATTTTTCTAGAACGATATTCTTCTTTTCTTGTTCCATCATTTAACATTAAAAACTTAACATTTAATATTATTAATGATGTGCCCACTCAATGGTGCTTAAATCAATACCTTCTTTATACATTTCCCATAACGGACTCATTTCTCTCAACTTCAATACAGTTTCGCTGATGGCTTTGATGGTATAATCTACTTCTTCTTCAGTAGTAAAACGGCTTAAGCCAAAACGTAAAGAACTGTGTGCTAAATCATCGCCTAAACCCAATGCTTTTAATACATAGCTTGGTTCTAAAGATGCACTTGTACAAGCCGAGCCAGAACTTAATGCAATGTTTTTATTGAAGCCCATTAACAAACCTTCTCCTTCAACATGTTTAAAAGAAATATTGGTTACATGTGGTAAACGAGATTCTGGTGTGCCGTTAATGTAAGCTTCTTCTAATTTCATTAATTCGGTTTCTAATTTGTCTCTTAAAACAGAAATTCTTGCAGCATCTGCTTCCATTTCTAATCGACACAATTCACAGGCTTTACCAAAACCAACAATTCCTGGAACGTTTAATGTACCACTACGCATGCCTCTTTCGTGGCCACCACCATCCATTTGGGCAGTAACTTTAACACGTGGATTTTTACGACGAACGTATAAAGCTCCAATTCCTTTTGGACCATACATTTTATGACCTGTAAAAGTCATTAAATCGATACCATCTTTAATTACATCAACAGGTATTTTACCAACAGCTTGTGTAGCATCTGTAAAAAATAATACGCCATGCTTTTTAGCTATAGCAGTAATTTCTTTTATAGGTTGTACAACACCAATTTCGTTATTGGCGTACATGATTGAAATTAATATTGTAGTTGGTTTAATAGCAGCTTCTAATTCGGCTAAATCTATTAATCCGTTTTCTTTTACTTCTAAGTAAGTTACTTCGCCACCTAATTTTTCAATGTGCTTACAAGTATCTAAAACTGCTTTATGTTCTGTAGTGGCAGTAATAATGTGATTGCCTTTTGAAGCATACATTTCGTACACACCTTTAATACCTAAATTATCACCTTCGGTTGCACCACTAGTGAAAATGATTTCTTTAGGGTCGGCACCAATTAATTTGGCCACTTGTTCACGAGCATAATCAACAGCTTCTTCAGCTTCCCAACCAAAAGGATGGTTACGACTTGCAGCGTTACCAAAGTGTTGGGTAAAATAAGGTAACATGGCTTCTAAAACTCTTGGGTCCATTGGAGTAGTAGCGTTATTATCCATGTAAATTGGCAACTTCAACATATATTTCTGATTAAATTTGTAATTTATTGGCGAAAATACTGTTTTAGAGATGATATTTTGAAATGGAAGAAGACCTCAACATTCAAAATTCCATATATCGAAACAGCGAATATTTAATATAAACAATAAACCATGACAAAAGTTGAACATATAGGCATTGCTGTGAAGGATTTTGCTGCAAGCATACCGCTTTTCGAAAGTCTTTTAAACGCAAAATGCTATAAACAGGAAGTGGTGGAATCGGAAAAAGTGAATACTGCCTTTTTTAAACAGGGCGAAACCAAGATAGAGCTGCTGCAGAGTTTAGAACCAGATGGGGTAATTGCCAAATTTATAGATAAAAAAGGAGAGGGCATACATCATATAGCTTTTGATGTTGAAGATATTTATACTGAAATGGAGCGTTTAAAAAATGAGGGTTTCACTTTGTTAAATGAAACCCCCAAAGTTGGTGCTGATAATAAATTAGTCTGTTTTTTGCATCCCAAAGGAACCAATGGGGTTTTGGTAGAGTTGTGTATGGAGAGAAAGTAATTTGTTATTGTTTATACACTTTTCCGCTCATAGAAATAAAATAGTTTTTAAACTCACTACCACCAGCATATATTACTTGAATATAATTAGGGGTTTTTATTATAGTGCCATCATTTTCAGCATTGAGTATTTTTATTTGCTTCCCTTGTGCATTGATTAATAGAGTTTCTTTAGCCAAACTAATTATGGCATATCCATAAGCTACGCTACCAACATTATCATTTTCATCCTCATTTATAGTAATATCAAAAATTAGTTGTCCATTACTATTATAAAAATCATATCGACCCTTATAACTAAAAATAAGAAGTCCATCTTTGTATTCTTCTAGTTCTTCGTATTTAAAAGGAATAATCTCTTTTCCTTTGCTATCAATAGCTCCATAAAATTTTCCTTTTTTTACCAGGATTAATTCTTTTTCAAAACTTTTAAATTCATCATATTCATTTTTAATAATAAAAGTTCCTGCTTTGTTAATAAAGCCATATTTATCATTTAATTTGGCAGCAGCCATTCCATTGCTGAAGTATGAAATTTCCTGAAATTGAGGTTTTAAAGCAATTTCACCTTTTATGTTTATAAGCCCTGTTAAATCGGTGCTTTTTTGCTTAAAGCTTGCTACTTCTTCAAAAAAATCTTCGTACCATTCTACATCATTCATGCTTGGTTTCAAAATAGTTTTTCCAGTTTTATCAATGTAATAATATACTTTACTATTGTTCGGAAGGTAATGCTCTACTTTCGCAACACCATTGGAAAATGCATAAACATTACCCTTAATTCCTTGAATGGTTACTTTTCCTTTTTTATCTATAAATCCATGATTCCCTTCATAGGTAGAAAAACTAATTAAACCTTCTTGAAAATTCCAGATATATTGATATTTAGTAGGAACTATTTCCAATCCACTCGTATCAACAAGTCCATATAAGCCAGTTATACCATCTCCTGCAAATTCCGATGCTTGAAACGACTTAAAAAAGTTGCCTTGCAGCTGTTCCCTAAAAATAAGTTTTTTTGGGGGTAAAAGTTGCTTGCCTTGTTTGTTATACAAGCCACAATTTTTTCCAATGCATAATTGCCAGAAACCCCCTTCCAATTCATCGGCTTCATCAAATTGTTTTGAATTAGCTATTGGTTTCATTGTAGTGGCATTTACCAAAACATATTTTCCATTTTTTTTCAAATATGGAACAACCGTTTGGGCTTTAATAGCTGTACTCAATGTAAAGTAAGCAGTTAAGCAGATGATTAGTTTTTTCATAAATATGTAGTATTTGTTTTTTGTAAATGGGTTATTCATTATTCTCTAAATTCTTTGCCAGTTAAATCATAGAAACGTTCTCTGCTACCTTGTCTTACAATTATAAAATCAGTATGAAACGTAATTTCATTTCTAAATGCATGGCTTTCAATTTCAACAATCACCTCTTCTTGTTCGTTAATAAACATTTCATTTTTACCTTGCTTAACTCTAAATATTCCAACACTTTCTCCTACTCTAGTTAAGCGGTCGTATTGCTTTTTAAAAGTCTTTATGATATTGTTTAATGAATCAACAATAAAGTGTTGGTTATTATCATGTACAATAAATTGTTTTTTATCGTAAGAGTAAGCCCAAACTTCTTTATACTTTAAAGGAACAATAATTTTACCTGAGCTAGATATTATGCCATATGAACTATCTTTTTTAACACGAAACATATCATTACCTATAAAATTGATATATGTATATTTTGCTTCAATAACTATTTCTCCACTTTTATTAATAATACCACTCACAGATTTATGTTTTTGTGATATTTTATCATAGATATATGTATCATATTTAGCATAACCATTTTTAAATGCATCTTCAACAGGAAAAATGCTTGTAAAGGTGGGTTCAATTTTCATATTTCCTTTATCGTCAATAAACCCATAAGTACCATAGCTATTATCTTTCCAATAACATTTTATTGCAGCTAATCCTTCTTTAAATAATCCAATGTCTTCAATTCTTTTAAAAGCAGGACTCAAGGCGGTTTTCCCGGTTTTGTCAATATAATAAACCGATTTAAATTCTTCTCCTTCTTTAGTTTCATCTACCAATGCCAAACCCTCTGAAAAATCAGTTACTTTAAAGTATTTACAAGGTATTATTTTCTTTCCTGCATTATTTACAAAACCATCTTTTTTGTTCATTCTTACTTTATGTAACCCTTCTTTTGGGTTAATATCTATAAATTGATATTTTGCTGCACATACTTCTTTGCCAAACGTGTCTATCAAACCATATTTTTCATTTTCTTCAAACTTTAATAGTGGAGATTTCTCGAACATGCTATAAATGTTTTTATACTTAAAATCCGTTAATTGCTTTCCTTTATAATCAAAAAGGGCTTGTCTACTATCTAAAGTGCTTGAACCATTGTCTACAGCCCAAAAACCAAAACCCAAGTACACAGCTTTATCAAACTGTACTATTGGCTTTATTGGTTGTTTAGTGATCTTGTTTGCAAATGCATAAGCACCTAACTTAGAGAAATATATGGGTATTGCATTTTGTGCATACATACTTGATTGTAACGTTAGTAAGACTATTGAAAAAACAACTATTTTCTTCATACAATTTTCATTTATAATTCAACTGCTAAGTAAAGCTTAATTCAACTGCTACCAATACCAAGAAATACGTATTTTAATCAACTGATGTCAAGATTTTACAACTATTAAAATGTTTAGTAGATATTGATAGAATTTTCAACTTAAATGCGTTACGCAATCGTTTTCATTGATTTTTTATTCAACTGTTTATCTATTCTATTTTACTTGTACTTTTGCATCCTTGCCTGCTTAGCTATTACCACAATTACTTTAATCATTCATTTAAAGCATTTAAACAATGTCTAAAAAAGTTGTAACTCTTGGAGAGATTATGCTGCGTTTATCAACGCCAGATTTTAAACGTTTTGTACAAGCCGATACTTTCGACATCACCTATGGTGGTGGAGAAGCAAACGTTTCTGCTGCTCTTTGTAACTATGGTTTAAACGGAACCTTTGTTTCTAAAGTACCTAATAATCCTATTGGTCAAAGTGCTATTAATCATTTACGTCGTTATGGTGTAGATACACAATTTGTTGCTCGTGGTGGCGACCGCTTAGGAATTTATTTCTTAGAAACTGGTGCATCTATGAGAGCATCTCAAGTAGTATATGATAGAGCTGGTGCATCTATTGCCGATGTAGATGCAAGTGAATTTGATTGGGATAAAATTTTTGATGGTGCCGATTGGTTTCATACCACTGGTATTACACCTGCATTAAGCGATAAAGCTGCTGCTCTTACTTTGGCTGCTTTAAAAGCTGCTAAAGCAAAGGGTATTACTACAAGTATCGATTTGAACTTCCGTAAAAAATTATGGACTAAAGAAAAAGCTCGTGAAGTAATGACGGAACTTTGCCATTTTGTAGATGTATGTATTGGTAACGAAGAAGATGCTGATTTGTGTTTAGGTTTTAAAGCTGCTGATACCGATGTAACCAAAGGTGAATTAAACTTAGATGGTTTCAAAGATATTTTTGGACAAATGAAAGCAAAATTTGGTTTCAAATTTATCGCATCATCTTTACGTGAAAGCCATAGTGCTAGTGACAATGGATGGAGTGCTTTGGTATATGATGGAACCGATTTTTATCATACCAAAGAATACAATGTTCGTATTGTTGATAGAGTTGGAAGTGGCGATAGTTTTGCAAGTGGTTTAATTTATGGTTTAGTTACAGGTATGCCAATGGCCGATGCTGCTGAATTTGGTGTTGCCGCAAGTGCTTTAAAACACACTATTCCAGGCGATTTAAACCATGCAACTTTAACTGAGGTTAAAGAATTGGTTAAAGGCGATGGTAGCGGACGTGTTCAGCGTTAAGCCCCTAACCCCTAAAGGGGGATTATAGAATATTAAAATCCGCCTTTCAACATTTGTGTGGCGGATTTTTTCTTTTTGTATCAAGCTGAAGAATATGAATGAAACTTTCTTGTAGTCTGTACTGAGCGTATTTCGACTAAGCTCAATACCGAAGTATCGAACTCCCGATAACTATCGGGATGTACAACATAACTTTATTGAACTTTAAACCTTCAACATTAAACTTTAAACCTCTACTATTATGATACTCGATCATTTAGACAATATAGAAAAATACGCAAGCCTGCACCCATTATTTGCACAAGCTATTGCTTACATTATAAGCACAGATTTAAATAATATTGAAATTGGTAAATACGATATTGCCGATGGATTAAAAGCAATTTTCTCCGATAAAAATGGCGTTACTGCAGCCGAAAGTGATGCTAAGTTTGAATGTCATAATAAAAATATCGACATACAAGTTTGTATTAGAGGTAAAGAAACCATTGGCTGGAAATCTCGTGGTACTTGCACTCAACTAAAAGGAGAATACAATGCCGAAAAAGATGTAAGTTTTTATGCCGATGCACCAGATATGTACTTTGGTTTAACCAATAATCAATTTGTAATTTTTTATCCCGAAGATGTACATAGTCCAATGATTAATGTAGATGATCAGCCAATAAGAAAATTGGTGATTAAAGTAAAAATTTAATTTGAACTTTAATAATAACAAAGCTTATTCAAACAAAAATCCCAATCATCAAATATTGGGATTTTTGTGTATTTACTCTTACTTGTAATTGCTAACTTATTTCTTCAATCGTAATTTTTTATCTCTCAGTTTCTTAGCTCCATATACTCCACCTAGAGTTGGTAGGCTTAAGTTTAGTTTACAACATTTTCAAAATTAGAAATTCTTTTAAATAAAGCATTATTTGAATACAGCGTAATATTTTAGCCTAGAGATTTAAAAAAATTAATAATAAGGTTATGATAAAAAATACAGTATAATAATAGTATGAGTGAAAGTACTTTTTAGAAAGTATCATTGTAGAAATGAAAAGTAAGTTAGAAAAAAATACTAAAGCAGTGTAAATAGCAGTTGAATGGCATTACAAAAATCTACCAGTATAACTTTCTTTTACTTTCTTTAATTCTTTTGGTATGCCTGCAAATACTAAGTTGCCGCCTAAATCACCTGCTTCTGCTCCTAAATCTATCACCCAATCGGCACTTTTGATTACATCGGTATTGTGCTCAATAATTACCAATGAGTGGCCTTGCTCAATTAATGCATTGAAAGATGCCAATAATTTTTTAATATCATGAAAGTGTAAACCTGTTGTGGGTTCATCAAAAATAAATAATATATTTCCACTACCTTTTCCTTTACCTAAAAAGCTAGCCAACTTTACACGTTGAGCTTCACCGCCTGATAATGTATCGGAACTTTGACCCAATTTAATATAGCCCAAACCAACATCTTGCAACGGTTGTATGGCTTTAGCAATTGCAGCAGTTTCTTTTTGTTTACCAAAAAACTCTATCGCTTCATCCACACTCATTTCTAAAACATCATGAATATTTTTGCCATGTACATTTACTTCCAATACTTCTTCTTTAAAACGTTTGCCCTTGCACACTTCGCAGGTTAAATGTACATCGGCTAAGAATTGCATTTCTACTACTTGCTCACCTTCTCCTTTACATGCATCACATCTGCCTCCATCTACGTTAAATGAAAAATGTTTGGGCAAAAATCCTCTTGTTTTAGACATGGGATGTTTTGAATACACATCTCTTATTTCATCGTATGCTTTGATATAAGTAACTGGATTGCTACGAGATGATTTTCCAATAGGATTTTGATCAATTAATTCTATTTGAGTAATGGTGTCAATATCGCCAGTAATACTTTTGTGAAATCCTACTTTATCGGCAAACTCTCCTTTTATTTTTTGCAATGCAGGATATAAAATTTGTTTCACCAAGGTTGTTTTTCCGCTTCCACTTACTCCACTTACTACACACATAATATTTAATGGAAACTGAACTGTAATATCTTTTAAATTGTTTTGTCTTGCTCCCGTAATAGTGATACTGTTATTCCATTTTCTAAGTTGCTTAGGAGCTTCAATACAATATTCTCTACTTAAGTATTTACCTGTTAAGCTTTCTGGATGAGCTATTAACTCTTTGTAATTGCCTGCCGCAACCACTTCACCTCCTAAATGAGAGGCTAGTGGTCCCATATCAATAATATAGTCAGCTTCTCTCATCATCATCTCATCATGTTCTACCACTACGACAGTATTACCTAAATCTCTTAACGACTTTAGTACACCAATTAACTTTTCTGTATCTCTACTGTGTAAACCAATGCTTGGTTCATCTAATATGTACAATGAATTGGTAAGATTAGAACCTAAGCTTCTCGTAAGTTGTATACGTTGGCTTTCGCCACCACTTAAACTATTGGCCAATCTATTTAAAGTAAGATATCCTAAGCCAACATCAATTAATGTTTGTAAACGTTGATTGAGTTCTATTAAAATTCTTTTTGCAACTTGCTGGTCGTGTTCTGTCAGCCTTAATTCATCGAACCAAATTTTTAAATCTTTGGTTTGCATAGCACACAATTCTCCAATATGGTTACCTGCTACTTTTACATACAAGGCTTCTTTGCGTAAACGATAACCTTTACAAGTAGGGCAGTTAGTTCGGCCTCTGTATCTACTTAATAATACTCTATATTGAACTTTGTATAAATTGGCTTCTACTTCTTTAAAAAAATCATCAATACCATATGCACTTCCATAACCTTTCCAAAGTTGTTCATATTGTTCTGTGGTTAAATCGGCAATGGGCTTATGTATTGGAAAGCCTTTTGCGTTTCTAATAAACATGTCTTTCCATGCACTAAGTTTTTCACCTTTCCAAGGGGCAACTGCTCCTTCAAATACACTTAATCTTTTATCGGGAATTACTAAGTCTTCATCAATTCCTAAAACCTGACTAAAGCCTTCACAAGTAGGACATGCACCAAATGGATTATTGAATGAAAATAAATTTGGAACAGGTTCTTCAAAAACAATTCCATCTAATTCAAATTTATTGCTGAAATGTAGTAACTGAGTTCCATTAACCTCAACAAATAATTCACCTTCTCCTTCATAAAATGCAGTACCAATAGAATCGCTTAAACGATGAATATCATCTTCATCAAAATCTTTAGTAACAATTCTATCTATTAAAACGTGAGTGGTGAGTTGTGAATGGTGAGTAGTGAGTTTTAAATTTAATTCACTATCACTTAATTCTAATAGTTCCTCTATTCTTATAAGTTCAGCAATATAATTTTCGCCTTCTACCTTCTGTCTTTTACCTTCTACCTTTTTTTCTTCACCTTCCACCTTTCTCACATAAATTCTACTAAATCCTTTCTGCATTAAAATATTCAGTTCTTCTCTTATGGCTCTGTTTGCATGTTGTTTAAATGGAACGATGATTACCACTTTTGCCCCATGTTGTAATTGTTGAATAGCGTTTAATACATCTGCAACATCATCTTTTTTTACTTCTTGGCCACTTAAAGGAGAAATGGTTTTACCAATTCTTGCAAAAAATAAACGTAGATAATCGTACATTTCTGTCATGCTTCCAACAGTGCTTCTTGGAGTTCGGGTAATTACTTTTTGTTCAATAGCAATTGCAGGGCAAAGACCTTTTATAAAATCAACATCTGGTTTTACCATTCTTGCCATAAACTGTCTTGCGTAAGAACTCAAACTTTCGGCATAACGTCTTTGTCCTTCAGCAAATAATGTATCAATGGTTAAAGATGATTTTCCACTGCCACTAACGCCGGTTACTACAATAAACTTGTTTCTAGGAAAATGAACAGAAACATTTTTTAAATTATGTGTTCTTGCACCTTGTATATAAATATCGTCTGAAACCGATACCAATGAATTGCTTGATAATGTCTTTTTTGTTGCTGTTGCCATACTAGAACAAAGTAAACATAAAATGTTACTGATAGGTTTAAATACTCGAATAATTAAAACTTAGTTGGGGAAAATATATTTTTTGAAAAAAATCTCATTTATAGAAAATTACCTAAATGGGGCATAGTAAAAACCACATTGGGTTTAGTAAAAACCCTGAAAGCCTTATCTGTAAAGGGTTTCAGAAAAAATATTTTTAAAAAAAGTTGTTCCAAAATTTGGAAATATGAAATTCATGCTTACCTTTATATCCGAAAGTTAATCGAAGGGTTGAAAACCACAAAAGTTCTCTTCTCGTACATTAACATCGTAATCCAAATATCCTAATATTTTAATCAGACACAAAAACCTAAATGTCTATGAAAACGTTAACAGCTGCGACTGACACGCAATTAATCCGTGCATTTCAAGAAGGAAATGCAAATGCCCTTGAGATTTTAGTAAATCGTTACAAGGACAAAATTTTCTCTTCTATTTTATTTCTTGTAAAAGACAAGTACTTAGCCGAAGATTTATTTCAAGATGTGTTTATTAAAGTAATTGACACATTAAGAAACAATCGTTACACTGAGGAAGGTAAATTTTTACCTTGGGCTTTACGTATTAGCCACAACTTATGTGTAGATTACTTTAGAAAAGTAAAACGCTCTCCATCTATTAAAACTAGTGATGACAGAGACATTTTTGAAGTAATTAATGTGGTTGAAGAAAGTGCTGAAACAAAAATTATGGCTAGTCAAAGTCATGATAGAGTTCGTAAAATGTTAAACATGTTACCAGAAGAGCAACGTGAAGTAATTGTATTACGCCACTTTGCTGATATGAGTTTTAAAGATATTGCCGATGTTACTAATTGCAGCATCAATACTGCTTTAGGACGTATGCGTTATGGCTTAATTAACTTACGCAAGTTGATGGTAGAAAAACAAATTGCTTTATAAGCAACAACTTCTGTCATTCTGCTGCATATAATTATTTGATTGCATAGCCTTATTTCAGCAGAGTGACAACCTAATTAAAAAGCCGTTACAAATTGTAACGGCTTTTTGTTGAATAGTATACTAATAGTTGAAGAGTGCGACGCCAATGCAGCTAAACACTAGTACTACAGCTGGTAACATAAGAAACTATTCTTCGCCACTAACACCTAATTTGGTCATTACGTAATCACTTACACCAGTATTTACATAACCACCATCATGGAAAAGGTTTTGCATGGTAACCATTCTTGTTAAATCGCTGAATAAGGTAATGCAATAGTTGGCACAATCTTCTGCACTTGCATTGCCCAATGGAGCAATAGCATTTGCATAATCATAAAAATCGCCAAAGCCTTTAATGCCAGTACCAGCAGTTGTTTTTGTTGGAGATTGAGATACAGTGTTGATACGAACTTTTTTCTCTAAACCATAATGATAGCCAAAGCTACGTGCAATACTTTCGAGCATAGCTTTAATATCGGCCATATCTGTATAAAAAGGAAATGTACGTTGTGCTGCCATATAACTTAAAGCAACAACGCTACCCCATTCGTTAATGGCATCTAATTTTTTTGCCACTGCCAACATTTTATGAAAAGACATTGCACTTACGTCTATCCCTTTCATAAAATAATCGTAATTACTTTCTGTATAAGGAATTTTTTTGCGAATGTTTACACTCATGCCAATAGAGTGTAAAACAAAATCTATTTTTCCACCCAAAATTTCTTGTGATTGGGTAAATAGATTGGTTAAATCTTCTACACTTGTTGCATCGGCAGCAATAATTTGAGAGCCGGTTTTTTCGGCCAGTTTATTGATTTCTCCCATACGCATAGCAATAGGAGCGTTGGTTAATACAATTGTTGCACCTTCTTCGTGGGCTTTTTCAGCTACTTTCCAGGCGATTGAATTTTCGTCTAAAGCTCCAGAGATAATACCTCTTTTGCCTTTTAATAAACCGTATGCCATGATATAAGTTTTTGGTTTTAAAATTAAGTGGTAAAAATAATGTTTACTACCGATTGGGAAAGAAGAATTTAGTGTAGCCATACATGGCTACTAAAAACCACACTATTGATACTGTTACAACTATGGTTATCCATGTCAAAAAATTTTTGCAACCTGCTTTGGGTTTTATTTTTTGCTCTAACCATTTGCTGAAGAACATGATAGGTAAAGAAATGAAAATGACCTTGCCAACTAGTAATAAATTGCTGTTATACATGTAGTGAAGATAAGGTGAATGGGAAATGGAAAAAGGTGAGAGTGAGAAAGAGACTAGCTAAGAGCTTAAGGAGAGAAATAGAGAGCCTCAAAATCGTTGCATCCGTTGCATTCTTTGCTTCGTTGCGTGAAAATCAATTCATCATTTCTCTTGCACTTTCTAATGCAGCAGCACTTGGCTTTTCGCCACTGAGCATTTTTGCTATTGCTGTCATTCTTTCATCTTCGTTCAACAAACGAATATTGGTTTTAACAGCTTCGCCTTTTATTTCTTTGTATACAAAATAATGAGCATTGGCTTTACCAGCAATTTGTGGCTGATGAGTAATACAAATAATTTGTCGGTTATTGGCTAAACCTTTCATTATTACACCTACTTGTTTAGCAGCTTCCCCACTAATGCCAGTATCAATTTCATCAAAAATCATGGTAGGTAAATCTATACTTTGTGCCACTAAGCTTTTAATGCACAACATTAGTCTGCTTAATTCACCCCCACTTGCAACTTTACGTATGGGCTCAAAACGATTGCTTTTATTGGCATCGAACAAAAACTCAATATTGTTTTTACCAAAGGTTTGTAAAGCAGTTTCTTTAATTTCTACTTTCAATACTGCATTGGGCATGCCCACTTGAAGTAATAAGTGATTCACTTTTTGGACCAATGGTTTTGCTTGTAAGTGCCTTGCTTTAGACAGTTCTTCAGCTTTTTGTTGAGCTTGACTTTCTAACGCAATAGTTTCTTTTTCTTTTACAATAATGGCTTCGTCTATATTTAATACAGCTTGTAATTTTTGTTCTAATTCTGCTTGAATAGTCAGTAATTCATTAGTGGTTTTAACGCCATGTTTTTTGAGCAGTTTATAGCCAGCAGCCATTTTATCGTTGATGATGGCAATGCGTTTTTCATCGTAACCAATCGCATCATTTACACGTTCTACTTCATGGGCAATGTCTTGAACTTCTATTTGGGCAGAAGTTAATCTATCAATAATTATTTTAACATCGGCATGATAGCTTGCATAAACATTCAGTTGATTGATTAACTGTTTTAAATGAGTAACAATTGGCTGTTCATTTTCTTTTAACTCAAAATAAACTTTGGTAAGTGCAGTTTTAATTCCTTCACTATTGCTTAATAATTTAAGTTCATTATCTAATTCTTCTAATTCATTTTCTTTAAATGAAAGTTCGTTTAACTCGTCAAATAAAAATTGATTATAATCGGCTTCTTTATTGAATGCGGCTTTTTGTTGTTGTAATTGTTCTAATTCTTTTTTACTTTTTTGCCATTGTTTGTATATGGTTTGATAAGCTATTAGTGTTTCATTATTATTGGCCAATGCATCAATTACTTCACGTTGAAAATCAGTATCGCCTAATTCTAAAGTATCAAATTGTTGATGCAAGTCAACCAACAAAGAGGCCAATTCTTTAAGCTGTTGTAAAGTAGCTGGAGTATCATTTATAAATGCACGGCTTTTGCCATTGGCTGCAATTTCTCTTCTAATCACCAATTCATGTTCAGCATCTAATTCATTAGATTGTAAAAATGTTTGAACTGCTTTTTTATTATCTACCGAAAAAAAACCCTCAATAAAGCATTTTTTATCGGTTTTGAGTAAAACAGAAGTATCGGCTCTTTCGCCTAAAATTAAACTTAATGCACCCATTAAAATACTTTTACCAGCACCTGTTTCTCCAGTAATAATATTGAGTTGATTAGAAAAATGGATTTCTATTTCATCAATAATAGCGTAGTTCTGTATATGAAGTTTGGTTAACATTTTAATAAACGGATTGACGAATAGGTGAATTAGCTAATTGACTTTCAGCAGTCAAATTTACAGTTATCGAGTTCAAATATGTGTAACAAATCGTAATTCGGTTCACTCAAAAATTATCAATTTTTAAATGTTAATTCTCAATTGTTAATTGATTACTCTCCCTTACACCTTGCAATACCACTTTTGGCACGTTGATCGAGGCTGTTTTTGTAATCGTGGTTATCCATTTCTAAGCATTGCTCGAAGTATTGTATGGCTGCATTTTTATTGCCTTTTTGTTCATAAATCATACCTATTTGTAAGGCGGCCCTTGCTGCATAATATTCAGTTCGGGTTTTACCAATTGCAATTGCTTTCAAATAAAAGGCAATGGCAGCTTCATCTTTACCTAAGTCGTCATTAATTCTACCCACTCTATAAGTAAATTCCAATTGCTCAGCAGTGTTAGAAAAACTGCTGGTACTTTTTCCTTGTAAAACTTCAATTGCTTGATTGTTTAAACCACCATCATTTAAAATTCTAGCTTTTAATAAAATTATGTTTGGCCAAGTATTTTTCTTCGCATCTTTTAGTGCTTGTTTATCGGCATCGGTAATACTTGCTCCTTTTTTAATGCAGTTTTTTCTGGCATCTTCGGCGGCTGTTTGGTTGCCTTGTAAGTAATAACACCAACTTAATTTTTGATAAATATCTTTTACATAAAAACTCCCTTTAAATTTTGATAAATAGGCATTGAAATAATTAATTGCTTGTTGTGTATTGAGTTGGTATAAATTAATGAAACCCATTTGAAAATCCCATACAGCAGTTGATAAATATTCGGCTGATTTATTTCTATTTTGAACAATCAATGCAGCATTATGTGTTTGCTTATGGTTAATACTTAAGTTAGCTGCCATGTAAGTAAAAAGATGGTTGTTTACAACATCTAACTTTCGTTGTTGTATAAATTGTAATGCACCATCTTTATCATTTTCAATATAAAATTTTAAATAGCAATACATAAAAGCCGCTTCATTAAACATGAGTTTTGCCCAAGGATCGTTACTGTTAATGAAACTATTAATAGTGGTCATGCCTTCGTGAATATTGCCTCTAATACCAAATAAACCAGCAACCCACTGATAGCCTTTTGGTATGGTACCTGCAATGGCTTTTAAGCCACCAAACATTAGTTGATTGGGTACAAAAGTTGGAAAAGATTTGCTATTTTGTTTAATGTATTTATAAGCTGTTTGAAAATCTAAACCAGCTCTTGTTTTATTATCTAGTTTTATGTTTACAGCAACTTTGTGTAAATACACTGCACCCAAACAAAAGTTATAAAAAGGTGAGCTTGTAGAACCTTCTTTTAAAGCTTTAATACGTTCTTCAAATTTGGGTAATCGAATTTTAAATTCTGCCGGATCTTCATTAAAAAAAAGTGTAAAAAAATCTATATAACTTTCTAACACTAAGGGGATTAAATTATCGGGGTTTTGTTGCTTAGCTTTATTCACCAAAGCCTGCCCTGCATTTAATTTTAGTTGTACAATTTCTTTGTAGGCCTGTTGACAGGTACTATTAAACTCATATACTTTTTCGGCATGAGTAGTTGAACAAAAAGCTAGCAGTATAAGTAAGGTTAAATAAAACTTCATCATAGTATAAAAATAAACAAGGGCAATCAAAAGATGATTGCCCTGTGGAATTTATTAAAAAAATAATTGAATATTATTTTACTTCTGTGTTTTCTACTAAATCACCATCAGCTAAAATTCTACCACAGTTTTCGCAAACCATAATTTTTTTGTGTAAGCGAATTTCACTTTGCTTTTGAGGCGGAATTGCATTGAAGCAACCACCACAAGCATCACGTTCAACAGGTACAACAGCTAAACCATTTCTGTAATTTTTTCTAATTCTATCGTAGCTGTATAATAAACGTTCGTCAATATGAGTTCTTGCTTCTTCACTTTTCTTACGAAACAAAGTTTCTTCTTTCTCGGTATCAACAATGATTTTTTCTAATTCACTTTTTTTGTGATTTAAAACACCTTCTTTAGTAGCAATGGTTTTTTTAGAAGCTTCTAATAATCTTGCTTTTTCCGAAATTTCTTCGTTAGCATCTTTAATGTGTTTTTCAGCCAACTTCATTTCAAGTTGTTGCATTTCAATTTCTTTATTGATTGCTTCAAACTCACGGCTATTCTTCACATTTTCGCTTTGCTTCTCGTATTTCTTAATTAAATCATCGGCTTCTTTAATGGTTGCTTTTTTACTTTCAATAAATTCGGTAATACCATTAATTTCCTCTTCAATTCTGTTTCTACGAGCATGTAAACCAGCAATTTCATCTTCTAAATCGCTAACTTCTAAAGGAAGTTCGCCTTTTAAAACTTGAAACTCATCTAATTTACTGTCAATTTTTTGAAGCTTAACTAAGCCTGCTAATTTTTCTTCAACGGAGAAATCTTTAACTGCTGCCATTGTATGATTGTAGTTTAACGTTTGTTATTTTAGAACCAGTATTGTTTATTATAGGAACTTTAGTATTTCGTGCAAACTTTTCGTTTCGCACAGCCGATAGCTATCGGCTTGTACTTTCTGTTCTTTATTTATCTGAATTTAGTTTTTTCAAATAAAATACTCAACCGGATTCGTTTTCACCTTTGTTTTAAGGACGGCAAAAGTAGGGAAATTTTGCTGTAATACCTCCATCAATAATTCTATGGTAAATTGTTCACTTTCCCAATGTCCAATATCGGCAATGATGATTTGTTCATTAGCATCAAAAAATTCGTGGTATTTAAAATCTCCACTAATAAATATATCGGCACCAGCTTTAATTGCATTACCAATTAAAAAGCTGCCAGATCCACCACAAACCGCCACTTTTTGAATGCGTTTGCCAAAAAGTTTGGTGTGCTTAATTAATTGTAAATCAAATGATTGCTTTAGCATTTGTAAGAAAAGTGCTTCTTCCATTGGCTCGGGTAAATAACCCATTAATCCACTGCCAATTGCTGAATATTCATTGTTCAAAGCAACAATATCGTAAGCAACTTCTTCGTAAGGGTGACTATTTTTCAATGCTTTAATAATGCCATTTTGCAACCAAACAGGAAAAATAATTTCTATTTTAACTTCTTCTTCTGTATGTCTTTCTCCAATATTTCCTACAAAAGGATTGGTGTTTTCTCCTGCCTTATAAGTGCCAAGACCAGTTGAATTGTAGCTACATTCGCTATAATTACCAATGTTACCAGCACCAGCTGCAAATAATGCAGATCTAACTTTCTCGGCATGATTGGTTGGCACAAAAGTGAACAATTTAAGCAAAGCAGTTTTTTTAGGTGCCAAAATCTGAGTATTAACTAAACCCAAACGATTAGCAATTGTGTGGTTTACACCATGCAAAACATTGTCTAAATTGGTGTGAATGGCATAAATAGCCACATCGTTTTTAATAGCAGCAATGATGGCTTTTTCAATATAATTATTGCCATTAATTTTTTTTAATCCACTAAAAATGATTGGATGATGAGCCACCACCAAATTGCAATGATTGGCTTTGGCTTCTAGTATTACTTCTTCAGTTGCGTCTAGTGTGCAAACAATGCCAGTACAATCCCAATTTTTAGCACCTGTAATTAAACCAACATTATCGTAATTTTCTTGTAAACTAGGATTGGCTAATTGCTCTAAAACTGATATGATTTGTTCAATTTTCATTAGGTGAAATTTATTTAAACCTAGGACTATTCATTATTGAAAATATTATATGTATGAAGTTCTGCTTATGCCTAAATCTACTTTTGGCAAGAAAGATGTATCAATTTTATAGTATTTGTTGTTTTTAGGATGCACCCAGACTTTTATTTTTTGTTGCATAAATGGAGTTGGATCAAACCAAATATAATCACTTTTAAAAGTGTGTGAGTTGTTATTTTCATCAATATAATTACAAGTAATAATAAAAGGATTAAGATCTACAGAGCTATAAATATCTCTTTTAATTTGAACTTTTACATGAACACCTGTATTTTCATCAGTCAGTTCTAGTTCATTATTTTTATTACCCACTAAATTGAGTTTTTCATAAAAATTGCTACCCGACTCTGGTAATCTTCTTATTGAGGCAACAGAAAAATCTTTAATAATTAACTCCACTCCAATTGTATCAATTTCTCTCCACATTTTTTGTATACTAAACCAATATGCCAATAGAACTGTACCAATAAGAATTATCAATGCTGCAATATACTCGTACTTCAAACGCTCTTCTTGATTTTTTTCTAACGATACAATGAAATCCGTCATTAAGCCACATCCAACTAGTAAGATACAAAAAGCAATATAGGGTACAATTACTCTTCTTGGTTTTTGCAATAAGTTTATTTTGAAAATACCTGTATAGCCAATAACAATAAAAATACTACCAAAAATTAAGCTCAATGCAGTGCCTAGCCAACTATTTTCAAAGTATAATTTTGTAGGGTTTTTAACATCAAATCGAACCCTTACTTCATCAAAAAGTGCGGTTCCATCATCCTTGTCAGGTTTTTCATCAATTATTGACTGCTCTTTTCCGTTAGCATCTATTACATTATAAATTACAGTTTTGTCAGTGGTATCAGCTTCGTTCGGTTCTAAAAAATTAATTTTAGCTTTGGTAAAACCACTTGTTTTTATTTCAAACTTTAAAGTTGTATATAAAATGAACCCAACAAAAAATATACCTGGAATTAGTAAAACCACAACATTAAAAAGGTTCGAGAACGAAGGGGATATTTTTTTAAACATTATCTAGGATTTTTCAAGCAATTTAATTATATTTTTTATTGCATGAACTTGTATGAAAATTTAGGCATAAAAAAAGGTCTGATTTTCATCAGACCCTGGTGAGTTAAACCTGGGCCTATGGGCTCTCAGGAATGTTGGACTCGATGGTTTTTCGTTTGTCCTTTAGGATATTGGCTTTCTGAATGGATGGTTCAGAAAGTTGGCTTTTCGATATGGATCCTTAAAGTTGGATAGCTTTTCAGGGATCGTTGGATTTTCTTTTGTCTTTTTAATACTTACGGTTTGCGATTTACTTCGGATTTTGGATGTTGTTCTTTTTTGGATTTCGATTCGGTTTTTCTGGATTTTGGATAAAAACGGGGTAAACCGTTGTATCAAATTGACAATGCAAACATAACATCCACCTTTTCCCAAAACAAGAGCAAAACTTCTCTTTTTTAGACTTACGGCTAGGCGAAATAAAATAGGAAAAATAGCCTACCGTGCTTAGTAAATTTTCTAATACTTTCGTGGTAAATTAACTATTGTACAATTTGTGTTTTTAGAAACACAATTGATAACCCCTAGATTTTACAATATGAGCGAAAAAATTAAAGTAATTATTACCGATGATCATGCCTTGTTTAGACAAGGAGTTAAGGCTGCATTGAGTTATAGACCAGATATTGAATTTTTAGGTGAAGCCGAAAATGGCATGCAACTACTTAATTTATTGAAGTTTTTAAAGCCCGATGTAATACTATTAGATATTCAAATGCCCATAATGGATGGTATAGCTACGCTGCCGGAAGTGAAAAAAATACTACCTGAAACTAAGATTATTATGCTAACCATGCATAATGAGATTACTTTAATTAGCAAATTAATGGGTATTGGTGCCAATAGTTATTTAACCAAAGATTCTGATAGCGATACCATTTATCAAGCTATTAAGACGTGCCATGAGAATGAATTCTTCTTCAACGAGTTTACAAATAGAGCTATGCTAAGTGGTTTGCGAACACAAGCTGCACCATCGAAAAATGATGAGGATGCCGATTTAAGCGACAAAGAAATACAGGTGTTGAAGTTGATGTGTGATGAAAAAAGTACCAAAGAAATTGCTGAAATTGTAGAAATTAGTCCACGTACTGTAGAGGCAATAAGAGACAGGTTAAAAGTAAAAACTGGGGCAAAAAGTACTGCTGGTTTAATTTTATATGCAGTGAAAAATGGGTTGATAGAATCTTAAATTGTAATAAATGTTTTTAGAGTGGTCTTCTCTGCAAGAGAAGACCACTCTTTTTTTATTCTAATTCTACACAATAATAGCCAGCCATTTGAACAACAGTAGCAATTGCATCGGGTGTTAAATCATTGGTTTCTACCCTTAACACTTTATCAATATCGTGTAAATCAATATTCCATTTGTTTACACCATCAATAGTTTGAATAGTTTTAGCTACATTTTTTACATGTGTAGTATTAATAATGTTTGTTTTAAAAACATGCACACTCATATAACTGATTTTTAGTGTTTAAAATTATTCGTTGGTAACAGTTGGTGTAACGCTTTTTTGTTTAAATGTGTTACACTTGTTTTTCCATTGTTGTTTAAATTGTTCTTTTTCTTCGGTACTCATATTGTGCCATTTAGCCTTCATTTCGCTGCTCCACATTTTACCTTTCTGTGCAAAACCTTTGTTAAAGCCTCCAAACAATATTTTGCTGAGCAATAGTAAACCCAACGATTGCCAAAAATTAATGGGTTTTATGGGTGTTACTTCAACTAAAACATTGTTCCATAACAACATGACTATATACCCAAATAAGGCTACTATTGTTACTGCACAAACGGTAAACCCTGCTACTTTTTTTATCCAAAATTTTTTATTGCTCATTGCTTTAGGTTTAATAATTCAATAATTCTTCTTTTAATGTTTGTAGCCTAGTTCTTAAATGTAATACAGCATATCGTTTTCTTGAGAGTAGTGTATTTACCGAAACGCCAGTTTGTTCAGAAATTTCTTTAAATGAAATGCCTTCTAATTCGTTTTGTACAAACACTGTTTTTTGATCTTCTGGTAACTCGTCTAAAGCTGAGTTAAGTGTTTCCCAAAAAATATTTTTTAGGTATTCATTCTCAGGATTGTTGGAAGCGTTAAAAAATAAATCGGTCCAAGAAAACCCATTTTCATCATCACCAGAAAAAATATCTTCTAATAACTCGGGTTTATGTTTTCTTTTTTTATCGGTTATTTTATTTCTTGCAACAGTATATAACCAACCTGTGAGTTGCTCAATAGGTTGAGTATTACCTATGAATTGATAAAAAACATCTTGTAAAATATCTTCAGCATCGGCATCATTAGACACACGTTTTTTAATGAAACCCAACAACCTTTTGCTGTAATCATTAATTACCTGTGTTATATTTCTTTTTTGTCCGTTTACCATTACGGCGTCTAAAGTAGCCACTCTATTCATTGTAAAAATAGAAAGACGATTGGCGGAAAATAATATTGTATAAAAGGAAAAAATAAGAGAGGGGAGTGGTCTTGCCAGGAATCGAACCTGGATCTGGAGCTTCGGAAACTCTCATACTATCCATTGTACTACAAGACCAATGAGTGCAAAAGTAATAGTTTAATTAGTGCAATATTTCTTTAATAGCTGCTGGCAAAAAAACGAATGTAGGAACACTGCTCATAATTTTTAGATCTTGTAGAAAAACACTGTTATTGTCTAAAAATTGTAAAACGGTTTGTGGCTTATTTTTTTTGAAAATGGCTGTAAAAATATCGGCTCCTTGCATTTTTTTCTGTTGTAATACTTGTAGTAAAACACTATCGTATAAATGAAATTTTTTGTCGTTTAAACTTCTTTTGGTAAACGGATGATTATTTTTTACCAGCGATTGTACAATTTGTGTAGTTCGTTTTTGAATAAAGTTAAAAGCATAACCACTGCTGCCTTTTGCTTGTCCACCTGCTATGCCTATATAAATTATTTTGCCTTCATTATTCGGAAATAAATAATTGGTCATTGGAATAATACCAAATTCTTCATGTGTTATGTTGTAGTTTTTGATGTCTAATTTTTTTTCAATGTATGCTTGTAAAGCTTGTGTATATTCTTCTAGAGGCAAAAGTTGTTCAGTAAATAAAGTGTATTCTACCAATGCTTTATTGGCTGCTGTTGGCAGTACATACATAAAAGTAGTGCCATGTTGTTGACTAACAGTAAAGTCCATAAAAGTGGCTTTTTGTTTATCAAAAACACGTTCAGCAGTTTCAATTTCCCAGCCTTTAAAATGTTGTAGTAAATAATAATCAGTTTTTTTTAGTGTGGGTGGTTTGAATAGTATTGAGTTGAAAATATACGCACCCTCTATTTTTTGATTATTTAATTCAACTACTGCTACATTATTTTGATTGTAAATGTTGTTTACTTTTTCATACACAAATTCAACATTAGAAAATGTACTAGCAAACTGTAGAACATAATTGTAAAAATCAATGCCATGAATCATTTTGTACTTATACGGAGCTATAGAAAAGCTTGAATGATAGTTAGCAGATTCAAAAATTAAGTTACTCCATTGATGATGTACAATTGGCTCAAATAAACCTTCTTCTTTCTCCCAAAAACACCATGTACGATCATTTTTATTTTTTAACTGTTCGTCTATTACTAAAATTTTTTTATTACATAAGGTAGGTTCTTGCAATAATCGCATTAGTAAACTTAAGCCTGCACATCCTGCACCAGTGATTATATAGTCGTATTGTTGTTGCAAAATTTATAGTGGTAATTTATCTAATAAAACTTTACTCATTTTATAAAAAGAATCTACTGTAACACCTGCTGTATGTGGTGTTATAACAACATTATTAAAGCTGAATAGTTTTTCTAGTTGTTGCATTTCTTCAACAGTATAAGTATCTAGCTTTTCATTTTCAAGTACATCTAAGCCAGCAGCTTTAATTTTTTGATTTCTTAATGCATTTATTAAAGCATTGGTATCGGTTACTTTACCTCTACAAGTATTTAAAAAATAGGGTTGATTTTCACATTCATTAAAAAAGGAATCATTGGCAAAATGATAAGTGTCTTCCGTCAGTGGTAAGTGAAGGCTAATTATATTGGCATAGCGTTGAATATGTTCAATATTAGCTTCTCTAATATAATTATTGGCAAAGCCAGATTTAAATTTATCGTACGCTAAAACAGTAACATCAAAAGCACTGAGTAATTTGGCAAAACTACTGCCTGTATTACCAAAGCCAATAATACCAACGGTTTTGCCTTGTAGTTCTTCGCCTCTACTTTCTTCTCTTGCCCAAATTTTATTTTTTAAACTAGCATAGCTGCTGTTCATTTTATTCATTAGGTTCAATAATAAACCTAGTGTATGTTCGGCAACAGCATTTCTATTGCCTTCAGGGCTACTAAAGCATTGAATATTTTTTGTAGCAGCATAATTTACATCAATTAATTCCATGCCACTACCCAAACGGCCTATCCATTGTAAATGTTGGGCTTTATTTAATATAGCTTGATCAATTTTTAATCTTGTAGTAACAATTAAACCAACTGCATCTTCAATTTTAGTTGCTAATTCTTGGTAGCTGATAGATGGATTGTTGAGCACAGTATATCCTTTAGACAAAAGTGTTGTCTCTATAATTTCATGGGCTGGTCCTGAGATGATTATTTTCTTCACTTACAAATTTATTTTTGAGTACTACCATTCATACGAAAAGTTAATGCAGCAAAATCTTCTATACTTAATTGTTCGGCACGCTTATTAAACAATTCATCTTTTAATATGTCTTCTGAAAATACTGATTTTACTGCATTGCGTAACATTTTTCTTCGCTGATTAAAAGCTAGTTTTACCAATTGAGCAAAAGCTTTATCGCTACTAACCTTATAACGATTTTCTTTTAGTGTTAGTTGAATAACTCCGCTCATTACTTTAGGTGGTGGATTAAAGCAGCCTGGAGCAACATCAAATAAATAGTCTACCTGATAGTATGCTTGAATGAGTACACTTAAAATACCATAGGTTTTGCTATTGGGTTTTGCAGCTACACGTTGGGCTACTTCTTTTTGGAACATACCAATAATTATAGGAACTTGCTGATGCCACTCTAATATTTTAAATAAAATTTGAGAGGAAATATTGTAAGGAAAATTTCCTACCACCATAAACTGATTTTCAAAAGGAGCATCAATATCTAAAAAACTTTGATGAATAATTTTAGATTGTATGGCAGGGTAGGTAGCTTCTAAAAATGTTATTTTTTCTGCATCAAGTTCAACCGCCTTAAAATTAATTGAAGGAATTTGCAATAAATATTTAGTAATAGCACCGCCGCCGGGTCCTACTTCAATTAATTGATTTACTTGATGTTGATTTAAATTGATTTGTACAGCATCAACAATTTTTTTACAAATGTTTTCATCTTTTAAAAAATGTTGACCTAAACTTTTCTTTAAAGTGTATTGCATTACAGCAAATGTAAGCACTGCTTTACAATGTGTTTGAGGCAAGTTGTTTTTTAAAGAAAGGCAATGATTTTTTGTTGAATAGATTGTAGTTCTTCTGCAGAAAGTTTTAGTTTAGGTTTACTTAAATCTACATCGTGTACTGTATTGGTTGCCAATAAATGAACATGTGCATGAGGTACTTCTAAGCCAACAGTAATGATGTTTACTCTATTACAGTTAAATGCTTGTTCAATAGCATGTGCAATAGGTTTTGCAAATAGTAATAAGTTGCTTAAATAGCTATCGGGTACATCAAAAATTTTATCCACTTCAATTTTAGGCACTATTAAAGTATGACCATATTGAACAGGAAAAATATCTAGGAAAGCAATAAATTGTTCGTTTTCAGCAATTTTATAACAGGGGATTTCGCCATTAATAATCTTCGAGAAAATAGTCATTATTATACAATTTTATTGTTGCAATTTATAGCATGTACATTAAAAAAGTGCAGTTGTATCAACTGCACTTTTTTAAAGAAGCGTTTATTTCATTTATACAGCAATGTCTTCAATTTTAAATTTCATAACACCGTTAGGGGCTTGTACTTCGGCAACTTCGCCTTTTACTTTACCCATTAAACCTTTACCAATTGGAGAAGAAGCAGAAATTTTTCCAGATTTCAAGTCGGCTTCTTTTTCGCCTACTAATTGGTAGGTAACTGTTTTTTTAGTAGCTACATTGGTAATAGTTACTTTGGTTAAAATGCTTACTCTGCTTGTGTCAATGGTGTTGGTATCTACAATTTTAGCTGTAGCAATAACACCTTCTAATTGTTTAATTTTAGCCTCAAGCATGCCTTGTGCTTCTTTGGCACTATCGTATTCGGCATTTTCTTTTAAATCGCCTTTTTCTCTTGCTTCTCCAATGGCTTTAGAAGCAGCTGGTCTGTCAACCGTTTTCATACGGTGAAGCTCAGTTTTCATTTTGTCGAATGTCTCTTGTGTTACGTATTCACTCATAATCTTTTGTTTAGAAGAGATAAAAAAAATACAACGCCACAAATCAAATTGTAGCGTTGCATAAAATACAAATATAGAGTTTCTTAGTTAAACAACAAGCATCAAGGATTGATGTACTTTTTTAACTTTTTTGAAATGCTTCGTCTTTTTTTACTTTATCCCAATATTTTTTGGCAACAATGAGCATTCCAAAACTCTCACCATCTTCTTTATTCAAATGTTTATGGTGCATTTTATGTGCCCAACGAATGGCTTTTATGTATTTATTATTACTACGTGTAAACCATTTGATACGTTGGTGAATAATTACTTCATGGATCATAAAATAAGCTAAACCATATAAAGCAATACCAAAGCCAATAGCAGCAACCCAATACATTTCGTTTTGTAAACCTAACATAATGCAAAGCCAACTTGGTATGGCAAAAATTAAAAAGAAAGCGTCATTTTTTTCGAAAATGTGGTTATGTGGTTGATGGTGATCTTCGTGTAAATACCACAAAAAACCATGCATTACATATTTGTGTGTAAGCCATGTAATGCCTTCCATGATGGCAAAAGTGAGTAATGTGATAAAAATAGTGAATAGCATTATAAATAAACTCTTAAAATTAAAAAAAATAATGTTTGAATAATTAACAAATGTAGAGCAAAATGGTTGTGCTTATGAATTGGTAGCCATCTGAAAATTAATAGTAATAGCATACTAATTACAAACCAACATATATAATTGAGTAATGGAATCTGATTGTTTTGCCACTGCCAAAAACCTAATTTAATAGCCACAGGTTCCATGATATAATCAAATAAGGTGGCCAATAATGCACCATCGAAAATTAATGACAATGTTTGCATTTTAGTAGATAGAATAATGCCCTGCATTTCGTATTTTTTCTCTATCCAGTGATGTAGTTGATGCATAGCAATACCGCAACAAAACACTGTTACAAACCACTGTACACCAATTAGTAATGGCACTCCTAAAACTTTATAACCCATTACAATGCCATAACTATAATTGCCAAATAAATAACCCGTATTTACCCCAATTATTTCAGTTATCATACCTGTTAAAAATGCAATGAGGGCAAAGAAATATAACCACTTATTTTTTTGTTTTTGCGTATAAAACAATAATATACTCATTAAGCAAAGATTGATCGGAGTATTTTGTATGAACCAATCTTTATGTGTTGAGAACAATATACCCATTGCACCACTTATGTGAAAAAGTAAAGCAATAAATAGGGCAATATTTAGTTTTGAAAGTTTCATTTTAAAAAATCTGTATTCACTAGCTCACTCATAATTTTTGCACTCTTTAAACACAATGGAATGCCTCCACCGGGATGCACACTTCCTCCAACAAAATATAAACCTTTGATAGCATTGGTGAAATTGGGATGACGCAAGAAGGCTGCCATTTTTGAATTTGAAGACGTTCCATACAATGAACCCATGTAAGATGCTGTTTTACTTTCAATTAAAACTGGATCTAAAATTTCTTCTTCTTCAATGAATGGTTCTATATTGGTTTGTAAAATTCTATTTATTTTTTGGATAATATTTTCCTTTGCTTGTTGCTTGTAAACTTCCCAGTTTTGACCCACGTTTGCAGGTACATTAATCATAACAAACCAATTTTCCTTACCAGCTGGTGCTTGAATATTGGGTTCACATTTACTGGTAATATTAATGTACACAGTAGGGTCGTTATACAATTGTTTGGTGTTGAATAAACTATTAAACTCAGCTTTATAATTATTGCTGAAGAATATATTGTGTAATTCTAGTTCTTTAAACGCTCTATTCATACCCCAATAAAAAATGAATGCACTGCTGCTTCGTTCTTGTTGTAAGATTTTTTTTGCCTTTATTTCATTATTCAATAAATGCTTGTATGTAAAGTAAACATCCATATTACTTACTACAATAGTTGCATGCACATTTTCACCATTTACAACTACACCTTTTACCTTATTTTCATATTCAATAATTCTTTCTACAGCTGTATTGAATATAAATTGAACTCCTTTTTTTTGAGCTAAGTTGTATAAAGCATTGGTAATACTGATCATACCACCTTTTGGATAAAAAGTTCCTTCAGTTAATTCTAAATGAGAAATTAAGCTTAACATTCCTGGTGCTTTGTAAGGATTGCTGCCATTGTAAGTAGCAAAGCGATTGAATAATTGTACTGTTTTAGCATTTTTAAAAGCAGTTGCATTTACTTGATGCATGGTTTTAAACAAGTACTTAGCTTTTGTAGCTGCTAATGCTTTACGAATAGGGGCTTTGCGTAAAGTTGATTTTTTATGTAGCGAATGATTTAAAAATAGAGTGCCAATATTGTTATAAATATCTTCCGATTGTTTTAAGTAATTTGTAATAGCCAATTCATCTTCTCCCAATTGTTGTTTAAACTCTTGCAACAGTTTTTCTTTATTGGTATAAGCATTTGCTACAGTGCCATCTTCATAAAAATATTTGAAAGAAATGGGTAAAGCCTCATAAGAGAAATAGTTTTCAATGGGCTCGTTAGCTAGTTGAAATAATTCTTCAATATTTTGAGGTTGGGTAAATAAACTTGGACCCGCATCAAATTGATAATTGCCTAAGTTGAAATTAGTTAATTTACCTCCTGGGTAACTATTCTTTTCAAATACTGTCACCTCAAAACCTTGTACAGCAAGTCTTATAGCAGATGCTAAGCCTGCAACACCAGCTCCAATAATTATGGCAGTTGGTTTAGGCATTGATGTAATTATTTTGTTGTATCCAAGTTTTTACTTTAGGAAAAGCAATTTTAAACCACTCGGTGTAATTGGTTGGATTTTGCTGAATATCGGTTTCAATATCTTCCACTAATCCATAACCATAGTTTTCAGCTTCCTCAAAATTTAAATGAATTTCTCCATCATATTTTCCTACAAAAACATGGTCAAACTCATGTTCAGTTAAGCCGTTATCAAAACCAGCTTTATAAGTAAATTGAAATGCTGGAATAATTGGTGTATTAAAACCCATTTCTTCATTCAGTCTTCTTGTTGCTGCATGTTCTACAGCTTCATTGGGTCTTGGATGACTGCAACAAGCATTGGTCCATAAACCACCGCTATGATATTTGCTCAATGCTCTTTGTTGTAAAAGCATTTGACCGTTGGAGTTAAAAATAAATACACTGAATGCTCTATGTAAAAGGGCTTGCTCATGTGCAGCTATTTTTTCCATTAAGCCAATTTGTTGGTCTTTTTCATCAACCAAAATCACTTGTTCCATGCTATAAAAATAAAGTATATCTAATTGGGAGGTTCAAAATTTCTAGATCAATAGAAATTTAATTAGCACTAGCTGGTACTTTTTGGACAAAACCCAAAAAGCAGAATTATTACAATAAGTTTAATTGACTTCTTAAACCAGCTTTTGCTACAATAAAAATTTTGCCATAATCTGGTATGCGTACTCTTTCTTGCATGATACGCTGTGGCTGTAGTTTTTTTATTTTATTGAAGAGTGATAAGTAGTATTTATAGGCCACATATACACCAAACCTAGATTTCATGGGTAATTGAAGTATTGCTGTATATGCATCATTAAAATCTTTTTGAATGTCTAATTCAATATTTCTTTTATCGTTTTCTGTAAAGTTTCTAAAATCACATCCTGGGAAATACACTCTTTCTAAACCTTCAAAATCGGCTTTTAAGTCTCGTAGAAAATTTACTTTTTGAAAAGCAGCACCTAAACTCCTAGCACCAGGTTTTAGTTGTTCATATAAAGTTGTATCGCCATCGCAAAAAACATACAAACACATTAAGCCTACTACTTCAGCACTGCCATAAATATATTGTTCGTAGCCATTTCTATCATATTTTCTTTCACTTAAATCTAACTCCATAGAGTAAAGAAATGCATCAATTAAATCGTGGCTAATGTTATATTGATTCACTGTTAATTGAAAGCTATGTAAAATGGGATTTAAACTAATTCTTCTTTCAATTGCTAAGTAGGTGTCTTTTTTGAATTCTTCTAATAAAATGGCTTTATCATGTTCATGAAAGGTATCAACTATTTCATCGGCAAAACGTACAAAGCCATAAATATTGAAAATGGGTTGACGTAAGTCTTTATGCAATAATTTAATGGCAGAAGAAAAGCTAGTGCTATACTTTTCTGTAGTATTGCGACTGCAGTTCATACTTACCTCGTGAAAATGTTGCATATTGGTCATAAAAGAAATTTATTGCTTAGAAATTCAATATAAGCATAAAAACAAAAGAGTAGATATTTTGTTTAAACAAACATCTATTTATACCCTTAATTTATCCAAAAGCTTTCATTATTTCTTTGGCTACCACTTCTCCACTAATTAAACTTGGTGGTACACCTGGTCCTGGAACAGTAAGTTGACCTGTAAAAAATAAGTTCTCTACTTTTTTACTTTTACAAGCTGGTTTTAATATACTTGTTTGTAATAAAGTATTGGCTAAGCCATACGCATTGCCTTTGAAAGCATTGTATTCATTGATAAAATCGCTATGAGCATAAGATTTTTTATAAATGATATGTGGTAAAATAGACTCTCCAATTTTATCTTCCATTCTTTGTACAATCATGTTAAAATAATGGTCTCTTAATGCTTCTGTATCGCCTTGTAAACCTGTTGCTGCAGGAATTAAGAAAAATAAGTTTTCACAACCTTCTGGTGCAACTGTTTTATCTGTTACGGATGTTGCACTTACATAAAATAATGGATTTGTTGGCCATTCTTTGGTAGTGTAAATTTCTTTACCATGTACTTCAAACGAAGTATCAAAAAATAATGAATGATGCAATACGTTTTTAAGCTTTTTATTCAAACCAACATAGTATAACAAACAGCTTGGAGCCATAACACGTTTGTCCCAGTATTCATCGGTATAACTTCTGTAGGCTTTGGGTAATAATTGTGTTTCTATATGATGATAATCGGCTCCACCAATTACTACATCTGCTTCAAAAATAGTATTGGCAGTTCTTACTTTTTTAGCATAACCATTTTGAATAATAATTTCTTCCACATTTTCATTCAACTTAAATTTTACACCTAATTCAGTTGCTAATTTATACATGGCTTCTACAATGCTGTACATGCCACCTTCAGGAAACCAAGTGCCACCTTTGATATCAGCATAATTCATTAAGCTATACAATGCAGGTGTATTTTCGGGTAATGCACCTAAAAATAAAACAGGAAATTCTAATAACTGTTTCAGTTTAGGGTTGATGAAATGCTTTGAAACATGAGATTTAATAGAATTAAATACATCTAATTTAAAAATGCCGGTTATTAAATCTAAGTCTAAGAATTCCGAAAGAGATTGTCCAGGTTTGTGTACCAGTTTATTAATACCAACTTCGTATTTATAGGCAGCTTCTTGTAGAAATTTATCTAATTGTGCTCCACTACCTGGCTCTATTGTATTAAATAAATTTTGTAAAGCTTCGTAAGAGGCTGGAATATCCATTGGTTCGTCTTCCCAATAAATTCGGTATGATGGATCTAAACGATAGAGTTGATAATAATCGCTCAACTTTTTTCCAAACTGTTGAAAATATCTTTCAAATACATCGGGCATCCAATACCAACTTGGACCCATATCAAAAGTAAAACCTTCGGCTTTTAATTGTCTTGCTCTTCCACCGGGTTGATTGTGTTTTTCTACAACAGTTACTTGCCAACCTGCTTTAGCCATAAAAGATGCAGCTGATAAACCTGCAAAACCCGAACCTATAATAATAACTTTTTTACCCATTGTACATATATAAAGTGTATAGTAATTTACAAGTCATTGATGTATTTGTTTGCACAACTATAAAATATTGTTTAAAATATTTGCTATGATACACAAAAAGAATGAAACAACGCAGGTTGTTTCATTCAATATTTAGAGGAAGTTGGGTTTAAGCTTAGTTGAAAACAATTTTCACAAATTCAATTAATGTCTATCAATTTGAGATTTCAATAATTTACGTGCAAAGTGAATTCTACTTTTAATAGTACCTAAAGGCTCATTTAACATATCAGCGATTTCGTTGTATTTGAAACCATCGAAATACAACAAAAACGGTGTTTTAAATATTTCTGGTAATTGTGCAATTGCTTCTTGCACTTCTTTCATATTCAGAGTTGCAACTGCATCATTGGCAACAGCACCTTGATTTAAGTTTAATAAAAACTCATTGGGAGTATTATCAAAAATGGTTTGTTGTTTACTTTTTCTGCGATAATTATTAATAAAAATATTACGCATTATCGTATATAACCAAGCCTTCACATTGGTACCAACATTGTATTTTTCTTTATTGGCTAAGGCTCTGTACAAAGTTTCTTGCATTAAGTCTTTTGCTTGCTCGTGATCTCTGGTTAATGTTATTGCAAAAGGCTTCAAAAACTCAGTGTTGTTTAACAACATTTTATCGAAATTGGCAGTTGACATAACCTATTTTGTTTAATGATTAGAAAGCGAAGTTAAACAGAATAGTTTCACTCCGCCAAATATTTGTTTAATTAATGGCAATTAAATGTTAAACAAAATGTTGGCTGAAAAATTGTTTATTTATTTCTTATAAATATTTAATGATAGTTAAACAAATTACTGTTTATGAAGTTCAGCTTTCCACTCTGTGTATCTTTTTAGTGCTTTTTGAGGTTTATATCTTTACCAAGCATAGTCATCTTTTGGTTCTTTTTCTAACTTTTAACATAAATTAGATTATCTACAGATAGCGTACTTTAGTCACAAAATTGAATAATCATTGTGTTTAGAAATGAAATTCATATAACTATTCTCCCAAATAAAACTATTGATTTTGTTTATCATTGAATTGGTGTCAATTTCAGATTTTTGTTAATGCATAAGTTGCATTATTTTAATTGTTTTAAATAACTTGGCACGACTTTCGTCTTTGTAGGTCTACATGATTCGTGTATAAAAAATACGGTTATTACTTTTAAACATTTTTATATATGCCGAATCCATTTTTAAAACATACATTTATATAAACTCTGCTCTTTTGAAACTCTATATAAAATACATGGTCAGTTTGCGTTGTAAACTTTTAGTGAAAGAAGAGTTGTTAAAACTTGGTATTCATTATGTAATTCTTGATTTAGGAATGGTAGATATTTTAGAAGATATTACTGCTGAACAGCATGATATTTTAAAAGCTAATTTATTTAAATCGGGTTTAGAGTTATTAGACGATAAGAAAGCCATTTTAATAGAACGAATCAAGAATGTTATTATAGAAATGATTCACTATTCCGATGAAATTCCTTTAGTGAATTATTCTGATTTTATTAGCGAAAAATTAGATTACGATTATACCTATTTGTCAAATATCTTCTCTGAGGTAAAAGGAATTACCATACAACAATTCATCATTATTCATAAAATTGAACGTGTAAAAGAATTGCTTTTATACGATGAATTAAACCTTACCGAAATATCCTACAAGCTCCACTACAGTAGCGTTGCACACTTGAGTAATCAATTTAAAAAGATTACTGGTCTTTCTCCTTCATTTTATAAACAACTAAAACAAAAGCGGAAGGTTAATCTTGAGAACATGTGATATGTGTAAGTAAATCTGCTAGTTGTGTAGTGCTTTACGAATAAGATAAGAGCACCTTTGTTTTTAATCTTATAAAGACGAAAACACAATGAAAGTTATTATTACACCTCAACAATCTTTAAATAATTTGCTGCCAAAGCAACAAACATATTTAAGCAAATTTAAATTTACATGGATATTACTTTTAATATTATCTACGCTAACTTGGCAATGTAAAAAAGAAGAAGCTCCGGTGGGCTTAAGTGGTATTTGTCCTGTAGTTGTATCTACCGACCCTGCAAACGGTGCAACCAATGTTGTAACCAACAAAATAATATCAGTAACTTTTAATGAGCCAATGAATGCAGCAACCATAACAGCTGCATCGTTTATGTTAAAAGATGGTAGTAACGCAGTTGGAGGAACAATTTCTTACTCTGGCAATACAGCAGTATTTACACCAGCAAGCGATTTAAAAGCAAACACAGTTTATACAGGTATTATTACTACTGCTGTAAAAGATGTGGCGAAAAACTCTTTGATTGCCGATTATGTATGGAGTTTTAATACTGGCAATACACCTATTGTGGTTTCTACAGATCCTACTAATGGTACAACCAATGTTCAGTTAAATAAAATTGTTACTGCAACATTCAGTACAGCCATGAACCCTACAACTATTACTAGTTCTAGCTTTATGCTTAAAAATGGCACAACCGCAGTTGCAGGTGCAGTTTCATATGTTGGTATGGTAGCAACATTTACTCCAACAACTGCACTTTTGCCTAACACAGTTTATACCGGAACAATTACTAACACGGTAAAAGATGTTGCAGGAAATACCATGACTAATAATTATGTATGGAGTTTTGCAACAGGAACTGGTGTTGCTCCAACAGTTATTTCAACTGATCCTGCCAACAATGCCACCAATGTTGCATTGACTAAAATTATTAAAGCAAACTTTAGTACTGCAATGGATGCTAGTACAGTAACTGGAACTTCATTTACAATTACTCAAGGTGTAACCCCTGTTGTGGGTATTGTAACCTATGCTGGTACAACAGCAACATTTACACCATCGGCTGCATTACAAAATAATAGAGTGTATACAGCTACTATTACCACAGTGGTAAAAGATGCTTTGGGTAATGCAATGGCCAATAACTATACTTGGAGTTTTACTACTACTACTGCTAATCCAACAGTTATTTCAACTGATCCTGCCAATAATGCAAACAGTGTTGCAGTGAATAAAACCATCACTGCTACTTTTAGCACGCCAATGGATGCTACTACAATTAATGTGTTAAGTTATATCTTGACGCAAGGCGGTAATCAAGTTTTTGGAACAGTAACATATACAGGTAGTACTGCGAGTTTTAATCCTTCTAGTAATTTAATAAATGGTACTTTATATACTGCATCAATTACCACAGCTGCCAAAGATGTTGCTGGTAACAGTTTAACCAACAATTATACCTGGACGTTTACCACTGTTGGTGCAGCACCTACTATAACCTCAACAGATCCTACAAGTAATGCTACCAATGTAGTTTTTAATAAAATTATTAGGGCAACATTTAGCACTGTAATGGATCCTAGTACAATTGATGGTACTAGCTTCTTGTTAACTAGAAATGGAAATCCTGTTGTAGGTAATGTCACCTATACTGGTACAACGGCAAGTTTTACACCTGCAGCAAGTTTAATTTCTAATACTGTTTATACTGCAACAATTACAACAGCCGCAAAAAATATGGCAGGTATTTCGATGGTTAGTAATTATGTATGGACATTTACTACATTAACCACTGTTTTACCACCAGCACCACCATTATTAGGAGATGCTGCACCTTTTGGAGCTTTTGGTGGAAGTGCAGGTGTAACCAATCAAGGAATTTTTACCATTATAAATGGTAGTTTAGGTACCACAGCTGTACCAACTGCTGTAACTGGTTTTCATGATATTTTAGCTGGACAAGTTTATACTGAAACCCCATTAAATATTGGTGGAGTAACCAATAGAATTTATACAGCCACTCCTTTTCCTGGAACGGTTACTTCTTTCAATATTGCAACAGCAACTTTGTTAGATGCTACCAATGCATTCAACAATTTTTCACCAGCTTTAATGCCAGGTGGTATAGATCCTGGTGCAGGTGAATTAGGTGGATTAACCTTGCCTCCTGGAATTTATAAATCTGCTAGTGGAACATTCAATATTAGTAACGGAAACTTGGTTTTAGATGCTCAAGGTAATGCAAATGCAACATGGGTATTTCAGTGTGCATCGGGTTTAACCGTTGGTATTTCTGGGCCAGCAGGTGCAAGAAGTGTTACATTAATTAATGGTGGCCTAGCTAAAAACGTATACTGGCAAGTAGGAAGTGCTGCAACCATTAATGGTGCAGGTGGCGGAATTATGACAGGAACAATTTTAGCTTACGGTGGTGTAACTTTTTCTACAGCAGGTAATGTTATTCAAACAGTTTTAAATGGTAGAGCACTATCCTTGAACGCATCTGTTACTATGGTAAATACAACGATTAACGTTCCTAACTAATATTCATCTTTTAGCGGAACTTAAAGTTCCGCTTATTTTTTAAATTATAAAATTTATTTATGTTACAGTTTTTTATATCCAAAAAAAATATACTTTCTATGCTATTGTTGGGAAGTATCATTACCACCCAAGCCCAAGAACAAAAAATAGAAAGAGTACAACCTAAATGGTGGTTTGGTTTATCGGGTGCAGCCAATGTAAATACTTACAGAGGTACAACTCAAATGCTTACTAATACGTTTGCTACGCCTACAGCTTTTCATAAGGGTAAGGGGGTAAAACCTTATGCTTCTATTTTAACAGAATACAGACCCAACAAGGTTTTCGGTATTTCTTTAAATATTGCGTACGATAATAGAGGTGGAAAGTTTGATGAAGTAATTGCACCTTGTAATTGCCCAGCAAATTTATCTACTAATCTAAGTTATATTGCTATTGAGCCTACTTTAAGAATTGCTCCATTTAAAGGTGCTTTCTACATTTTTGGAGGCCCAACTTTAGGGATTAATTTAGCTAAAAAGTTTACATACACACAAGACAAGCAAACCGATTTAATTGCCAATTGGGATGATGTAAGAAAAACTGTTCTTTCGGCTCAAGTTGGTCTTGGTTTTGATTTTCCAGTTTCAAATAAAAGTAGTGAAACACAAATGACCATTTCACCTTTTGCATCTTTTCAAACAGATTTAGGTCAAGCTGCCCGTACCGTAGAAACTTGGACTGTACACACCGTTAGAGCTGGTATTGCTTTGAAATTTGGTACTTCCAAAAAAGCAGTAAAACCATTGCCACCTATTCATGATACCATTTACAAGTACATTCATGATACAGTTACTGTTAAAACTACAACTCCTGTAACAAAAGATATTAGCTTAATAGTTCGTGGACCAAAAGTTTTACCAGTTAGTCGTCAAACAAAAGAAACTTTTCCAATACGTAATTCAGTATTTTTTGATAAAGGTTCTAGCGAAATACCCAATCGATATGTGTTGAAAAGTGCTACAGAAGCTTACTATTTTAAAGAACAACAGTTACAAGAAGATCAGCCAAGTAATATTAAAACAGAACGTTCTGCAAGGCAAATGGCAGTTTACTATAACATCTTAAATGTTTTGGGTGATAGAATGAGAAACAATCCAAGTAGTAGCATTATGTTATCTGGAGCTTCAGAAGGTAATCCATCGGAAGGAAAAGTGATGGCCGAAAAAATTAAATCTTATTTAGTAGATATATATTCAATTGCAAGTTCAAGAATTGAAACTGAAGGTAGAAGTAAACCAGTTGTTCCTTCTGAACAACCAGGTGCAACTAAATTTCTTACTTTGTTACGTGAAGGCGATAGAAGAGTTGATATTACAAGTACATCACCCGAAATGATGGTACAAGTGGGTGGCAAAAAATCTGTGTTTTTAAAGCCGGTACAAATTAATCCTGTTACCATTAATCCTTTAGATAGCCGTGTTGTATTTACTGTAGAAAATGCAGAGTCAACCCTAAGTTCTTACATACTAGAATTAAAGGATGAGTTTGGTGTTAAACAAAATTTTGGTCCATTTACTAAAAATGTAACTTCTATAGAAGCAAATACCATTTTAGGAAATAACAACAATGGTAATTATGGAGTAACATTAATAGGTAAAACAAAAGAGGGTAAAACAATTACCAAAGAAGGATATGTAAGTTTTAGTAAAATCAAAAATCCCAATAATGATGGATTGAGATATAGTATTCTTTTCGATTTTGATAAATCGTTATCTATTGCATCTTACGAAAAGTTTTTAACCGATGTAGTGGCTCCTTTAATACCTGTTAATAGTACAGTGATTATTAGCGGACATTCAGATATAATTGGATATCCTGCTTATAATAAAAATTTATCAACTCAACGAGCAATCAGTACACAAAAAATTCTTGCAAAAGCAGTTACCAATACAGGTAAAAAGAATGTAAAATTTGAGGCAACAGGTTTTGGGGAAAATACAGCGTTTGCTCCATTTGATAATACTTATCCCGAAGAAAGATTTTATAATAGAACAGTAATTATAGATATAATTCCAAATAAATAAAACGAGTGAGTTTTTAAAACGCCTTTCTACCTTAAATAAATAGAAGGGTGTTTTTTTTATATTAATACTTTAAGTGAATTGTGTAACTAATAGCATTTAGTGTGTAACAAGAATGTTTAGTTGATACTCTACCTTTATATCATTCTACAACACACTATAAATAAAGCATTATCATGCAAAATAGCAATAAAAATAATGAAGTTGAAAAATCGAAAATTCATATAGTAGTTGAAATTCTAGAGTATATACCTAATGCTGTTGTAAGTAAAACAATTATAAAAAAATCAACAGGAAACATCACCGTCTCATCATTTGATGCTGGTGAGGAGTTTGGTGATAAAATAATTCCTTTTGATACCTATGTTCAAATAATTGATGGCTGTGCAGACTTAACAATCGCAGACAAAAAATATGCTTTAAAACTTGGTGACGGGCTAGTTATTCCAGCTCACTCTAAGCACAGGTTCAACGCTAATGAGCAATTTAAAATGATAACAACGGTAATTAAAAATGGATATGAAAATTAAATGAAATTATGCATAAAATATATGGTGAGCTTACGATGTAAGATGTTAGTAAAGGCTGATTTAGACAAACTAAATATACATTATACTTCAATTGAATTGGGTTATGTATCGTTATTAGAGAATATAAACGATGCCACTAGAAACGAACTGAAATTTAATTTATTGAAGTCGGGTTTAGAGTTGTTGGATGATCAAAGAAGTGTACAAACTGAGAGGGTAAAAAAAATTGTAGCGGAAATGATTTTTTATGCTGATGAATTAACAAAGGAAAATAATTCTATATACATCAGTAATAAGTTAAATAAGCCATATAATGAATTAGCAAATACTTTTTCAGAGATCACAGGTATTACTATTCAGCAATATATTATTTTTCAAAAAATTGAAAAAGTAAAGGAATTACTTATTTACGATAAATTAAATATAACTGAAATTGCTTATCGTTTAAATTACAGTAGTGCAGCACATCTATGTAATCAATTTAAAAAAGTTACTGGTTTAACTCCAAGTTTTTTTAAGGATTTAAGAAAGAAAAAAACAGATTTAACTTATGTGGGAATAATGTAAATAGTATACTTAATTGTATAATAAAAGTTTGAACATTCAACCGACCTTTATATTTCTAAAAACAATATTTATATACTCTAACAATTCGAACAAAGTAAGTATTGTTTGCGGTTTTGTCTTAATTGAAATAAGTTACTCTTAGCTTAAAATCTTTCTAACAAGTCTACACTAGATTAATTACAAATTTATTAAAGTGGTAAGAACATTTTAGGAATCAAATATTCTTTATATATTAAAAAATAATACAACATGAACAATTTATTATACATAGTAGCAATAGTGCTAATCATTTTATGGGCAGCAGGATATTTTGCTTATAACGCTGGTGGCATTATACATATATTATTGGTAATTGCTGTAATAGCAATTCTATTAAGAGTTATTAAAGGAAGAATTTAATTTTTATACACACATAATGTCAATGAAATATTGACTTAAATCTCAAGAAATGAAAAAAGTATTATTCGTGATTTTTGCTGGTTCGTTAATGTTTAACACTAGCAATGCACAAGAAAAAAGCACAACAAAAAAGAGTAGTTTATCTGTAGGAATTAAGGCAGGTGCTAACTATTCAAATGTTTACGACACAGAGGGAGAAAATTTTGTAGCCGATGGTAAGTTTGGCTTTGCTGGTGGAGCATTTGTAACAATACCCATTGCAAGCATTATTGGTTTTCAGCCAGAGATATTATTCTCTCAGCGTGGCTTTAAAGCAACAGGTAGTTTACTAGGTAGTTCTTATAGTTATACTAGAACAACTGGTCATTTAGACATACCACTTTTATTATCTATTAAACCTAGCAGCCAGGTAAGCATTTTAGTAGGGCCACAGTTTTCGTATTTGCTTAGTCAAAAAAATGAGTATAAAAGTGCAGTAGCTAACTCATTACAAGAGCAACAATTTGAAAATGATAACGTACGTAAAAACATGTTATCGCTAATTGGTGGATTAGATTTTAATTTAACCAATGTGGTATTGGGTTTAAGAGGTGGTTGGGATATGCAACAAAATAATGGAGATGGCACCTCATCAACTCCACGTTATAAAAACATGTGGTATCAAGCTACTATAGGATTTAAAATACTTTAACATAAAAAATAATATACAAAATGGAAAATTCAAACAACAATTTCAAAGTAGTAGGTGCATTATTAATTGGTGCAATAGCTGGAGCAGCATTAGGTATTTTATTTGCACCTGCAAAAGGTAGCAAAACAAGAAAAAGAATTGCTGGTGGTGCAAAAGAGTTAGCTGATGACATTACACAAAAAATTAAAGACGAAGTTCAAGCTTTAAAGAACAATGCAGAAGATTTAAAAGATCAAGCCGGTGAAAAATTTGCTGAACTTAAAAATGGTGTTCAACAAAAAGTTGAAACATTTAAACAACAGAATTAATACCAATGGCTAGCTGCGAAGCAGCTAGCCATTTTTTACAAAATACGCTATACACTTAAAAAACTTTTTCATGCAACCAAATACTCAATTAGAAGAGATTGCTACACATCTTAAACAATATGTACAAACCAATATAGAACTTACAAAAATTGAAGTAATAGAGCATGTTACTTTAGTTGCAGCTAAAATGATTAGCTACATTTTAATTGCTGTTTGTTCATTTTTATGTGTTGTTTTCTTAAGTTTTTATGCGGCATTAAGTTTATCAACTCACTTAGGCAATAATTTTTCAGGCTTTGGAATAGTTACGATGTTTTACTTACTTCTTACAGTAACGCTGCTTTATGGAAAAAAGAAATTATTAAGCAATCCACTTAGAGAAAAATTGATCAGTGAAATATTGAAAAAATAACTGGGCTTATAAAGTATAGATTCATTATGAAAATTCAGAAAACACCTTCGTATATATTGCAATTACAGAAACAAGAATTGCAAGATCAAAAATTGCAACTAGAAAACATTATACAAGATGAAGTAAAAACATTTATACAAGGAATTAATCCAGTTGAGTTTATTAAAAACACTGCACAGTCAGTTTTGCAAGATAAAAATGTACAAGTTGATGCTTCTACAATGGGTATCAATCTTGGTGTAAATTATATCATTGAAAAACTTCTAGGCAGAAATAGAAGTATTAAAGGTTATGTATCTTCTATGATACTTGAAAAAATTTCATCCTCTTTCATTACAAAATTTATGAATAAACACAAAACAAAATAAACATTATGCAAACAAGAAAATTATTTACAGCATTAGCAGTAGTTGCTTTAACTACCACTATGGTAAGCTGTAACAACAGTACAGAAAGTAAAGCAGAAAAATTAGAAGATGCAAAAGAAGATGTAATAGAAGCTAGAAAAGATTTAAACGAAGCTCGTTTAGATTCGGCCAATGAGTACGCAAAATACCGAGCCGATGTTCAGCTAAGATTACAAGCTAATGAAGATTTAATTGCTGCTACCAAAGTTCAAATGAAAGCCAACAGAAAAGCTTTTGATGCAAACGCTGAAAATGTTTTAATGGAACTAGAACTACAAAATGCAAAGCTTAAAAAAACATTGAAGGAGTATAAAGAAGACACTTATTCTAGTTGGGAAATTTTTAAAATGAACTTCAATACAGAGGTAGATAATTTAGGTAAATCTATTTCGGCACTATCAAAAAAATAATATAATTAAACTAATTAACATGAAAAATGTATTTTCAAACACCCGAATTTTCTTTTCAATTTTTGTAATTGCAACTGTTGTACTTTTTAGCTCATGTGCTAAAAAAATAGCTTTCCAGTCATCATCTGTTGTGCCAGCAGCAAGAGGCACTACAACTGTTAAAAAAGATAAGAATAATAATTACAACATTAACATGAAGTTGGAGTATTTGGCCGAACCATCAAGATTAGATCCTCCAAAAAGTGTTTACGTTGTTTGGGTTTTAACCGATAATAATGTTACGCAAAACATTGGACAAATTAAAACTAGTAACAACTTAAATGTAACATTTGAAACAGTTACCTCATTCAAGCCTATTAAAATTTATATAACAGCCGAAGATGATGCAAGTGTTAGAAATCCTGGAATGACCCTTATCTTAACAACCGACAATTTTTAGTAATGGTAGCTGTAAAAAAAGAAGGTATTATCCTTACTAAAACTGATTTACATTTTGAAGAAGAGGGTGTATTAAATCCGGCAGTTTTTCAAGATGGCAATACCATTCATTTATTTTACAGAGCATTAAGAAAAGGCAATTATTCAACAATAGGTTATTGTAAACTCGAGGGACCATTAAGAGTGATTGAACGCTCAAGCAGCCCATTACTTATACCCCAATTTGAATATGAATCTCATGGAATAGAAGATCCAAGGATTGTAAAAATTGAGGAACTATATTACTTAACGTTTACAGCTTATGATGGTATCAATGCTATGGGGGCATTGGCAACATCAACAGATTTAAAAAGCTTTCAACAACATGGTATAATAGTTCCTCAATTTACTTATACAGAATTTAGAAGACTAGCCGATTGTAATGCCCACTTAAATGAAAAATATGAACGTTTTCATTTGCACAATAACATTAAGAACAATCCAGATAAAATAATGCTTTTATGGGATAAGAATGTAATCTTTTTTCCAAGAAGAATAGATAATAAATTATTCTTTTTGCATAGAATAAGGCCCGATATACAGATTGCATCTGTAAGTAATATTGAAGACCTCACTAAAGAATTTTGGAGCGATTATTTTTTGCATTTACATGAACACATAGTACTAACTCCAAAATATAAACATGAAATTAGTTATATAGGTGGCGGTTGTCCTCCTATAGAAACTTCAGATGGGTGGTTGCTTATATACCATGGCGTTCACGATACTGCCGTTGGTTATGTTTATAGTGCATGTGCTGCTTTATTAGATATAGAGAACCCAGCTAAAGAACTTGCTCGTTTGCCTTACGCTTTATTTAAACCAGAATTATCATGGGAGTTAAAAGGCGAAGTGAACAATGTTGTTTTTCCTACCGGTACTGCACTTTTTGATGATACATTATACATTTATTATGGAGCAGCCGATAAACGAATTGCTTGTGCATCGCTAAGTGTAAAAGCATTGCAAGAAGAGTTAGTTAAAAATATTATACTATGAAAAATTCATTTTACAGTTCACCAGCCAATTGCTTAATACATTTTACTGAATCTTTAATGGAACAATCCAACAGTAAGAAAAAAGCATTACCCGAAATACTGTTCATTACCTCTTATCCAAACAGGCAATGTGGTATTGCTACTTATAGCCAGGATTTAATTAATGCCATTCAAGATAAATTTAAAACCTCATATTCTATTGTTGTTTGTGCATTAGAATCTACAGAAAAACAAACCATTTATCCGCCAGAGGTAAAGTACATTTTACAAACATCTATACTTACTCAATATAACGAGCTAGCAGCAGAGATTAATAGCAATTCAAACATAAAAATTGTATGTGTACAACATGAGTTTGGTTTATTTAGTGGTTCAATGGGTAATTATTTTTTGCATTTGATTTCTTTAATTAACAAACCCATCATCACTACGTTTCATACTGTTTTGCCAAATCCCGATAGTCAGCGAAAATCATTGGTACAAGCTATTGCAGCACTAAGTACCAAGATTGTTGTAATGACAAAAAATTCGGCCAATATTTTAGTGAATGATTATGCAGTAGAAAACGATAAATTGATTCATATTCCACATGGTACACATTTGGCAAAATGCTGTACTACACAACCCAATAAAAATTATCTTAGAAATAAAATTGTATTATCCACTTTTGGTTTAATAGGTTCTGGAAAAAGTATTGAAACTGCACTAGATGCATTGCCCTTAATTATAAAAAACTTCCCTAATGCTTTATATTTAATTATTGGTAAAACACATCCAGCCATTATTAAAGACGAAGGAGAATTATATAGAAACTTTTTAGAAGAAAAAGTAATAGCCTTGAACTTGCAAAACCATGTTCGGTTTATCAATAAATATGTATCGTTAGAAGAGTTACAAGACTATTTACATTACACCACTATTTATTTATTTACTTCAAAAGATAGGCATCAAGCGGTGAGTGGAACTTTTGCTTATGCAATGGCTAGTGGTTGTCCTATTATTTCAACACCTATACCACATGCAAAAGAAATGTTGAATAATAAGGAGGGATTAATAGTAGATTTTCAAGATGCCAATCAATTAGCAAAAGCGACAATGCAATTGTTGTCTAATGCAATGCTTTTAGAGGAAATGAAGTTGAACGGTTTGCATAGAATTTCTCCAACTGCATGGCAAAATTCGGCCATTGCACATATTAATTTATTTCATAAAAATATGCATGCTGTTCAACCAGAACTTGAATATTCCTTACCAGAAATTTCGTTACAACATATACAATTTTTAACTACCGATAAAGGAATTATACAATTTGCTTCAATAGCAAAGCCAGATTATACAAGTGGTTATACTATTGATGACAATGCTAGAGCGTTAATTGCAGTGACCAAACATTATGAATTAACTAAAAATATTCGGGATATTGCTTTAATTAAAATTTACCTGAAGTTTATTATTTTCTGTCAACAAGAAGATGGAAGTTTTTTGAATTATGTTGATATAGATGAAAATTTTTTAGCAAAAAATAGTGATGAAAATTTAGAAGATTCAAATGGTAGAGCAATTTGGGCTTTGGGTGAATTTTTATCGTATGAAAATATAGTTGATGATGAGTTAATTGCTCAAGCAGAAGCTGTATTAGATAAATCGGTTGCTAAAATTTTATCTTTTAAATCTCCAAGAGCTATTTCATTTGCTATTAAAGGACTTTACTTATTCAATATTTCAAAGAAAGATGAATTTATAAAATTAATCATCACTTCTTTAGCCGATAATTTGGTTTCTAAATATAGAGGTGTATCCGATGAAAAATGGAATTGGTTTGAAGATTATCTTACTTATGCAAATAGTGTTTTGCCAGAAGCAATGTTATATGCTTACTTGAACAATGGGAGTATTTTATTTAAAACCATTGCTATCAATAGTTTTCACTTTTTACTTTCAGTTATATTTCAGAACAACCGCATTAAAGTTATTTCTAATCAAGGATGGCATACAAAAGGTAAGCCTACCAACCAGTTTGGAGAGCAGCCCATTGACGTTGCTTACACCATTATTGCTTTAAGTTTATTTTATGAAACATTAGATGATAAAAGCTATTTGCAAAAAATGACTATTGCTTTTAATTGGTTTTTGGGTGCCAATCATTTACAACAAATTGTGTATAATCCAAGTACAGGTGGTTGTTACGATGGTTTAGAAGAAAACCATGTAAATCTTAATCAAGGGGCAGAATCTACAGTAAGCTATTTGTTGGCAAGATTAACTATAGAAAAGTACAAAGCAATTGAAACTGCTATAACAATAAAAGAGCGTAAAGTAACCATAGATTCAGTATTCAATTAATTACAAAATATACAATGACAACACAAAATAAATTAGGTATTTGGATGGATCATTCAAATGCACAACTGATTGTTTTTATTACAGAAGATTCAGCAACTATTTCTTTAGATTTAATACACTCTTTATATGATAAAACTGGATCCAACGGAAGAAGTGAACATCTAGTTCACAATAAAGAAAATCAAGAACAATATGCCTATTACTTAAAGCTGGGTGATGTAATTCAAGATTTTGATGAAGTGTTATTGTTTGGTCCAACCAATGCTAAAGTTGAATTATATAACATCTTAAAATCAGATCAAAAATTCACTAAAACAAAAATTGAGCTACAACAAGCAGATAAGATGACCGATAACCAACAACATGCTTTTGTTAAAAATCATTTTACTAAAAAATAAACTAATGAATATACTAATCGTACTTACTTCTCATAGCGATTTAGGCGACACGGAAAAAAAAACAGGTTTTTGGATAGAAGAATTTGCAGCACCTTATTATTATTTTTTAGAAGCAGGTGCAAATATTACATTGGCATCTCCAAAAGGTGGTCAACCTCCTGTAGATCCTAAAAGTGCCGAGAAAGAAAATGAAACTCCAGCTAGTATCAGGTTTGCACAGGATAGTACTTTACAAAGTATTTTACAAAATACCATTCCACTTTCAAAAATTTCAGCTAGTAATTATGATGCAATCTTTTTTCCTGGTGGTCATGGGCCATTATGGGATTTAAATAAAGATCATCACTCTATAGAAATAATCAAAGCCTTTTGGCAAAGAAATAAACCTATTGCAACAGTTTGTCATTCGCCATCGGTGTTATTGAATGTTAAAGATTATGGTGGTAATTCAATTGTAAAAGGAAAACGGGTTACAGGCTTTAGTAACAGTGAAGAGCAAGAAATGGAGTTGCAATTTGTTGTGCCTTATTCATTACAAACAGAGCTAGAAAATAATGGCGGCATATATTCAAAAGGAAATAATTGGGAATCGTATGCAGTGGTTGACGGTATGCTTATAACAGGTCAAAATCCTGCTTCATCGCTTGAAGTTGCTAAACAGCTAATTACAATGCTACAAGGTATTCAAAATAATTTACAACATAAAAGTTCATAAACTGTAAAATATATAAACTTAACTTCTATACATGTAATTTACTCTAGTACTAATAAGTGAATCTTTGTTTAATTAAAATATTCCATATGAAAACATTAATAACATTACTCTTTTTAGCAACCATTGGTCTTACTGTTGCACAAGCCCAAAAGCCTGTAATTGTAATAAGTGATAAAGCTGGTTGGCAAAAGTTGGGAGCAACAACTGTAAATTTTGAAAAAGATTATGATGAGGTTTTGGTAATAGGAGCAAACCGATTTGCATCACTTAAGTTCATGGTTAAATATGCACCTGTTCATTTTATAAGTATGGAAGTCTTTTTTGTTGGTAACACAAAAGAAACCATTCAGTTGAATGATGTTGTTAAAGATGAAGGTGAAGGCAAAACCATTCATTTAAAAGGTGGTGAAAGAAATATTAAGAAAGTGGTGTTCATTTATAAAACATTACCAAACCGAACCGACAAAAAAGCACATGTTGTTTTATGGGGTTTTAAAACCAACAAAAGATAAATAGTGACAACGGAAGCAACTGTAAATACCGATATTTTAGCTATTACCAATACAATTGCTACAAAATATCCAGAGCTATACATTTTCTTAAATGAAATGCCAATAACAATACCTGTTGAAGTAAATCCATCTATTCGTTTAAAAAGTTTAGAGGAATATTATGACTCTTTAGTAAATATGGTATATCAATACAAGTTACAAAACGGCAAGAAGTAGTATATCCAAATACAGTTTAATACGCATATTGACATTTAAAATAATTATTATGAAAGCAAATCTTGGAATAACCAGTAAAAACACTGAAAGTGTGGCAGTAGCATTGAGTAAAATATTAGCCGATGAGTTTGTACTTAGTGCAAAAACTAAAATAGCACATTGGAATTTAGAAGGAGTTGATTTTTACGAGAAACATGTATTATTTGAAAATCAATTTAAATTATTGGATCAGTTTATAGATTCTGTAGCAGAACGAATTAGAACCATTGGTCATTATACACCAGGTTCAATTAAAGGGTTTTTAAAGCTAACCCATCTTTCAGAAATGAACAGAGAAAAAAATGATAGTCATGGTTTTATAAAAGAGCTTTTATCTGATCATGAAAGTATTATTATAAAGCTAAGAGAAGATGTACATGTTTTTTCTACACAGTATAAAGATGCTTATTCAACAGATTTAATAACCCAATTAATGGGTAATCATGAAAAGATGGCTTGGTTTTTAAGAGCCCATGTAAAATCTTAATACAATTAAAGGGCCTTTAAAAATGATGCAAATTATTTTATTAAAAGTTGATAGCTGTTGATGAGTAAATTGTAAAAAACGAATGTAGTTTATCTGCAAAGGGGAAGCAAACAAACACATTCGCACATTTTTAAAGCCCTTTTTATTTTCAGTCTTTATTTCCTAGCTTTTATTTTTAGTTTTTTCCTTTTTAACTCTTCCCAACTTTAGTTTTCTGCATTTTAGTTTTTAGTTTTTTTCTCCATTTATTTTTTCCCCACTTGCAAATATTCTTGTAATGCCGTTACATAAGCTTCAAATGCAGCAATACCCATTTTAGTAATTGCACAAGTAGTTAAAGGGTAATTATCTTTAAATTGTTTATTCACTTCAATATAACCTGCATCTTTTAGTTTTTGAACTTGTACACTTAAATTGCCTGCAGTTGCATTTGTTTTTTCTTTTATAAAAGTAAACTCAGCTTCCTTAACACCAATGAGTAAACTCATGATGGCAAGCCGTAATTGAGAGTGTAATATGGGATCTAGTTCTTTAAACATTGGAGTTCTTTTGCTTCAAATAACTACGTCTTAAAATAATACCTGGAATAAACCAACATACAATGGCTGCTATTGTTCCAAATAACATATCATATTTTGATTCCGTAAAACACGATGCAATAAATAAGCCATAGGTAATTATTGCCCCATAAATCATGGGTTTAAATTGCTTTGCTAATCCTGTTACTAAGGTTGGCATTGCATACATCAATACATAAATTGAATACATGCTAGGAGGGAAGGGCCTCATAACTTCATCTGGTTTACTTCCATTTAAGTAATGCTTCATCATTTGCCATCCTTCTTCATTAATTAAGGTATTGGTTACACTGCCTACTACATTTTGGTAAAAGGTTAAACCAAAAAGTGTAATGCCAAATACCAACCAAATACTGTCTACAGCCGAATCTTCAAACTTTTTAATCCTTGTTTTGTCTTTACTTTCTTGTATAGAAATAAATATTTGTGGAATGATTGCACCAACCACAATTAAGAAAATATCGAAGGGAAGTTTAAAATCGTATTCACGTTGTAGATATGTTACAAACGATGCAATAGCCACTACAGTTCCCCATAAAATAGAACCTGTACCTCTGTCATGATAGCTAGATTTAGCTTTTTGAATCATGGAAGTAATGAGTTGTAAACTCTCTTGCTCGGTTAGTTGTTTTTCCTTACTCATGCAGTTTGTTTTTTAAATCTAACTTTCAATAAATATCCAGGAATTATCCATGCTGCTAACATAGCAATAGCTAAAAATAGTAATGCATATACTGGTTCAATAAAAGTTGCACCAATCGATAATAGCCAACAAATAATTCCTCCAATTTTCAATGGTTTAAATTTCATAATAATGCCAGTTAAAAATGTTGGAAAACCATAGAGCAACAATGCAATAGGATACATTACAATCCAAGTGTTCATTCTTGCGAAAATAAAGGTTATGGTAAACATACTAATACCAAAGCAAATCCATAGAAAGCTGATGATTTCATCGGCATAAGTTTTTACTCTTTCTTTTTTCTTTTGTTTTATCAAATAGATAATTTGTACAATTGCTGCAACCCATGTAAGCATCCAAACCATTTCAGGATGTTGTACTATACTCAGTTTGAGCAAAATAAAATGAATAATAGAACAAAAGAAAACCACCCAACCCCATAATAAATACAACAAACTATCATCGCTAAAATTATTTTTAGCTTTATTAATCATGCCTTCAATAATTGCAAGACTTTCAATAGGAGAAAATTTGCTATCGTTATCCATTGTAAAAGATTATTTAATTTATAGAATTATTATTTACACCTATTTAATATAGCTTCTCCATTTGCTTTACCCCAAGCTGGATGAATGGTACTTTTTGTTTTATATACATTGAATAAGCTTAAGCCTTTTTGTGCTAAAGACTTAGCTACAGCACAACCTCCTCCATATTCCTCTGGTACATTAAACATAGCTTCTGCTTCAATTAAATAGGTTCTTGGGTTTAAACTATCCAATTTTCTTGCTTGTTCAATGGCCATCATTGCTTCTTGTAAAAAAGATTCAGTTTGTGATGGATTAGCTCTCATTTTTGCAAATGCTACCATTGCTTTTAAACATTCTGTTTCACTATTTATTATTAGCTTTTCTACACGTTCAAAAAACATATTTGCACTATCTGCTAAATTACTAATATTCCCCTTTCTATTAATAGCAAATCTTGCTTGTAAATAGGCTGCATAATAGTTGGGTAACCATTCAGCAGAATTTTTTTCTGCTATGTTAGAGAAAGACTGTATTGCAACATTTAAATCTTCAACTGTTTTTAATTCTTTAAATGAACTCATTGTTTGTTGCATTGCCGAATCGAATGTTATGTTTTGGCTTTTTGCTGAATTCATGAACACAGTTGCCAATAGCAGTAAAATAATTTTTTTCATGCAAAATATTTTTTGATTGATGTAGAATTTTACATTAACAATTTTCATTTACAAGCATTGATTATTTCTTCTACTGTTTCTTTTCCCCAGTTTGGATGTATAGGACTGATTGATTTTGCAGCATTGTACAAGGCTAATCCTTTTTCAGCCAATGGTTTTGCTGTTTTGCAACCACCACCATATTGCTCGGGTGTTTCTTTTAAATTAATGGCTTGTAACATATAAGGACGAGGATTAGCAGCATCTAACTTTTTTGCTTCTTCTAAAAACTTAGTTGCTTGCATACCATACTGCATAAATCTTGCTTGTGGATCTACCAACATTTTTGCAGTTGCAATCATACTTTTAATACAGGTGATTTCACTATTGTTTTTTTCAATAGCTTCAGCTTTTTCTATTAAGGCTGATGCTTGGTCGGCAGTTGCATCTTTATCGCCACCAACACCCATCATGCTCATTCTAGATTTAAGTATGGCAGCATAGTAGTATGGTAGCCATTGTGTTTTTTCTGCATCGCCAATACGTTCAAACTTTTGTGCAACAGCAATCATTTCTTCACCTGTTTTAGCACTACCCATTTGTTGTAAGGTTGCTCCCATTGTTTGCATATACTTTTCACTTTGTGAAAAACCAATTGTTGATACCAACATGCATACTGCAATAAATAACTGTTTCATAATTTTTAGTTTTTAATTGTTGTAGAATTTAGTTTTTTACTCTTACTAAGTAGCAGATTTCTCCTATCGTCGAAATGATATAATTAATAGAGTTTTAGTTTTTATTTATTTAGTTTTTATTTATTTAGTTTTTTCTATTTTGATATCCATTCACCACTCACGATTCTCTACTTGCCACTCACCTTATAAATTATTATTAATCGCATCCTGACTTTTATCTACTCCCCAACTTAAAAAGCAACCAATAAAAAAGAATTGTTTGGCAGGAGGTGTTACTGCAACTTTATTTTGTCCGTTATAAGAATATCTGTATCCAAACTCTTGATTAAAGTTTAAAGCATTGGTAACACTTGCAACCAATACAATAAATGTTTTTGCATTTTGCTTGCCTAAGTTGGGCAAATAGTTTAGGCTAAAACCAAGGTTATGAAAGTTTTTAGTAGTGCCTTGATCTCTAATTTCAAATTTGCTATTGGTAAAAGCAATATCGTAATATGGTCGTCCTGTTGCAAAAGTATAAGTAGCATTAAACCCTGTTTTCCATTTAGTAACAAAAGTTTTAGTTACCAAATTAAATGTGTGTGGTGTAGCAAATGTTGGTTGCATTTGTGTAGGATAGTTTAAAAAATCTCTTTTAGTATCTAGGTAGCTATAACTAATCCAGTAGTCAATATTTTTAATAGATTTTTTATCTCTCCAAAAAATCTCAAATCCTTGTGCATAGCCAGTTCCAAGAGTATTGGAATCGGGGAATGTTTTTACTAAGTTGTTGTACTTTTTATAGTATGCTTCTACTCTAAAGGTTTGTAGATTGGTTGTTTTTATGTAATTCACCAAATAGTGTGTGGCTTTTGTATAACCAATTGGTAATGCATTTCCGTTTGCATTATTAATAAGTTGATTATTCTCTGGCTTTTGATAAAATTCGCCATATGCCAAACTCATTTGTGCATTTTTTCCAGCTTTGTATGCTAATGATAAACGGGGTGCAATATTGGCTTTTTTCAATATGCTTGAATGTTCAAATCTTGCACCAGTTTTTAAAGCCAATCCGTTGGTTATATAAACATCCACTTCGCCAAATACAGAGGTGAAATGATCTTTGAGAGTAGAGGTAAAGCCACCAAATTCAGTTTTGTTATGGGCAAACCAATATTCTGCTCCAAATCTTGCTGCACTAATTCCTTTAATTCTTTTTTCAAAAACAGCTCTAGCTTGCGATAAATCTTGTGTACTTTTTAGTGCAAAATTTTTTCCATCTATATAACCAATAGAAGTTGTAATGGGTTGGTTTGATTGGTTTTGAATGGTATTATTAATCTTATCTACATTGGTGCTGTAACTTAAGCCCAATTGCATTTTCCAGCCTTTACCTAAATTTTCTCTGTACGATAAGTTATTGTACCAATTTAAATTGTCTAAACCAAAAGCATTTTTTAAAGCAGCACTATCAATATCGGGATTTCTTAATCCTAATTTACTAGTAGCAAAAGTGGTATAGTATTTTATCATACCACCTCTTTTCGTTTTTATTCTAAAGTTAGCATCGCTACTATGAAATTCAGGCATGGCAAAATAATCTGGTTTTTGTTTCACTATAGAGAAGTAAGGCAATAAATTGGTATAACCATAATTAATACCATAAGACGATTTTTTGTTTTTATCTAAATGCTGAAAACCAGCACCAACAAACACTGTAGTAATAGATGCACTAGCTTCTGAACGGTTAGGTAAATCAATACTTTCTAATAATAAAACACTGCTCAAAGCCTGACCATACAATGCACTATAACCACCTGTGCTAAATACATTGCCTTTAAATAATGATGGAGAAAATCGGCCTCTTGTTGCAATGTCTGGAGCACCTGAAAAAAATGGATTATTGACTACCATGCCATCAATCATTTGTTTGGTTTCATAGCCAGCACCACCACGTACAAATAAGCCTTCTTGTTCACCTACTTGTTGTGCTCCAGGTAAGGTTTTAACTGCACTAGTAATATCGGCATTGGCACCACCAGTTGTGTAAACATCTAAGGCCGATAAAACTGTAGCAGCTCTTTTTTTATCGCCTGCTTCAAAGCTTCCAGCACTAACAATTACTGCTTTTAATTCGCTAATTTCTTCTTTCAATAAAAATTTTACTTGTATAGTTTCTGTAGAAATTTGGATAGATTGGTTGGCGGTTGTATAACCAACTATTTTTGCTTCTAATACAAACAATCCTTTTTCTGTTGTGGTAAATGAAAAGTTTCCTAATGAGTCTGTAGTAGCCCCATCGTAACTATTCACTAGTGTTATACTTACAGCACTGAGAGGTCTATTTCTATTATCTTTTACATTTCCTCGAATAGTGGTTTGTGCCATTGCTGTTGCAAAAGCTAGTAGAACAAATATCCAAGGTAATATCATCTTCTTCATCCAATTTCGTTTTGATAATGCAAACATAAACTGGTTTATAACATAAACCAAATTATTTTTCAAATTAGATTTTTTATTTTTTGAAGTAGAATAATGATTGATTGAATTAGCCAATTAATATGAATAAAATAAAGTAGTATGCATGTAATGAATGAGCTATTTTTACGATAGTAGAATATTGTGAATTTTCAAATGATAGATATCATTTTATAGGAAGTTAAAATATTTCAACTTGCATTCGCAATCGAAGCGATTCTGATACACCGAAAAAAATTATTTATTGCCTATTAGTTATCAGACACTTTTAATAATCATCTTTAAAATACATGTAACATGTTTACAGAAACAAAATTTCCATTTGAAACAACAACTCCTGCAAGAGTTGAACTTGAGCAATGGGTAAAAGCCATTGCTAATTATTGTAATGCATCTTCGGTTTATTGGTGCGATGGCTCCAAACAAGAGTATGATAACCTTTGTGAAGCGTTGGTTAAGAAAGGCACATTTAAAAAATTAAATCCTGAAAAAAGACCTAATAGTTTTGCTTGCTTTAGCGACCCAAGTGATGTTGCTAGGGTAGAAGATAAAACTTTTATTTGTAGTCGTGTAAAAGAAAATGCTGGTCCTACCAATAATTGGATGGATCCAATAGAAATGAAAAATATTCTCAACGGGCTTTTAGCAGATTCAATGAGTGGTAGAACGCTTTATGTAATTCCATTTTGTATGGGTCCTATTGGTTCTCCTTATGCAAGATATGGAGTACAATTAACCGATTCTGAGTATGTAGTAGTAAACATGCATATTATGACTCGTATGGGTGAAAGTATATATCCTTATTTAGAAAAGGATGGATTTGTTAAATGTTTACACACTGTTGGTGCACCATTAGGAGCCAATGAAAAAGATAGTTTATGGCCTAATAATCCTACTACAAAATACATTTCACATTTTCCAGAAGAACGATTAATTATTTCTTATGGTAGTGGTTACGGTGGCAATGCATTAATGGGGAAAAAATGCTTTGCATTGCGTATTGCAAGTGTTATGGGTAGAGAAGAAGGTTGGCTTGCCGAACACATGTTGATATTAGGGGTTGAATCTCCTGAAAAACAAAAAACTTATGTTGCTGCTGCTTTTCCCAGTGCTTGTGGCAAAACCAATTTCTCTATGATGATTCCTTCTAAAGGAGTAGATGATTGGAAAGTAACAACAGTTGGAGATGATATTGCTTGGATACATAAAGGGGACGACGGAAAGCTATATGCAATAAATCCGGAAGCTGGTTACTTTGGTGTAGCTCCAGGTACTAACTATCATACCAATCCTAATGCAATGGAAAGCATTAAAGGCAACACAATTTTTACCAACGTTGCTATTACAACAGATGGTGATGTTTGGTGGGAAGGTTTAACCAAAGAAATTCCAGAAGGCTTAACCGATTGGCATGGTAAACCTTACGACCCAAGTAGTGGTAAACCTGCTGCACATCCTAACTCAAGATTTACAGCTCCTGCAATGCAAAATCCTGCCATTGATAGTGAATGGAATAATCCTAAAGGAGTGCATATTGAAGCATTTGTTTTTGGTGGAAGAAGAAGTACCACAATGCCATTAGTATATCAAGCATTTAATTGGAACTTTGGTGTATATGCTGCTGCAACAATGGGTAGTGAAATGACTGCTGCTGCATTTGGTGAAATTGGTAAAGTAAGAAGAGATCCATTTGCAATGCTACCATTTATGGGTTATCATATTGGCGATTATATTACACATTGGTTGCAATTTGGTAGAACATTAAATAATGCCCCTAGAATATTTGGTGTAAACTGGTTTAGAAAAGATGAAGATGGGAAATTCTTATGGCCAGGTTTTGGCGATAATATGAGGGTATTAAAATGGATTGTACAACGTGTACATGGTGGTGCGTCATCTGTTGAAAGTCCTATTGGTTGGATGCCTCGTTTTGAAGATATGGATTGGACAGGTATTGAAAATTTTGGCAGAGAAGATTTTGCTAAAATCATGACCATAGATCGTGAACCTTGGAAACAAGAATTATTTGGTCATGAAGAATTATTTTCAAAAATGTACGATAAAATACCAAGAGAATTTTTCTTTATGAGAGAGTTATTATTATCGTCTCTTTGGAGAAGCCCAGAACATTGGGAACTTCAACCAGAACGTTAATTTAAACAAGCAAAAATTGCTTGTATCATCTGTTGAGAATTTTATTATGAAACAGATACATTTATCAACTATTGCTATATTTCGAATGCCTTTACTTGGTTTATTCAAGCTATAGCAATAGTTGATTTTTTTTGTTTAAAATATTTTATATGAATTGGTTAATGGATTTGTTTACTCAGCAAACTGTAGCTCAAACTGTTTTAGTATATGCATTAACTATTGCTTTGGGTATTTGGTTGGGTAGGTTAAAAATATTTGGTATTGCTTTAGGTGTTACTTGGGTATTGTTTATGGGACTTATTTTTTCGTATATGGGTGTATTAGTGAATAAAGAAAGTGAACATTTTTTGAAAGAATTTGGGTTAATATTATTTGTTTACTCCATTGGGTTACAAGTGGGGCCAGGCTTTTTTGCATCGCTCAAAAAAAATGCATTAAATAACAATATACTAGCATCAATATCTGTTGTAATGGGTGTTTTAGTAACTATACTTTTTATGTATATTTCTAAAACAGATATGACTATAATGGCAGGTGTAATGAGTGGTGCAGTAACCAATACACCAGGTTTAGGGGCTGCACAAGCAGCCATTAAAGATTTACATGTAAATGAAGGAAACACACAAATTGTAACATTAGCTTATGCAGTTGCTTATCCTTTAGGTGTTTTTGGTATTATATTATCGTTGGTTTTATTGAGAAAAATATTGGGCATTAATATCGAAAATGAAAAAGAGTTGCACCGAAAACTCAATTTTGTTCGTTCAAATAAACCTATTTCTATTCACTTAAAATTAGAAAATAAGCAATTGGTAGGCAAGCCATTACGTAGGCTTTTTGAGTTACTAAAAGAACCCATTGTAATATCAAGAATGTTGCAAGAAGAAAAAATATTTACACCAACTCCCGATACACTTTTACAAGAAAATGATATTTTATTAATTGTTGCTTCTAAGCATCAAATAGATCAATTAAAAATATTAATAGGTTCGGAAAGTGATAAAAATTTGAAGAAAGGCTTTAGTGATTTAATCTCTAGAACTATTGTTGTAACACAACCTACAATTACACATAAACGTTTGGGCGATTTACCCGAATTGCATCAACACGATTTTACATTAACACGTTTAGCAAGGGCAGGTGTAGAAATGGTACCCCACGGAAATATTTATTTGCAATTGGGCGATACCATTAAAGTGGTTGGTACAGAAGAAGGCGTTACAGCAATTGCAAAAGCAGTAGGTAACTCTTTAAAGAAATTAGAATTACCCGATTTAGCTCCCATATTTATGGGTATTGTATTAGGTGTAGTATTAGGTAGCATTCCATTTCATGTGCCCAATATGCCAGTTGCTGTAAAAATTGGAATGGCGGGTGGTCCATTAATTATTGCTTTAATTCTAAGCCGTTTTGGTGGTGCATTTTACTTGAATAATTACACAACGTATAGTGCCAATTTAATGATACGAGAATTGGGTATTGCATTATTTTTAGCAAGTGTAGGGTTGCAAAGTGGACATACATTATCTTCTGCTTTTGATAATGGAATTGGCTTTCAATGGATGTTCATGGGCATTGGAATTACCATGATTCCATTATTAATTACAGGATGGATTGGATATAAATATTTTAGAAAAACATATTTTGAATTGTGTGGGCTACTAGCTGGTTCTACTACCGATCCTCCAGCCTTGGCATTTGCTTTAAAAACAGCTGGTAGCGATATTCCATCGGCTACTTATGCAACAGTGTATCCCTTAACAATGATACTTAGAATCTTAGCAGCACAATTACTTATTTTATTTTTTTGTTAGAAAAATGAACTGGTTAAAAATAATTATTTGTTTTAGTTTTTTATGTCTTGTGAACATTGCTTTGTATGCACAACAAAAAAGAGTTTCTTCTCAAAATCAAGCTTGGGTTGGTTTTATACATAACGCTAAACTTAACAGCAAATGGGGGTATACCGCAGATGTACATGTAAGAAGAAACAACTTTTTAAGTGCACCAAGTTTTTCAGTTTTAAGGGCTGGCATTACTTATTATGTAAACAATCAATTCACTTTTACCAATGGTTATGCTCAACTATGGTTGTCGCCCAATAATACCAATTATAAAGCGGTAATTAATGAAAATAGGATCTATCAACAATTCCAATTGCAAAGCCATGCAAATAAAGTTTCATTACTACATAGAATTAGAAATGAACAGAGATGGCAAACTAGGGTGTCAAATGATAATCCTACCGATACCATTAATTTCTCCAATAGAATTAGATATTTATTAAATATTACTATTCCTATTTTTAAGAATAAAAACTTACCATCGATTGTATTAGCCGATGAGTTAATGTTTCAATTTGGTAAGCATATAGTGTATAATACTTTCGATCAGAATCGCTGGTATATTGGTTTAAAGCAACCTATTTCAAGTGTATTGAGTGTAGATTTTGGTTATATGAATCTATATCAACAAAGAGAAAATGGATTTGAGTATGTCAATAACCATACATTGCGATTATTTGTTTTTTATAATCCAAATTTTTCTAAATAGTATTTTTCACTAAGCGTAAAAGTAAAATAGGAATGAGTAAATTATTAATTAACTTGAAATTTAAAATAAATTACTTTATATCATTGAATAAATTGCAGTTGCATTACTTTAATAAATCGCTTTGCTAGTAATAAGTATCGCTTTTTTATAATTACATTTACACCCATTATGATAGCCTTTTGTTTCAATTTATTTATTAAAAAGTAAATTAAATTGCTTTTAAGTATGACCTTACAATAGTTTCTTGAGGCTTTGTTATAAAAGGGCTTATTTTTTAAGCTACTTAAACATGCTTAAAAAGGATCTTGAAAAACAATTTATAATTTGCTGAAATGTACTTTTGAGTTGTTAAACAGTAATATAATTGTTGGTTAACAACTCAAGCACTAAGAATAAGAAAAGAATCATTCAGTTTTACCTTAAGTTCTTAATGTTTCATTGGTGTTGTTTATGCTAATTGTTCATTGATGGGTATTTAACAATGTATATACTTAAGCTTTATTCAGTTTATACATAAGTTGTTACATGAACATAAAGCAGAAAGTAATAGGCCGAATTATTATTTTCGATCAATAAAAAAGTATAAAAATTTAACAGGCTAATAAGGATAGGAGTAGATTTAAAATTAGTTGTTAATTTTTTCGATTACTTTCTTATTTTATTTATTTCTTTCGTTTTATTTATTAATATTGCAAATGTAAATCTATGCTAGCTGTTCAAAGAAGAGAAAAAATAATGGATTTACTTAAAGAAGATGGCTCTGCAAAAGTGCTAGATTTAGCCAAACTCTTTAAGGTTACCGAGGTTACCATCCGCCAAGATTTGGAAAAGATGGAAAAAGAAGGGTTGATTATTAGAGAACATGGAGGGGCTTATTTAAAGAATATTAAAGATCAGGTGCAGGCCTTTTCTTTATCGCATCAAGAAAATTTAGATAAAAAAGCTCTTATAGCTCGAAAATGTCTAGATTTTATTGAACCTGGTGATACCATTATTCTTGACTCTGGTTCAACCACAACTGAGGTAGCAAAAGGGCTAAAGGGTAAAAAGAATTTAACTGTTATTACCAATGCCTTAAACATTGCTCAAATTTTAGGGGCCGAACCAGGTATTGAAGTAATAGTTACAGGAGGTGAATTTAAACCACCAACACTGTCTTTAACAGGGCAAAAAGCAGCAGATTTTTTTAAAGGTTTGCATGCACAAAAACTGTTTTTGGCAACTGCTGGTATATCACTCAAAGCAGGATTAACTTATCCTAGCATTAGTGATTTGGTAGTTAAAAAAGCCATGATAGATGCTGCTGAAACTACTTACTTGGTTGCCGACTCCACCAAAATGGGAAAAGCAGCTTTCGCAAGTTTAGGGGCACTGTCTTTAATAGATTTTATTATAACTGATTCTGCAGTTGAAGAAAAGCATAAACAATTATTTAGAGATAACAACATTGAATTAATCATTGCAACTTAAAAAGATATGAAAGCAACAAGTAAATCAACTATAGGAGTCATAATTGGTAATAGAGACTTTTTTCCAGATAAACTTGTTGCAGAAGCTAGGGTTGAAATTTTAGACTTATGTACATCTCTTAATATTACCCCAATTTTATTGAGTGATGCTGACTCTAAATTGGGTGGTGTTGAAACATTTTTTGAAGCTCAAAAATGTGCTAGTCTTTTTAAAAAGCATGCTCACGAAATTGAAGGCATACTCGTTTTACTTCCAAACTTTGGCGATGAAAAAGGTGTTGCCGATGCCATTCAATTATCTGGTTTAAAAGTGCCTGTTTTAGTACAAGCTTATCCAGATGATTTAGATAAAATGGATGTGGTAAACCGAAGAGATGCATGGTGTGGTAAAATCTCTGTTTGTAATAATTTATACCAATATGGTATTAAATATACCCTAACAACCAAGCATGTTGTTAGCTTAAAAGATGACTCTTTCATTCATGATTTAAAAAACTTTACAGCCGTTTGTCGTGTAGTTAATGGTTTAAGAAAAGTTCGTATAGGTGCTGTTGGGGCAAGGCCTACAGCTTTTAATACAGTTAGATACAGCGAAAAATTACTACAACGCAATGGCATTTCTGTTACTACAGTTGATCTTTCTGAAATACTAGGTAATGCTAATAAATTAACAGCCGATGATGCAGCAGTTAAAGAGAAATTAGAAAAAATACATGCCTATACCAATGTTGGTTTAACACCTCCCGATAAATTAGTTCAAATAGCAAAACTAGATGTGGTACTTGCTAACTTTATGGCAGAAAATGCACTTGACGCAACTGCTATTCAATGTTGGACTTCTTTGCAAAAAAACTATGGTTGCAATGTGTGTACCAACATGAGCATGATGAGTGAAAACATGTTGCCATCTGCTTGCGAAGTAGATGTAACAGGCACATTAAGTATGTACGCCATGCAATTAGCTAGTGGTTCACCATCTGCCTTGGTAGATTGGAATAACAACTATGCCAACGACGATTCAAAATGTGTGTTGTTTCATTGTGGCAACTGGGCAAAATCTTTCTTGCCAGATATTACCATTAGCACTGCACCAATTTTAGGCACTAGTGTTGGCACAGAAAATACTTATGGTGCATTAGATGGTCGTACACCAGCCATGCCACTAACTTATGCACGTATTAGCACAGATGATTGCAAAGGAATTATCAAAGCGTATGTAGGAGAAGGAGAACTAACCAATGATGCCTTAAATACATTTGGTAACAGAGCAGTAGCACAAATAAATAATTTAAATGGACTCATGAACTATGTGTGTCGCAATGGTTTTGAGCATCATGTGGTAATGAATGCAAGCAAAACTGCTGGCATTTTAAAAGAAGCTTTTAAAAATTATTTAGGTTGGGAAACCTATGAACATATTTAAAGCTGGTAGTAAATGCAAAGTAAATTTTTGTACTAAGCTGTAGTACTACTATTCAGCACCTGTTGCAAGTTTATCCTGAGCGATAGTCGAAGGACACACTGCAACTGTAGAATAGGAATGAAGCAAATTTTTGATAATAATCTATGTCTTTGAGCTTCAAAATAGATGAACATGACAACAAAAGAATTCAATAAAAAATCGGTAGTGTATCGTAAGAAGGTACTACAATATATTACCAAAGCAAAAGCTGGTCATACTGGTGGAAGCTTGTCTTGTGTAGATATTTTAAATGTCTTATATAATGAAGTACTCAATGTATCGCCTCAAAATTTTTCTTCGGCAGATAGAGATCGTTACATTCAAAGTAAAGGTCACTGTGTAGAATCTCTTTTTGTGGTGTTGGCAGATAAAGGTTTTTTCCCTGAAGAAGATTTAAATACATTGTGTCAATATAAATCTCATTATATCGGTCACCCCACTAGAAAAGTAAATGGAGTAGAGCAAAATACTGGAGCATTGGGTCATGGCTTACCAATAAGTGTTGGTACTGCATTAGCAGCCAAGCTCGATAGTAAATCTTACCAAACATACACTTTGTTAGGCGATGGAGAATTACCAGAAGGCAGCAATTGGGAAGCTGCATTAACTGCTGCTCAATACAAGCTGGATAACCTTTGTGTAATTATAGATAAAAATGGTTTACAAATTACTGCACCTACAAAAGATGTATGCAATACAGATCCTTTAGATGAAAAATGGAAAGCTTTTGGTTGGGCTGTAAAAGAAATAAATGGCAATAATATAGACGAGTTGAGAGCAGCATTTAAAAGTTTACCATTAGAAAAAGGAAAACCCAGTGTAATTATAGCTCATACCATAAAGGGTAAAGGAGTTAGTTACATGGAAAATCAACTGAAATGGCATCATGGTGTACCAAATAAAGAAGAGTATGAGTTGGCACAACAAGAATTGGATAATGAATTAAGCATTTTGCAAGCTAATTAACCGCAAAGTACGCTAAGTTTTACGCCAAGAAAACAAAGGAAAGTTGTATGAATGAAAATGAATTGTCACATACTGTTATCGGTTTAGCTATGGAAGTTCATTCTGCTTTAGGAGCTGGTTTATTAGAGAGTGCTTATAAAGAATGTTTATTTTATAAATTGGCTTCTAGTGGATTGTATGTAGAGAAGGAAAAAGCAATGCCTTTAATTTTTGAAGAAGTAAAACTTGAAGTAGGTTATAGAATTGATTTGTTGGTAGAAAGTAAATTGGTGTTAGAGATAAAAAGTGTAGAAGCATTAAATGATGTTCACTTGGCACAAACATTAACATACATGAAGTTAGGTAACTATAAACTCGGCTTGTTAATGAACTTTAATGTAACTAGATTAAAAGACGGCATAAAAAGAGTTGTAAATGGATTGTAGTTTGTGGAGCATATTATTGAAAAATCTTTGCGTAGTCTTTGCGGTAAACTTTGTGCCCTTTGCGGTTAAATAAAAAATGAAATCATGGCAGAACAAATTAATCAATACGGCTACAAAGCTAATTTGGAAATTTTTTCCGAAACATTACAACAATTAGCAGCAAATGATAGAAATATTATTGTAGTAACCAGCGACAGTCGTGGTTCTGGGAAATTGGTTCCTTTTGGAAAGAAATATCCTGAACAACACATTGAGGTTGGTATTGCTGAACAAAATTTAGTTGGCGTTGCTGCTGGGCTAGCATCTTGTGGTAAAAAAGTATTTGCTGTTTCACCTGCATGTTTTCTTACAGCAAGGGCTTTAGAGCAAATAAAAAATGATGTTGCTTACAGCAACAACCCTGTAAACTTGATTGGCATTAGTGCAGGTGTAAGTTATGGAGCCTTAGGTAGCACTCACCACAGTTTACATGATTATGCAGTGTTGAGAGCCATTAACAACATTACCATTGTAGCACCAGCCGATAATTTTGAAACTGAGCAAGCCATACAATTGGCTGCAAAAACCAACGAACCTATCTATTTACGTTTTGGTAAAAAGGCAATGCCTGCTTTAAAAGAAATAAACGAAGATGAATTTGTTTTTGGAAAAGGAAGAGTGATTACAGAAGGAGAAGATGTTGCCATTATTGCTACAGGCGAAACAGTATACCCAGCATTACAAGCTGCATATAAATTAAAGGAAGAGGGGATAGAGGCAACTGTTATTAGTATGCATACTATTAAGCCCTTAGATACAGAACTTATTGAAGTTGTAGCCCAAAAATGTAAAGCTATTATTACAGTTGAAGAGCATAGTGTTTATGGTGGTTTAGGAGAAGCTTGTGCATCATTTCTTTTACAAAAACAATATGCAAAACCATTTAAAATATTGGGTATTCCTGATGAATATCCTGTTACTGGTTCTCAGCAAGAAATATTTAATCATTATGGAATTAGTGAGCAAGGAATTTATGATGAAGCTAAAAAAATACTAGACACCATTCTTGTACATGATTAAGCCTGTATTTGGTTAGTATTATGATTTAGGTAATTGTTGAATTTAAGTAACAACAAATTTTTTAACGGTTGAACTTCAAAATATTATTAATGAAGAAACGATTGCCATTTTATCCTCTTGCATTGGTGTTTGTACTGCTTTGTTTTACAAACTGTAAAAACAAAACATCAGACAAAAAGAAGCACAGTATTGCTGTTGTGGTTTCTACCCTCAATAATCCTTGGTTTGTTTTTTTAGCAGAAACTGCTGCTGCAAAAGCAAAAGCATTGGGCTATGAAGCCAAGATATTTGACTCTCAAAATAATACTGCATTAGAGAGTGACCACTTTGATAATATTATTGTTTCTGGCTTCGATGCAATTCTCTTCAATTCTACTGATGCCAATGGTTCTGTGGCCAATGTTGTAAAAGCCAAAGCTGCTGGCATACCAGTTTTTTGTATGGATAGAGAAGTAAATTCTTTAGATGCACCCACCTCACAAATTTTAAGCGACAGTTATTCTGGTGCAGTTGCCATAGGAAAATATTTTACTCAACAATTGAATAAGAAAGGTAAGTATGTAGAGTTGTTGGGCTTGGTAGGAGATAATAATACATGGGCTCGTTCTAAAGGTTTTCATAGTGTTGTAGATAATTATCCTACTTTAAAAATGGTGGCTCAGCAAAGTGCCGACTTTGATAGAAATAAGGCCATGGAGGTAATGGAATCTATTCTACAAGCCCATCCAGATATCAGTGGGGTGTTTTGTGGCAATGATGCTATGGCAAATGGTGCTTATCAAGCATTGGTTTCTATTGGTAAAGCAGATAAAGTAAAAGTGTTTGGTTTTGATGGGGCAGAAGATGTTATTACATCCATTGGCGAAAATAAAATTGCAGCAACTGGTATGCAGTTTCCCAAAGTAATGGCAGAAACAGCAGCCATTTTTGCCGATGAATATGTGAAAGGCAAAAGAGATTTTCCTAAGAAAATACCTGTAGCTGTAGAGTTGGTTACTGCAAAAAATATTGCCGACTATAGTGCTTACGGTAAAAAATAATTTTACATGAAATGAAGCATAAAAATTTTAGAGCAACTTTATACCAATAGCGATGAAAATTTTTATGTGAAATTCCATCTGGCAAAAATGAAAAATTAAAAATATACAGATGAAAAAACTGATAAAATATATACTCCTTGCATTTGTAATTATTTTGTTGGGCTACAATGCTGTTTATGTAAAGAAATTAAGTGAGGTATTGAAAGGTGAAAAACAAGAATTTGATGCTGCAAGTTTTACAAAAAAAATATGGAATGAAAAGATGCCAGCCAAAATTACCAGTGCTGTTGATTTATCCATTTTAATAAAAGAGGTAGAAGCGGATAAAGAAGTTGCTCTAAAAAAATATACCAATGCTTTAGCAATTGGCAACTATAGATATGCTTTAATAAAAACACAAGCTGTAGTAACAGAAGTAAAGGATGATGAAGTGCTATTGCAAATAGTAAATGGCAACAATTTATTAAACGCAACACTTACAACTGAATACGTTTATGGCAATGCTGTTAGAGATGCATCAGGTTTGATTGATATAAAAGACTTTCCCAACACCAGTAACTTGAATGCAGTTTCTGAAGAAATGAATAACTTGGTTCGTACAACAGTAGTACCTGCTTTCAAAAAAACAGTCAAGAAGGGGGATAAGATTACTGTTACTGCTGCATTAGAGCTAAACAAAGAGCATCTTAAATGGAATGATATAGAATTAATTCCTGTAAGCATTCAAACCATACAATAAATGCTGCAAGCAAAAAACATATCAAAAAAATTTTCTGGGGTTACTGCATTGAGTAATGTAAATCTTACCCTGCATGCAGGTAAGCTTACAGCTATCATTGGCGAAAATGGTGCAGGGAAATCTACCCTCATGAAAATTCTTTCTGGTGTTCATACACAGTACGAAGGAGCGATTATTTATAACGGTAAGCAAGTAAAATTTACTGGCACAAAAGATGCAGAAAATACAGGCATCGCTATCATTCATCAAGAATTAAATCTTGTTCCTTATTTAAGCATTGCAGAAAATATTTTTTTGGGCAGAGAAATAGTGAATGCATTTGGTATGCTGGATCTAAAGCAAATGAATCAAATTGCAACAAAGCTATTAGCTCAACTCAACTTAAACATAGACCCCAACACAAAAGTGGCTGAAATAAAAGTAGGTCATCAGCAATTGGTAGAAATAGCCAAAGCCTTACACACCAATGCTGCTGTAATTATTATGGATGAACCTACTTCGGCCATTAGCGATAAAGAAGTTGATAATTTGTTTTCTATAATTCAACAATTAAAAAAAGAAGGAAAAGCGATTGCTTACATTTCACACAAGTTTAAAGAGTTGTTTGCTATTGCAGATAACTATGTAGTGTTAAGAGACGGAACTTCTGTAGATGAAGGCAATATGCAAGATGCTACACAAGATTTGTTGATTGAGAAAATGACAGGCAGACAAATTGTGCTTCAAAACAAGTGTACTTCTTTTGAAAATGCAAGTGTTATTCTTTCCGTAAACAATATCAGTCTTCGCCATCCAGAAATAAAAACAAAAAATCTTTTTAGTAATATTTCATTTCAATTACATCAAGGTGAAATCTTAGGTATTTATGGTTTAATGGGTGCGGGACGAACTGAAATTATGGAAACCATTTTTGGGCTTCATCCAAAAACTTCTACTGGCGAAATTTCAGTAAATAATTCCAAAACAAAAATCAACACACCTGCCGATGCTATTAAAGCTGGCATTGCATTGGTGCCAGAAGATAGAAAATTGCAAGGTTTGGTTTTAAATCAATCGGTAAGCAAAAACATTAGCCTAACCATTTTACAGCAAATAGAGCAGTGGGGCTTTTTTTTAAGTAAAACCAAAGAAAAAATATTCTCAGAAAATTATATCAGTCGGTTAGCCATCAAAACATCTTCTGGTAATAATGTTGTACAAAATTTAAGTGGTGGCAACCAGCAAAAAATTGTTATTTCAAAATGGTTGGCTACCAATCCAAAAGTACTGTTGCTAGATGAACCAACAAGAGGAATTGACATAAACGCCAAATCTGAAATTTATAAGTTAATGAAAACCCTTGCTGCAGAAGGCATGGGCATTATTATGGTATCTTCTGAGTTGCCAGAAATACTGGCTGTATCAGATAGGGTATTGGTTATTTGTGAAGGAGAACTCACAGGAGATATTCCAATAGATAAAGCATCAGAACAAGAAATTCTCAAATACGCAATTCATAAAAACTAATTCAACATATCACAATGTCACCAGTTTCATATAAATCAACACTTAAAAGATTTCAGTCATTAATTGCACTATTGGTGCTTTGTATTGTACTCAGTTTTTTAACAGATAAATTCTTTACTCCTTCCAACGGAATTAATGTGTTGCGTCAGGTAGCTGTAAATATTTGTATTGCAACTGGCATGACGTTAATTGTACTAACTGCTGGTATTGATTTATCTGTAGGTTCTGTATTGGCATTGTGTGGTGCATTTGCAGCTGGCCTATTAAAAAATGGCATTAAAATTCCCTCTGCCGATTTGTATATTGGCTTTACTATTTTAGGAGCAGTACTTGCTGCAATATTGGCTGGTGCTGTATTGGGTTGGTTCAATGGTTTTGTAATCACCAAATTTAAAGTTCCTCCTTTTGTTGCTACACTTGCTTTGCTAACCATTGCAAGAGGTTTCACTATGTTGTACACAGGTGGGCATCCTATTAGTAATTTAGGAGATCAATTTGCAGTAATTGGTGCAGGTTCTTTTGTAGGAATTCCAGTTCCAGTTTGTATTGCAATAGTTGTGGTATTATTGGCGGTCTTCATTACGCAAAAAACAAAATTGGGTAGATACATTTATGCAATTGGTGGCAATGAAACAGCTGCAAAATTTTCTGGCATCAACATCAATAAAGTAAAAATGATTGTGTACAGTTTGGGAGCAGCATTGGCAGCTGTAGGTGGAGTTATTGTTACTTCACGTTTAGATTCTGCACAACCCAATGCTGGCATTAGTTACGAGTTAGATGCTATTGCAGCAGTGGTTATTGGTGGCACATCATTAAATGGAGGAAAGGGTAGTGTGTGGGGTACAGTTATTGGGGCCATGATTATTGGTGTACTCAACAATGGATTGGTGTTAATGAATGTATCTCCTTTTTGGCAACAAGTGGTAAAAGGTGGCGTTATTTTATTAGCAGTTATCATAGACAAAATTGGAGAAAAGAAAGATTAATTTTTTGTACTTGGCTCTAGTAATGCTATCAAGCTTTCGTTGCAAATTTATTCTGAGTGTAGTCGAAGGACATACTTGTACTTTCTATTCTTTACTCTACTTTATTTAAGCGTAGTAATAACTCATTAGCTATAATTTATAACTCATAACTCCTAATTCATAACTCTTAACACATGTTTATTTTATCCATAGACCAAGGCACTAGTTCTACCAAGTCATTAATCTTTGATGAGCAAGGTATTGTTATAGCAAAAGGTGTTGAACCTTTGCATATAGCTTATTTTGGAGATGGTTTTGTAGAACAAGACCCTGAAGAAATTTTTCAAAATGTATTGACTTCTGTAAAGCATTGCCTGGCAGAATTTACAACAAAAGGTTTTGATGCAAATTCTATTGTATCTATTGGTATTTCTAACCAAAGAGAAACATTTGTTGTTTGGGACGAGCAAGGAAAACCACTGCACAATGCAGTAGTTTGGCAATGCAAACGTTCAGTTCAAATTTGTGAAACACTCAAACAAAAAGGATTAGCAGAAACCATCAATCATAAAACAGGGCTACTGATTGATCCTTATTTTTCTGCAACTAAACTTATTTGGCTTTATCAAAATAATCCATCAATTAATCATGCAATAAAAAATGGCAAAGCATATTTTGGTACAATAGATACTTGGTTGTTGTATAAATTAACGCAAGGCGAAGTATTTGCTACAGATTACACCAATGCGTCAAGAACACTTTTTTTCAATTTACATACATTACAATGGGATGCTGAATTAATTGAAGCCTACGGATTAACAGGTATTCAATTGCCAGCAATTCATCCATCCTCTTATTCATTTGGAACAACTACACTACATGGATTGCTTGAAAATACTACACCCATCACAGCATTAATTGGCGATTCTCATGCAGCTGCATTTGGTGAAGGTTGCTTTGAAGCAGGCACAGCAAAAGCTACAATGGGTACGGGCAGCAGTATTTTAATGAATATTGGCAGTAAGCCTGTTGCTTCTACAAACGGAATGGTAACTACTGTTTGTTGGAGTGTAGAAGGTAGAATAGATTTTGCTTACGAAGGTGTTATAGTTTCTTGTGGTGCAACTATTGAATGGTTAAAAAATAGTTTGCAATTATTTGCCAATAGTAAAGAAACAGAAGCAATGGCAACATCTGTTGAAAATAATGGAGGTGTTTACTTAATACCTGCATTTAGTGGCTTAGGCTCACCTCATTGGCAAATGGATAGAAAGGCTGCTATTACAGGAATGACTTTTGCAACCAACAAAAATCATCTTGTACGAGCAGCGTTAGAATCCATTCCTTATCAAATTAAAGATGTAATAACTGCTATGGAAAAAGATGCTGGCATTCAACTAACAGCATTAAATGCTGATGGTGGTATTACTGCAAATGCTTTTTTAATGCAGTTCTTGGCCGATGTTTTAGATAAAAATGTTACAACAATTGCCACAGCAGATGTATCTGCTTTAGGTGCTGCATTATTGGCTGGCTTAAAAGTGGGTGTGTACAAAAGCATTGAATCAATCAAACAATTGAACAGCGATAAAAAAGTTCATCAACCAATCAATACCGCTATTGCTCAAAATTATTATACAGGTTGGCAAAAGCAGATAAGTGAAAAATAAAAAGAGACTGTCTTAAAAGTTATCGAATTTATTACATTGAGCTTAATGGAATGTAACAAATTTGAGGTACATCGATTGTTCTATTTTACTAACTCAATAAAATAATCTATGACACTTTTAAGACAGCCTCTGATTTAATTAATTGAATGACTCAATTATAATTTAATTATTTGTAATGTAGTTTCTTCTGATCTATTATTTACATCTTTTACTTGTACAAATAAAGTACCTTTTGGTAACTGAGTAGTAGGAATAGTAAAATTACTTTCGCCAGCTACTACATTGATTTGTTTTGTGTATACAATCATACCTATTGCATTAGTAACATTAATTTGTATTCTTCTAGCATCCATACTTTTTACGTTCAATGCAATTTGATTACGTACCGGATTTTCTAAAGCTTTAACCGTAAAATTATTGGTAAGTGCAAATTCAATTAATTGAATATTTGAAACTGAGTATTTACCATCTTTATCCATTTGTTTTAAACGATAATAACTTCTTCCTGCAATTAATTTGTTGTCTTCAAATGCATATCTTATGTTTTGATTACTGCTACCATTATTGGCTTTTGTAGCTACAAATCCTATAGTAGAAAAATCTTTACCATTTATAGATTTTTGAACTTCAAACCCTTTGTTATTGCTTTCTGTCTCTGTAGTCCAACTTACTGCAACCGTTTTATTTCTTTTTGCAACATTAAAGCTACTAATGGTTACAGGTAATACACTAGCATCTGTCTTGGTAGCTAAAATTCCGTTATTAGTAGATAATGAAAAAATAGTGTAGGTGCCATCTCCATTATTTTTTGTTGCTGCATCTCCTGAACCATTGGCATTAGTTACGTAACTAGGTGCATCGCCTAGTGAATCTATGCCATAAGTTGTTACAGATGCTTCATTGGTTACATTTAACATGGTTGTTCTTACCCCAGCATTAGCGTTGTTCCCACCTGCAAAAATTAAAAATTTATTATTATTGGTAGTAGTTAACAACTTTAAACCACCGTAACCATTTGATGCTTGGCCATTTCCAACACCATCTGTTGTTGAAAATGCCAAAGTTCCGGTTCTAGTATTACCACTTTTAGCACCTACAGTAATTCTTCTTGCTGGTCCACCACCCATGTTTAACCATAAATCAGATGTTAAACTATTGGTTACAGGTTCTACAGCTCTATTTGCCCATTGACTGCCTGTTGTTGGAATATTAATATTGCTCTCTAGGAAAAAGTTAGTTCCATTTACTGTATTCAACATATAAATGTTGATTGCATTTGAAGAAGTACCTGAGCCACTAGCATATAAAATAGTATTATTACCAGTTCCAGATAGTCCAAATGAATCACCACATCTTTCAGTTACTGTAAAATCTGCACAGAGAGTTGGTGTTGAAGTTTGATCGGCCCAACGATAAATTTTACACTGTCCTGCTCCAGTAGCTAAAGAAATGGCATAAATAACTCCATCTTCTGTAACCCTGATTTTATTGGCTTTAAAAGCCTCAGTACCCCAACCTGTAGTAGTTAACTGACCAACTTCTGCACCAGTTGCAGGGTTAACAATAAATATTCGGTCATTTCTTTTCGATACTAATAAACGATCTGTTGCTGGATTATAAGCTATGCTAACTACATTGTTATCGGCAGTGAACCAAACATAATCAACACCATCTGCTTTTTTAATCCACTGAGAGGTTAGTGGTTGTGCAAATGCAATTGAAGTGAAGAGAAGCCCTAAAATAAAAGTGTACATTTTTTTCATAAAGCAAAGTTTTTAAGTTTTGAAGTTTTGAAGCATGAAAATAAATATTTTTATTAAGTTTTCATAGTTTTTTTAAAAAAATTAATTACTATGGCAAAAGAACATTCTTTTTTTATGTGGATATTAACTTTATAAATAAACTATCTTAAAATTGTAAGAGAACCAGAAAGTTTTTTATAGTTCGGAATATCAATTAAATAATAGTACGTACCCACAGGAATGTTTGTTCCATTTCTTTTTCCATCCCAATATTGTGTAAAGCTTTTTGATTGGTACACTATATTACCGTATCTATTAAATATTTGAACACTAAAACCCGGCAGTTCTGATAAGGACGATAAATCCCAAACATCATTAATGCCATCTCCATTAGGGGAAAATGCATTGGGAATTACAATGTTTTTATACATGCGTACAAAAATTCTTTTAGTGGTTGAACAACCATTATTATTACGAGCAGTTACTACATATTCTACATTGTTTGGAGGAGTAGCTAATGGATTTTGTATGGTGTCGAAATTTAAGTATTGGCTAGGCGACCATCTAACTGTTGTAGCATTACTGATTGACCCATTTAAAAATATAGGAACGTTTGGCCATGTTTTAAATGTGTCTTGCATAATAATTGTTGGCTGTGGTCGAAGTGTTAATGTGAAATTAATCACACTATCGCAACCTGCAGTATTTACCAAAGTAATTGTTCTACTTCCCGCAGTAGTAAATCTAATGCCATTCCATGTATATGGTAGTTGATTTACACAAATTGCTTGAGTCATATTAGCTGTTGATGATTTTTTAATAGTAAGAATTAATCGAGCTGATGAATCGCAGCCTACAGTATTGATCAAGCCATTTCTTACATAAGTTCCACTTGTATTATAAACAATACCATTCCATGTATAAGTATTACAAGCAGTGATGTTAGTAGTTGAAGAACTTACACTCTTCAAAGTCAAGTTCAACGTTGCAACAGAATCACATCCAGCAGCATTGGTGGTATTGAAAGTATAGGTTCCCGAACTAGTATAGTTCGTTCCATTCCAAGAATAATTAGTAGCACAAATATTTACATTTGAAATAGAACTAGAAGCCTGACGTAAAGTAAGGTTTAAAGTAGCAATTGAATCACATCCAACAGCATTGGTAGTGCTGAAAGTATAGGTTCCAGAACTAGTATAATTCGTTCCATTCCATACATAGTTAGTAGCACAAATATTTATATTGGTGGTTGAAGAACTTGAACTCTTCAA
>CALRVE020000006.1:0-141754 GCA_943371535.1 Asaia bogorensis | reverse complement strand
GGATGCAACAATGTTGGATCACCAGTAAATTGTAAAGTATATTCTCCATCATCTTCGGTGTACAATAAACCAGTTAAGCTATCACCCAAATATTTCATACCAGCATAACAAGTAAATATTTTGGTGTTGCTGGCTGGTATAAAATACTTTTCTGCCTGATATTGATACAAATAAGTATTGGTAGCAGGATCATACACTGCAATGCCTACATGAGCTGGTGTAAAAATTTCGTTGTTGAGTAAAGCAGGTTTTGGTGATTGCTGAATTTGGGTTTGTTTGGTTACTTTACAAGAAGCAAATACTAATATGAACAATAGACTAATTATTGAAGAGTTGCTTTTATTTAGAAAAGATTGATTCATGTTATACTGTTTGTTCATTAAAGATAAAACTGTTGAAGAGAGTCCTTCGACTTCGCTCAGGATAAACTTTCGAGGACCCTCAAATGATATGCCTCTGCTAGTTACATAATTATTATTTCACTTTTGGTATTGGTGTTTCTAACTCCTTTCTACAGCCCTCATCCATCGTTCTGGAATATCGTTACTTGCTGCAATAATATAATCGCTTTGGCTGCAAGCTATGTATTTGGTATCTGGTAATTGCATCCACCAACGACCAGTTCTTTTACTTTGTAAAAAAGTGGTTTGTACATCGGCAAAAGCTAAATGAAATTCGTTAAACTCGTTGGTATTTTCAATTTCAGCTTCTTGTTTGCCTTTAAAAATTCCATCCATAATATACCACATCATATGGCTAGCTTGTTTAGCTGTAAGTTGATGTACGTCATCCTTAGGTAAATAGCCATAAATACCAATGCTGCTAATGTTGTTGCTTAAACCTGCATACTGCATTAGTGTGCAAGCCTCTTCGCCTGTAAACCCATTTGGCGTTAATCTGTTTGCTGGTGCATGTGCATTTTGTATAGCAGCAATATCAAAACTTAACATGTTGGCATTGCGTAACACAGGTTCCATTTCTTCAATATTCTCTTTTATTTTGCCTACTCTAAAACAATCAAAATGCAGTTTATCAATGGTTTCCAACATGTGTGGATGCACCATATAACTTTGAAAACCTATGTGGCTGTAGTGTTTTACATAATTGGGACTGCCACACAATAATTCCATTAAAAAATTATCGGCAGGTAATACACTGTCAATATTTAAATCAATTCTTGCATCTACAACGGCGGCTTCAATAATTTTTCCCAAATTACCATACGCACCATATTGAGCTAAGGTTAAATCGTGGCTACCACCAAGAATCACTACCTTTTTTTTGCGTTCAATTAATTCACTTACTACTGCTTTTAATGCAGCATAAGTATCTTGTAAAGTTGCTCCTAATCTAACATTACCAAAATCTACCACATTCACTTCTTTGTGCCAGTGGTAAAGGCTGTAATACTCGGCACGTATGGCATTGGGCGAAAGGGTGTGATTGTAATTTGCACCCATGCCTCTTGTTTCGCCACAACCAATAATTACTAAGTCTGCATCATCAATAGGTGGTAGTTCTTCTTCAAAAAACTCTATATGTCGGCCAAGTTGCGTGTCTTTATACCCTTCATCATTAGAAATTTCATAAATATTAATGGGCTCTAAAAAATCTATAATAGTTGCTAAACTCATGTAGTTTGGTTTGTAACAAACCTACATAAAATATTTTTTGAGGGGTTGTATGTTGAAAAACTAAAGCAGAAGTATGTTTTACCAACAGTTTGAGGGTTTCACATAAAGCAAGCAAGGTTACTAATTAGATTAAAATATTGGATTTACGAATTAACGAGTTTCATATAGCACAACAAAAAAATTCAGTAAAACTCCGTTGCTCTTTGGTGAAACATTTCACACAAAGCAACAAAGTATACAAAGCTCACAAAGAAAATATCTCTTCAAAATCTCTATATACTCTTCTTTTAGCGACAAAAAAAATTACAAGTCCTGAACAGCAGAATGCAACACATGGTATTAACTCAGTAAAACTCCATTGCTCTTTGGTGAAAAAAACAAACTATTGTTAACAAACAAAAATTACCTTAGCCACCATAATTTATTGCCATGTACTTCTATCGAAATAATTTAACCAATCAAGATTTACGTTCTATTTACAAAGCATTAATTCTTCCAAGAATGATTGAAGAAAAAATGTTGGTACTATTACGTCAGGGTAAAATAAGTAAATGGTTTAGTGGCATTGGTCAAGAAGCCATTAGTGTAGGTACAACCTTAGCATTAGAAAAAGACGAATGGATTATGCCTTTACATAGAAACTTAGGCGTTTTTACTACCCGACAAATGCCATTGAGCAAATTATTTATGCAATGGCAAGGCAATAAAGAAGGTTACAGTAAAGGTCGTGAAAGAAGTTTTCATTTTGGAGCAAAAGAACACCATATCTGTGGCATGATTTCTCACCTTGGGCCACAATTAGCCATTGCCGATGGTGTTGCTTTAGCACATAAATTAAGAGCCGAAAACAAAGTAGCTGTTGCATTTACAGGTGATGGTGGTACAAGTGAAGGCGATTTTCATGAAGCTTTAAACGTTGCAGCCGTTTGGAATTTACCAGTCATATTTATTATTGAAAATAATGGTTATGGATTAAGCACTCCAGTTAATGAACAATATCGTTGCGAAAGTTTAGTGAGCAAAGCCAAAGGTTATGGCATGGAAGGCATTCAAATTGATGGTAATAATATTTTAACTGTTTACGATACCATAAAAGGAGTTAGAGAATATTGTATTAAAGAACAAAAGCCTTATTTAATTGAGTGCATGACATTTAGAATGAGGGGTCATGAAGAAGCTAGTGGTACTAAATATGTTCCACCACACTTATTTGAAGAGTGGAGTAAAAAAGATCCAGTTCAAAACTTTGAAAATTACTTATTAGGCGAAAACGTACTTACTCAACAAACCATTGAAGTAATTAAAAGTGAAATAAAACAATACATAGAGGCCGATTTACAAGAAGCGTATGAAGCAGCTGCTATTGTAGCGAATAGTGAGGAAGAGTTGAATGATGTGTTTGCAAGGAAGACGCAAGTCGGAAATCGGGAGTCGGAAGTAGAAAACAAAAAATTAGATGAGAATGGATTATGGATTATTGATCAAGGACCAACTAAAGAAATTCGTTTTGTAGATGCTATTCAACAAGGGTTGTATCAATCTATGCAGCAACATGAAAACTTGGTTTTAATGGGGCAAGATATTGCTGAATATGGTGGTGCTTTTAAAATTACTGAAGGCTTTGTGGAAGCATTTGGAAAACAAAGAGTTCGTAATACCCCTTTATGTGAAAGTGCAATTGTGGGTACTGCTTTGGGGTTGAGTTTAGCAGGTTTTAAGAGTATGATGGAAATGCAGTTTAGTGATTTTGCAACAGTGGGCTTCAACCAAATTGTAAATAATTTAGCTAAAATACATTATCGCTGGGGGCAAAATGCCGATGTGGTGGTTCGTATGCCATGTGGTGGTGGCGTTGGTGCTGGTCCTTTTCATAGCCAAACCAACGAAGCCTGGTTTACCAAAGTAGCAGGGTTAAAAGTTGTATATCCAAGTACTCCTTATGATGCTAAAGGCTTATTAATGGCAGCCATTAACGATCCCAATCCTGTATTATTTTTTGAACATAAAGGTTTATACCGTAGTGTGCAAGGGCAAGTGCCAGAAGCTGCTTATGAAATTGAAATTGGTAAAGCCCATACCGTACAACAAGGAAATGATTTAACCATTATTACGTATGGTGCTGGTGTGCATTGGTGTTTAGAATATATACAACAACATCTAGAAGTAAGTGTGGAATTATTAGATTTAAGAAGTTTACAACCATTAGATTATACTGCTATAAAAGCTGCGGTTGCTAAAACTGGTAAAGTTTTAATAGTACATGAAGATAGTTTAATCAGTGGTTTTGGAGGAGAAGTGAGTGCATGGATAAGTGAACATTGTTTTGAATTATTAGATGCACCAGTAATGCGTTGTGCAAGTTTAGATACACCCATACCTTTTAATATAGAACTAGAAAAAAACTATTTAGCCAAAAGCCGATTGGGTGAGTGTATTGAAAAGTTATTGAGGTATTAATTAGTTTTAATTACCGCAGGCCTTTGAGAAATTTCGTGATAACATAAAACCCCATCGGCATAATAATGAGCTACCATACTTTTTCGGGTGAGTGAGGGATTATTTATTTTACTGCCACCATGTAATAAGTTGGCATGCCAAATCAATACATCACCTTTTTTTGCATGAAAATAATGAGGCTGCAAGTTGTGTTGTTGAATAATAGATTCAATTTTGTCTTCGTATCTATCGTAATTGTGTTCACCAATTAAAAGGGCGTTATTGCCAGTTGCATAATCTTCACTAAACACATAATTGAGTTTGTGGCTACCTGGATAATACACCAACTCTCCACTATTAGGTTGTATATCTTCTAATGCAATCCATTGGGCACTTAAATAACCCATTGGTTCTGTAGTCATGTGAATAAAATCGCTATGAGGTTTTTGTTCGCTACCAAATTGAAAATTGATGGTTTGAAAAGGGATGGGCTTTTTTTGAAATATAAATTGTAGAATATTTAAAATTTTTTCTTCTCTAAACGCCTCATTTATTAATGAACTATAATTCCAAGCATCCATAATTTTTCGTCCAGTAAAATTAAAATCAACTTTATGTTCAGCCCTAAGTTTTTCTATTTCTGCGTTAATGGCATCGGCTTTTTGTGTAAATACTCCGGGAATAATTAAATACCCTTTTTCTGGCCAATTGATTAATTCTTGTTGTGTATGTGCATCAAACAATTGAAAGTTTGGATGGGCTTGAATTTGTTCTTTAGTAATGGTTGGATTATCCATCCAAGGAATATCATTAGAGTGCTGTTGAATATCGGCATGAGCAATGCTTTTCCAAATGGGCTTTTCAACCTTAAACTGTTGATACAGTTCTTTGTTTTTTTTAAGCTTATTTAAGTTGGCAATATTGTACAACCAATAAGTAATTCTAAGATTGCGTAAAATGCCTGTATACTTTTGAACCCATTGCTTCATGGGGTAAAATTAAACCTAATGTTAGAGGTAGGCAAAAAACAAATTGTTTTTAAAATAAGGTTTATGCATACACAAGCCTAGGCAACAAAAAACAAAGAGTTATAAATAGACCCATTGTTTTATTGCAAATAACTTTTTTACATATGCTGTTAAATTGTTTCTTTGTAGCAATGTGGTTAACAATTTTTGTAGCAGCATTATCTATTTTATTTGTAGGATATGCTGTTGTATTACTGCTGTATAGAAAATGGTTTTTGCAATTAACTCCTTTTGCAATACCCAATACTATTGTACCCCAAACCACTTTCAGTATTATTATACCTGCACGAAATGAGGCTTTGCATATTGGCAATTGTTTACAATCCATTGTAGAACAAAATTATCCAGATGATTTGATTGAAATTATTGTAATTGATGATCATAGCACCGATGCAACCAGTGAAATTGTAGAACAATTCAGGGCCAAACATTACAACATAAAACTGATTAAGTTGGTAGATGAATTAAATGGCGAAATCTTGAATTCGTACAAAAAGAAAGCCATTGAAAATGCCATTAGCTATGCAACAGGAAATTGGATTATTACTACCGACGCCGATTGTACAGCAAAACCCAATTGGCTTAAAAACTATGATGCTTGGATACAAACCTATAAACCTGTTTTTGTAGCTGCACCTGTTGTGTTTACAAATGACAAATCGGTATTACAAACCTTTCAGTTTATAGATTTTATGAGCTTACAAGGCGTAACTGCAGCATCGGTAAACGCAGGCTTTCATAATATGTGTAATGGAGCTAATTTGGCTTATAAAAAAGATGTTTTTTTTGAAGTGAATGGCTTTAGAGGTATTGATTCAAAAGCTAGTGGAGATGATATGATGCTGATGAACAAAATTAGAAAGCAATATCCCAACGATGTATCGTTTCTATTTGCTCAAGATGCCATTGTTGCTACACATCCGATGCCCAATTGGAGTTCATTTTTTAATCAGCGTATTCGTTGGGCTAGTAAAGCCGATCAGTTTAAATCTAAAGACAACACTGTTTTTGCGGTATTGGTATTGGTATATTTATTTAATGCAGCATTATTTGTAATGCCATTAGGTGTATTAATTAATATTCATTTCATTGCCTTTTGGTTATTGTTTGTTGCACTAAAAACCTTGGTAGAAATGCTATTTGCGTTACCTGTTGCTAAATTTTTTAATCAACCATTTGTGTGGTGGTTTCCTTTTTTACAACCTATACATATTGCTTATATTGTAATTAGCGGTTGGCTAGGAAAATTTGGAACCTATCATTGGAAAGGCAGAAATGTAAAGTAATGCTCCATTATTTTCTTGAAAGAGCATCTTTACCTTCGGGCCACCAAGCATAAACAATAACACCAATAAGTGCTATTAATAAAATTGGAAAAAGAAGTAAATTTTTCATGTTGTTTGAGTTAAGGTGTGGGTATGACTATGAAACTTTAATTAAGTTTAGTCTCTGTATAAAGTAACGTATTAATGGTAATTTAAATTCATGTCAATCGGTCAATCAAATAATGTTTTCGGTAAACGGTTTTTAAAAAATAAAGGAGCCGTTTTTGCAATGATATTAATTGCAATGGCAGTTGTATTGGCTGTATTTGGATACTTTATTGCTCCAGACAACAGCATAAATGCCAATAGAATGATTCCTGAAATTGGCAGCAAAAAAGCAGGGTTTAGCATTCAGTTATTACAAATAAAAAGAGAACAAGAAACAGAAAACTCACTTTTTGCTACCTTAATCAATGGAAAAGAAGAATCATTTACTTATGTTCCAGTTACTAGTTACTCAATTGTGCAAGATTCATTGGTATATCAAAAGTTTGTGGATGATGGAATTGTAGAAACACAAAAAATAGCTACACATTTATTACCCGAAAAACCAGTTATTAATGCTACCTTTTATTTAGGCACTGATAAGTTTGGCCGAGATATGCTCAGCCGTTTAATAATTGGGGTTCGTGTAAGTTTAGGGGTGGGTTTAATAGCTGTTTTTATATCGTTAACCATTGGCATTTTATTAGGTTCAATAGCTGGGTATTATAAAGGTTGGATAGACGATTTAATTATGTGGTTCATTAATGTTATTTGGAGTATTCCTACTTTATTGTTGGTATTTGCTATAACCTTGGTTTTAGGAAAAGGCTTTTGGCAAGTGTTTATTGCTGTGGGTTTAACCATGTGGGTAAATGTTGCAAGATTGGTACGAGGTCAAGTATTAGCTGTAAGAGAATTAGAATATATTGAAGCAACGAAGGCATTAGGTTATAGCCATGGCAGAACAATACTAAAACATATTTTACCCAATATTTTAGGTCCTGTAATGGTAATTGCAGCAAGCAATTTTGCAAGTGCAATAGTTATAGAAGCAGGATTAAGTTTTTTAGGCGTTGGTGTACAACCTCCACAACCTAGTTGGGGATTAATGATTAAAGAAAACTACAACTTCATCATCACCAATAATCCAATGTTGGCATTGGCTCCTGGTATTGCCATTATGATTTTGGTATTGGCATTTAACTTATTGGGCAATGGCTTAAGAGATGCACTGAATGTAAGAGGTAAAATATAATTGCATTATACAATCACTACTTTTTTATAAGTAGTTTTCTTAAAATTTATCGTTCAAGAATTACCACTCACCTAAATAAACCTATTCATGTTATGTTTATAGTTATTTTAGCAACGTTCTTTCAATAAAAAAAATAATATATAAGATGAGGTGTTTTGTTGCATTGTTTTTTGTTTTGGCTGCTACTCTTGGTTTTTCTCAAACAACTTCCGAAAATATAGTACAACAACAAATTAATAATAGTGTAGATGCTTATCGTACAACTGTAGTAGAGAAAGCTTATATTTTTTCGGGTCAAGAATATTATCATAATACAGGAAAACTTCTTGGTCATCCGTTTTGTATGGTAGAAACTTTTTTAACGGGTAATCTTTGGTATGCAAATAAGTTATATAATAATGTGCCATTGAAGCTAGATTTATTACATAAAGAATTAATTACCCATAGCACCAATACCAATATTCAAATTATTATACAACAAGAAAAAATAGATTCGTTTACATTAGGTAATATGCTTTTTTGGCGTTTAATGCCTGATAGTTTAAATAAAAAGTTAATCCCCGATTTTTATGAAGTGTTGCATAAAGCATCTTTAACAGTTATTGCAAGAAGAAGTAAAAACATTAGAGAAACTGTATCTAACTCTGGTGTTGAGAAAAAAATTGAACAACAAAATGAGTTTTATATCCTTCAAAACGGCGTATATAAAGAAATTAAAAACAGAAATTCTTTCCTCGATTTTTTGGGCGATAGAAAAAGCAGTGTTGCTGCCGAAATGAGTAAACGTGATATTTCATTTAACTCAACTACCGAAAAGTATATTGTAGAAGCTGTAAAATATTATGAGCAAATTATTAACTAATTTACCAATGCGTTATTTCTTTTTTTTATCTATTTCGTGGTGTTTATTATTGACTAGTGTTCAAACAAATGCTCAAAATAACAATACCATTACACTCAATTTACAAAATGCCAACTTTAAGCAATTTGTAATTGGTGTTGAAAAACAAACTACGTTTTATTTCTATTACAACTCCGTAGATACCGATAGTTTACAAATAAACCTTGTAGTAAACAATGCAACTATTACACAAGTATTACAACAAATTTTTAAAGAAACCGATTTACAGTTTTCTATAATTCAACAAAAAATTTTTGTTACAAGAACAGTTCAATTACAAAATAATTTGGGCTTATTGTATTTTGATCCTCCAAAAGATACTGTAAAACCTAAAAATACCATTGCAGCAGTTCAAGATACTACAGAAGGAAAAAGCAATAATATTTTTGTTCAAAACAAACTGATTTACATTGGTAAACCAACTGCAAGCAATAGTGGTACAGCAGTTTTAAATGGTGTTATTAAAAATAGCAAAAACAATGAGCCTATAGTTGGTGCAACAGTAAGTAGTGGCAACAAATCTGTTATCACCGATTACTTAGGTCAATATTCTTTAACGTTACCTAAAGGCAGACATTTAGTAACAGTAAGTTTTGCTGGCATGAGAGACGCATTACGTCAGCTCATTATTTACTCTAGCGGTAATTTAAATATTGACATGCAAGATGAAGTAACTACGTTAAAAACTGTGGTGGTTACAACACAAAGAAACTCTGGTATTAAAGCTCCTAAAATGGGTGTAGAAAGGGTAACCATTAAACAAATGAAAGTACAGCCCGTTGTTTTTGGTGAAGCTGATGTTTTACGAACAGTATTAACCTTACCAGGCGTTACATCTGTTGGCGAAGCAAGCACAGGCTTTAATGTAAGAGGCGGTTCGGCCGATCAAAATTTAATTTTATTTAATGATGCAACTGTTTTTAATCCATCGCATTTATTTGGTTTCTTCTCTGCATTTAATCCAAATGTGGTCAAAGCTGCCGAATTGTATAAAAGCAGTATTCCTGAAAAATATGGTGGCCGAATTTCTTCTGTATTAGACGTTTCGGTTCAAGAGGGTAATAAAAAGAAACTTGGCGGTGCAGGTGGAATTGGACCATTAACCAGTCATTTAATGTTAGAAGGACCATTGAAAAAAGAAAAAAGTTCTTTTATTATTGGTTATAGAACTACCTACTCTGATTGGGTATTGAAAAATTTAAAAGATGTTGGCTTCAACAACAGTCAAGCCTCTTTTTACGATTTAAGCTTACACATCACACATCAAATAGATAAGAAAAACTTTTTGTCGGTAACAGCTTACACCAGTTCTGATAGATTTAAGTTAGATAGAGATACTTTGTATAAATATGTAAATAACAACGTAAATATTAAATGGAAGCATATTTACAACAACAACTTCTTTAGCACATTTACAGTTGGTTACGATAACTATGGTTATGGTATAGAAAGTAGTTTAAAACCATTAGATGCTTATGAGTTGAGGTTTAAAATAAGCCAGTATTATTTGAAAGCCGATTTCACTAAAACCTATGGAAATAAACACAGAATAAACTTTGGTTTTAATAGCAATTTGTTTGCTATTGAGCCTGGCAACTTTAATCCTACTGGTACACAATCTTTAGTGGCGCCTGTAAATATTCAAAAAGAACAAGGCATAGAAAATGCTCTATACTTTGGCGATAATTTTGAAGTAAATTCTAAGCTTGCAATTGAAGCAGGTATTCGATTAACTGCATTTACTGCATTGGGAGCTTCAACTGTTTTAAACTATGCACCAGGTTTAGAAAGAGATGAAGCCAATGTTATTGACACCAGTATTTACAAAAAAGGTCAGGCTGTTAAAACGTATTTTGGTCCAGAAATTAGATTGTCGGCTCGTTATACTTTAAGCGAAACATCATCTGTAAAATTTGCATTTAATAGCTTAAGACAAAACATTCACATGTTAAGTAATACAACAGCTATTTCGCCAACCGATATCTGGAAGCTCAGCGATGCTCATATTAAACCACAAGTGGGTCAGCAATTATCTGTTGGATATTATAAAACCTTAAGTAATGGTATTGAACTATCCAGCGAAGTATATTATAAATGGTTGAGCAATTATTTAGACTATAAAAGTGGAGCAACATTATTACTTAATGAACATATTGAAACCGAAGTGTTAAGTTCTAAAGGAAAGGCTTATGGTATTGAATTAATGGCAAAGAAAAATACTGGAAAATTAACAGGTTGGTTAAGTTACACTTTTGCAAGAACATTGTTACGTACCGATGATCCATTAACCAATCGTCCAATTAACAGAGGCGAATTTTATGCAGCCAATTTCGATAAACCACATAGCACTAATTTAATTGCCAATTATAAATTCTCTCATCGTTTCAATGTTTCTATAACAGGTGTTTATAGTACAGGAAGACCCATTACTTTGCCTATTGCTGTATTTAATTATGCAGGCGGTAATAGGGTGTTTTATTCAGATAGAAATCAATACAGAATACCCGACTTTTTTAGAGCCGATATTTCTATGAACATAGAAGGCAATCATAAAGTAAAAAAATTAGCACATAGTTCATGGAGTGTAGGAGTGTATAATTTAACAGCAAGAAAAAATCCGTATTCGGTTTATTTCACTACCGAAAACAATCAAGTAAAAGGTTATCAATTATCCATTTTTGGTTCGGCAATTCCTTTTGTAACCTACAATTTCAAATTTTAAAAATTCAGTATAGTTATGATAAAAAAAATTATTTATTTTTTCTCTTTAACGCTATTCATAGCAAGTTGTAGAGAAACTTATACTCCTCCAGAAATTACTATAGATCAAAATATTTTGGTAATAGACGGTTTTGTAAACGTAGGTGGCGATTCTAGTTTTTTTAAATTATCTCGTTCTCAAAAATTGGGTACTACCAATGTAAATAAGCCAGAAACATTGGCTAAAATTTCTATACTTACTGCAAATAATGCAGTACTTGCTCAATCTGTAGAAAAGCCTAATGGTCAATATGCTGTAAGAAGTAATATGGTAACAGCAAACCAATCGTACAAGGTAAGAATTGTAACGAAAGATGCTAAAGAATATATTACCGATTTAATTGCAGCAAAAACAGCTCCCGCCATTGATAGTGTTAATTGGAGTATTGATGCAGAAAAAAATGGTATTCAGTTTTATGCTAGCTCAAAAGATGTATCCAATAATACCCGATATTATAAATGGGATTGTGAAGAAACTTGGGAAAGCAGAGCCTATTTTGAATCTTATTATAAATACTTAGGAGGATTAAATGTAGTGGTAAGAGATTCTGTAGATCAAATTTATCGTTGTTGGAAAAGCAGCCCTATCACTGGCATTTTTATTGGCTCATCGGCTAAACTTGCTAGCGATGTTGTTGAAAACGAAAAACTACATTTTATACCTAAAGGGGTAGATAAATTGAACACACGTTATAGTGTTTTAGTAAAGCAAACTACATTAACAAAAGAAGCTTATGAATATTGGCAACAGTTGAAACAGATGACGGAACTCGGTGGTTCGGTTTTCGATGTTCAACCCACTCAATTATATGGCAATATTACAAGTGTTGCAAATACAACAGAACCTGTAATTGGTTATATTACAGCTAGCTCGGTTACTACCAAACGTATTTTTATAGATCGTTCTCAGGTAACCAGTTTTGTAACACCCAATGTTTTGAACTGTGAAGTGTATGTTGTTTCAGGGCATCCAGATACGTTTAATTTATATTTCAATAACCGACGTTATGTGCCCATTGCAGGCGATGTAAATGGTGGATTTTTAGCAGCTACATTAAGCTGTGGCGATTGTAGAGTATTTGGTGGTGTAACTACAAGACCTCCGTTTTGGCAGTAGTACTAATTTATTTTTAAGTAATTTTTATGATGATGAAGCAAGTTTTTTTGGGTTGTATTTTATGTCTATTTCATACTACGCTTTTAGCTCAATTGCAAGATGTTGAAACCATTGAGCAACAGTTTAAACAGTATAGCCAACATAATTTTCAAGAGAAAATTTTTGTACATACCGATAAAAATTTTTATTTATCGGGCGAAACTTTATGGTTTAAAGTGTACAATACCGAAGCACTCACTAACCTACCAAGTCCAATTAGTAAAGTAGTATATGTTGAATTGTTGAATGCTGATAAAAAATCCTCCTTACAAGCAAAAATTCCATTAATCCAAGCAACTGGTAATGGTCAGTTTATATTACCATTAAGCTTACCAACTGGCAATTATGTACTAAGGGCATATACCAATTTAATGAAAAATGGAGAGGCCGATTTTGCATTTGAAAAACAAATTGGTATTGTAAATGTGTTTAACAATACTTCTGTAGATACTACGATTAAAAAACTGAAATACGATATTCAATTTTTTCCCGAAGGAGGTAATCTAGTAAACAATATTAGCAGCACAATTGCTTTTAAAGCCATCAATAGCAATGGTAAAGGCATAGATTGTATTGGTAAAGTTGTAAATCAAAACAACGATTCTGTAGGTAGTTTTACTTCACAAAAATTTGGTTTAGGCAGTTTTACATTTACCCCTGTTGAAGGAAATACTTATAAAGCCATTGTTACAAGTAATCATGAAAGTTTTGTAGCCAATTTACCCAATGCTTTTACCAATGGTGTTGTTATGTTAACACAAACAAACAACAATCAAGTATTCATAACAGTTAAAGCAACCAATAATTTCAATAATACAGCTGTTCACATATTGGTACATGCAAATCACACCACTCAATATAAAAAAACACAAGTGCTAGAAAACGGAACTACTGTTTTTTCTGTAGACAAGCAGTCACTGGCTCAAGGCATTCATCATATAACATTGTTTAATGCACAACTACAACCAATTTGCGAAAGATTGTTGTATAAGCCATATACACAAAATGTACAAGCTAAGCTAACAAGCAATCAATCGGTTTTTCAAACAAGAAAAAAAGTAGAGCTTGACGTAAGTGCACTTGCAAATAATTTACCAACAGAGGCCAACTTATCAATTGCTGTAGTTAAAAATGATGAGCTAAGTGATATAACAAACGATTTAGATATTCAACAATATCAATGGTTATTTGCTCATATTAAAGGCAAAATAGAAAACCCCAATTATTTTTTTAGCAACGAAGAGGCATTGGATTTATTATTACTTACACAAGGTTGGAGACGTTTTAATTGGAACGATGTATTCGCCAATAAAAAACCCAATCAAACATTTTTGCCAGAATATGAAAGTCAAATTATTTCTGGAAAAGTAATTAATAAAACAACTTTGCAGCCAGCAGAAGGTATTGTTGTGTATTTATCGTTACCTGGTAAAGAGTTTGGTTACGCCAATGCATTTTCTAAAGCCGATGGAAGTTTTTATGCCATTATGCCCAATATTTATAGCACTACCGAGTTGGTAGCACAAACCAATAATAGAATAGACTCTAACTATAGAATAGATATTCAAAGTCCTTATTGGGCTCAAGCATCAAGTACAACTATACCTACGTTTGAGTTAAGTAAACAATTAACTACAGCTTTAAATGAGGCAAGTATTGCTTTGCAAGCACAACGTATTTATCATCCTTCAAAAGCAATTACCAAAAGTTCAAATATTGGTTATAAGCCATTTTATATTCAGCCCGATGAAAAATATTTCTTAGATAGCTATACTCGTTTTACTAGTATGGAAGAAGTAATGAGAGAATATATTAAAGGAGTATTGGTACGAAGAAAAAATAATAAGTTTGTTTTTTATGTTTCAGACAATCCAAGATTTCAATATTTTGAAGGAGATCCATTGATATTGGTTGATGGAATTCCATTGTTTGATGCAGATAAAATAATTGCTGCCGACCCATTAAAAATTCAGCAATTAGATGTAGTTGCAAGAAGATTTTTTTCGGGCAAATTGGTATTCGATGGTATAGTAAATTATAGCAGCTACGATGGAACAATGGGCATAAAATCTTTGAGTGCCGAAAGCTTGGTAATTGATTACGATGGTATGGAAGCACAGCGTGAATTTTATAGTCCGAAGTACGAATTAACCACTGAAGTAGAAAGCCGATTACCCGACTATAGAACAGTTTTATATTGGAATGGAAATATTCAAACCAAAGAAAACACAAGTACTAAAATTCAATTTTACACATCGGATATTTCAGGAAAATATACAGCCATACTTCAAGGTATTACACCTTTTGGAGAAGCTTTAAAAACAACCTTTAATTTTGAAGTAAAAGAATAGAAGTTTCTAAGCAATACGCTCTTGCTCTATTTTTAATTCTTTACTTAAAACAATTAATACGCCAACACATAGCCAAAATAAGCCGCCTATTTTATCGGTTTCAATCATATCACTCATCATATTTATGGTAGCAATCATTGCAATGATTACACCTATTGCAATGGCAACTGTTTTGTACAATTGATGCTGTAATTGATGATACAATTGTTGAGCATACATTAATACACTAAACAATAAAATGCAAAACAACAATAACCCAATAAAGCCTTGTTCTAAAGCCATTAACAAAAAATAATTATGTACACTACTGTGTTCAGGATTATTGCTTACATAGGTTTTAAATACATCTACTGCATAATTTTTATAGTAATCATAAAACGTATTAGGACCAAAACCAGTAATTGGTTTTGCTGCAAACATTTTAGCACCGGCTACCCAACGATAAAATCTTTCGGCATTACTTAAATCTTTTAATGAAGTAGTACTACTTAAGTGTTCCCCCAAGTTACTATGAAAAATTGTTTGCTCGTAATTGGGTGCAAATTGTACATAATGTTGGTTACTTGCCAACCAACCAATTAATAAAGCAATGATAATTGTTGCCATCATCATTACTTTCAACATCCATTTTTTATAAATAATAAATGCTGTTAGTATACCTAATATCAATGCAACCCAAGCACCACGAGAATACGCAAAAAACAATGCTACCAAGCCAACAATTAGCCCTATAGTTAACCATTTGTAATACTTATGATTATTTGAAGTTAGTTTTTTCATATACCAAATAATTGGCATTAAACAAACCAACATTGCCGAGTAGTTTACATGGTTTCTAAAAAAAGGAGAAAGTGTTTGCTTTATTCCTTCAAAAGAAAAATTGAATAATGCATGTCTAATTAAACATTGTATTACTACTAAACTCATGGGTAGTAGAAGTAGTAAAGCTATTTTTTTAAACTCGGATTGTTGTTGAATATAATATTGTGGCAACACAACAAATGGAACAATGTACCAAATTTTAGCTAAGAAAAATTTGAGCGATAAAACACTGTTTTGAGAATAGTAAGTGCAAACCAACATCCAACATAATTGAAGTACAATGATTAAAAATATAGGATGCTTTAATACATGAATTGGAAAGCTACGTGGTTGATGTATTAGTTGTACCAAAAACAATCCTGTAAGCAACATCATAATTAATTCATCGGGAAAATCTAAACCTAGCGATGGTGTAATATTTATTTCGGTTGAAAGGGGTAACAACAACAGCAACAACCAAAATAGTTGATGTGTTTGTGTAATAATGTATTGAACAATTTTAGGGAGCAGTACAATAATAAAAGGAACGGCTATAAGCAATGGTTCTTGCAATGTTAAGGCTACCACACCAAAAGCCATCAACAACAAACCATGTAACCAAAACTGGTGTAATTGCTTATTACCAATGAATATTTTTTTTAAATATAACAATCGTTGTAATTAAATATAGATCAATTATTTTCTATTTTTTACCAACACTACCAAGCACCCAAAAAGAAAACTTATTAGCAGTGTTGCAATTAAAACATCTAGCTTTTTAGGTTTATAATGCTTAGCAGCAGGCGAAGCATTTTCAATAATGTATAATGCAGGTGCATGGTTGTTTATAGCCAATTTAAACTCGTTAGCCACAATATAATATTGTTGCAATTGTTGCAATAAAGCTTGTCTTTTATTGGTATACGTAAGACTAGTTGATTGTGTGAAGTCGATACTTTTCAAGGTTGAATTTATATCGTCAACTTCCGTTTCTAATTCGGTAATTGCGGTAGTAATTTTTTCTAAAGACGACTGATAATTTTTTTGCCAAATATTTTCAACCATTGTTTTAACATGCAGCACCATTTTATTGGCAATATTGGCCGATAAGTTTTTGTTTTTCGTAGTAACAATAAACTTAAACTGACTCAAATCTGTTTTTTGTAAATCAATATCTTCTCTTAGCAGTAATACAGCTTTTCTTAAAGCAAGAGCCGAATCTTTCTCTTTTAATTTGTAGTATTTAATAAGATTAAATTGTTTCACCAATAATTTAAAAGTGGTATCTAAATTGGCTAGTCCATCAATTCTATCTAAATCATCGCCACTACCAAAGTTTGAATACAGTCCTTGAATGTTTGTGTTAAACAGTCTTGCTTTATCTGCTAAAGCAGGATTGGCTGCAACCACAATTGCAACACTTCTATAATATTTTGGAATCAGAAATAATACAACAGTAGTAACTATTAAACAAACACACACCAATGCAATAATTTGTTGTATATGTTTTTTAAGAATTGTAATAATGGTAACTAAATTAAAGTTGGTTGGTTGCATAATTGGCTAATGTACAAATAAGATGGTATTCTGTACTTTAAAACCAATACATTTCTACAACCCATATCTTTTTAAAGAGGTTTCTTTTTAAAAAACTTGAAGTTTTGTTGAATAATTTTAGGCTTATGCACTACTGTTAATAATAATTTCATATGGCGTATTACAATTAATGGTTAACTTCAAAAAACCTAAAAATTATGCGTTGGAGAAAGTTTAACGGAGAATCCATTAACCTGCCCATTAAAGAGGCAGTAGCCGAAGCAATTAAACAGGAAACAGCAAAAGGCATTCGCCTTAAAGTTTGTATTGGTACCGATAGCCAAGTAAAAGGCAGCGATACCGAATTTGCCACAGTAATTGTTTTTCTAAGAGAACACAGTGGTGGGTTTATGTACATTCACAATGAAAAAACCAAACAACGTTTTCATCTCAAAGAACGCATGCTTACCGAAGTAGCCAAAAGCATTGAAATTGCTTATGAGCTTTGCGATTTATTTATTGAGTTTGGTGTTGATATGGAAGTACATGCTGATATTAATACCAATCCAAACTTTAAAAGCAACGATGCTTTAAAAGAAGCAATGGGTTATATTTTAGGTATGGGTTTTGCTTTTAAAGCCAAGCCCGAAGCCTTTGCAAGCAGTTGCTGTGCCGATAAAATTTGTAATTAAATTTTCAGCAATCCAATTTCACTGCAATAATTTTGGAGTAGCCTCCAACGGTCATTTTCACCACTAAACTTTAGTAAAAAGAATTATTGAGCACTATCATATTTTACCATAAATATATATCCTACATTTATGGGGTAAAAACATCATTATGCAAACAATATTAGTACCTGTAGATTTTTCTTCAACAGCCTTCAATGCTGCTGTGTATGCTTTAGAATTAGGCAAACAAGTGCAAGCAAAAAAAGTAGTGTTATATCATTCATACGAATTGCCTGTAATGTCTGATGGTGGTTTAGCTGTACCATTGTTGGTTGGTGTAGAAGATGTAAAACAAAATAGCACAGCTGCACTTCAAAAATTTTTACAAGAGCTACAAGAAAAAGTAGAATATGTACCTTTTGAAGTTGAGCTATTTAATAGTTATAATGGCGTTGTAAAAGGCATAGTAGATGCTGCACAAGAAAAGCAAGCTAACTTAATTGTAATGGGTATTACAGGTGGCAATGCAGTAGAGCAAGCATTAATAGGTAGTAATACTATTGATGTAAGTAAAGAAATTACTTTGCCCTTAATTATTGTACCTGCAAATGCTAGTTTTAAACCTATACGTAATACCGTATTGGCATGTAGCATGCACAATATTTACGATAATATGCCAATTGATCATATTACTGGTTTTGTGGACGATACAAAATCTAACTTTCAAGTATTACATGTAGAAACCAAAGAAAACATGGCCGATTACTCAGGCACTCATTTTGAAAACATGGCTTTACATACATTATTTGCTGGCCATGCACCCAAATATCATTTTGTACACAATACCAGCTTTATAGAAGGTGTAAATGAATTTGCCGATGCTAATTCAACCGATATTGTAATTGTAATTCCACAAAAACATGGCTTGTTTGAAAGTATTTTTGCCAAAAGCCATACCAAGCAATTGGCATTTCATAGTCATATACCTATTATGGTGGTGCATGATTAAAAGAACTAGTATTTATTTTTTGTTTTATCGGCTTTGTGTATTGTTACACAAAGCCGATTTTTATTATATAGCAGCTTTCTAAAATGTTTATTTCATTTCCCTTATCTTCGTTGCATTCATATACTCCTTCTTAGAAGACTGGATAACTTTTCTTCCGTTAAAAAGCTCGTCAAGTCATAGGTAGCCGAGCATATATTTTTAACGTTAATCAGCACAGTACAAGTGATTGGTTAATATCAATTTTAAAATAAGTTAAACAGTGTTATTTAAAGATTTACATTTAATAGAGCCCATAGCCAAAGCTCTTGAACAAGAAGGCTACACCACACCAACCCCTATTCAGCAACAAGCCATTCCCCATATTTTAAGAGGTAAAGATGTATTGGGCTGTGCACAAACAGGTACTGGTAAAACGGCAGCTTTTGCAATACCTATTTTGCAAAATTTGTTTCTGCAAAAAAGAAAAGAGGAAACAGCCTATCATCAACACATAAAAGTTTTAATCCTTACACCAACCCGTGAATTAGCTATACAAATTGACGAAAGTTTTTCGGCGTATGGCAAACACACCAACATTACACATACTGTAATTTTTGGTGGAGTATCTCAACATAGTCAAGTGAATGCATTAAAAAGAGGCGTAGATATTTTAATTGCAACACCCGGACGTTTATTAGATTTAATGCAACAACGTTTTGTAAGCTTACAACACATACAAATGTTTGTATTAGATGAAGCCGATAGAATGTTAGATATGGGTTTTATAAATGATGTACGAAAAATCATCACTAAAATCCCTACTAAACGTCAAACATTATTTTTCTCGGCAACTATGCCAAAAGAAATTGCAGGTTTAGCCAATGCAATTTTAACCGAACCAATAAAAGTAGAAGTAACACCCGTTTCGTCTACAGTGGAGAAAATTAATCAACAACTATATTTTGTAGAAAAAGCCAATAAACGTTTTTTACTCACTCATTTATTGACCGATACAAAAATTGAACGTGTACTAGTGTTTACCACTACCAAACATGGTGCAGACAGAGTTTGTAAAGATTTGTACAGAAGTAATATTTTGGCAGAAGCTATACATGGCAATAAATCTCAAAATGCAAGACAACGTGCATTAACCAACTTTAAAGAAGGAAAAATTAGGGTTTTAGTAGCTACTGATATTGCTGCAAGAGGCATTGATGTAGATGATTTGACGCATGTAATTAATTACGATTTACCCAATATTCCTGAAACGTATGTACATCGTATTGGGCGTACAGGAAGAGCAGGTGCAAGTGGAACTGCTATTTCTTTTTGTGACGCAGATGAACGACCATTTTTAAGAGATATCACCAAATTAATTGGACTGAATATTCCTGTGATAGACGAACATCCATATAAAATGAATTATGCCAATTTTGCACCAACAGCACAATCGGCTGCTCCTGTAAGCAAAAGTGGACATGGGGTTTTTGCAAGAAGAGGAAGAACTTGGAGACAATAGTTTATTGAATAGCATTCAATCAAAAAAATATCTATAACCAAAAAGAGAAAGCAATTTCTCTTTTTTTATTTCAACACTTACACAACATCTTTGTTGTAACTACCTAACTATTGCCATGCTTACCAAAGAATATATTTATTCCATTTTACACAATGTTGCCGATCCTGAAATTCCGGTATTAACTATTCAAGATTTAGGCATTATTAGAGACGTAATTATTAATAATGATTTAGTAGAAGTTATTATTACACCTACTTACAATGGTTGTCCTGCAATGGATATGATTAGCACCAACATTCGTTTAGCGTTAGCCGAAAATGGTATTACTCAAACAAAAATTACTACAGTGCTTTCTCCAGCATGGACTACAGATTGGATGACGGAAATTGGTAAACAAAAACTAAAGCAATATGGTATTGCTGCTCCTAACAAAAGTTTTGACATTCCTGCCGATGGTGTAGAATGTCCTCAATGTAATTCAACACATACAAAACTTATCAGTGAATTTGGCAGTACAGCTTGTAAAGCGTTATATCAATGTCAAGATTGTAAAGAGCCATTCGATTATTTTAAATGTCATTAGTAAATAATACTATTCCTTTTCTATAAAATCTAGTACATTTAGTTGTATGAATTTATCTATTTACTTTGAAGAAGCAGCTCAAGTTTCTGTTGCATTTGTTATTGGTGCAATAATTGGGTTAGAACGTGAATTTAGAAGTAAGCCTGCGGGTTTTAGAACCATGATTTTAATTTGTGTGGGCAGTTGTTTATATACGATATTATCTAAAGAAAGTAATCATGTTAGTCCAGATAGAATTGCTAGTAATATTGTTACAGGTATTGGTTTTATTGGTGCAGGTGTAATTTTTAAAGAGGGCATTAGTGTAAACGGATTAACTACAGCTGCACTTATTTGGGTTACAGCAGCATTGGGTATGGCTGTTGGTTATCATAATTATCCATTGGCTATTGTAGTTACTGCTATGGTAGTTACTGCATTGTTTGTATTAGAGCCAGTACAAAATTTTATTAACCAATTTCATAAAGTAAAAGATTATAGAATTTGTACGCATTTATTAGGCGAAGACTTTAAAAAAGAAATGGAAGTTTTTTTAGCCGATAAAAAGATTAGCTTTCGTTGCATGAAGGTGATTAAAGAAAACAATGATGCTATTTATTCGTACAGAATTAGTTCGCCCGATAGAAATTATGATGCTGTAAATGATTTTTTACTTAACCATACAGAAGTGAAAAGCTTTGAAGCTTAATTCATACTATTCAATTTTATTCAATTCAAAAAATGTATTATGTCATCTATTTTATTCGAAATAAAAGATTCAATCGCTTTTATAACACTCAATCGCCCCGATAAATTCAATTCATTTAACCGAGAAATGGCTTTGCTGTTGCAAGATATTTTAGACCAGTGTAAAAATGATACAACCATTCGTGCTGTTTATTTAACGGGCAGTGGCAAAGCATTTTGTGCTGGGCAAGATTTAGCAGAAGTAGTAGATCCCAACGGACCAGGAATGAATAGAATTTTATACGAACATTATAACCCCATAATTAGAAAAATAAGAGATTTAGATAAACCCATTGTTGCAGCCATTAATGGTGTTGCAGCTGGTGCAGGAGCCAATATTGCTTTATGTTGCGATATTGTGGTGGCCCATGAAAATGCCAGTTTTATACAAGCATTTTCTAAAATTGGATTAATACCCGATAGTGGAGGAACATTTATGTTACCTAGATTAATTGGTTGGCAAAAAGCAAGTGCAATTATGTTATTGGGCGATAAAATTTCAGCCATAGAAGCCGAAAGACTAGGCATGATTTATAAGTATTTCTCAGCCGAAACGTTTGAAAACGAGAGTAAAGCTATTGCACAAACATTGGCACAAATGCCAACAAAAGGATTGGCATTTACCAAAAAAGCACTTAATTGGTCGTTCAGCCACACATTTGATGAGCAGTTAATGAATGAAGATAAATTACAACGCCGAGCATCTGAAACTGCCGATTTTAAAGAAGGTGTACAAGCATTTTTAGAAAAGAGAAATCCTGTTTTTAAGGGAGAATAGTGTTGGTTGTTGTGCAGAGTGATTATGAAGAGAATTACAACTTCAATGATATTTCTCACTCAAAAACTTTGCTCTACCGTAACAATTCCTTATTTTACCCATCCAAAAACTAAAAGCTATGATTACACTGGCTTTATACAACTTAAAGGGTGGTGTTGGTAAAACAGCAGCAGCAGTAAATTTTGCTTATTTAGCCGCCGCCAATAATTTAAAAACTTTGTTATGGGATCTTGATCCACAAGGTTCTTCTTCATTTTACTTTCATGTAAAAAATGAAAAGAATGAAAGCAAAAAAATTTTTGCTGGAGACGAGCATGTTCAAGATGCAATCAAAGATTCTCCGTTTGAAAATCTTTGGGTAATTCCAGCAGACATGAGTGCCAGAAATGCCGATTTAATTTTTGATGAAAGCAAGCAAAGTAAAAAAAGATTAAAAACCATCATCAACAATATTAAAGGATTTGATTTATTGATTTTAGATTGTCCTCCCGGTATCTCACTATTACACGAAAACATTTTTAATGCTGCCGATACTATTGTAATGCCCAATATTCCTACTACATTATCTATTCGTTCTTACGAAACAGTAGTGCAGTATTTTAAAGAAAACGAGTTAGATAAAGCAAAAATTAAATGTTTTTTTAGTATGGTAGATCATAGAAAAACATTGCATCACGAAACTTTACAAACGTTTTATAACAATAGAATTTTCTTTAAAAATTATATTCCTTATTTAAGCGATGTAGAAAAAATGGGGGTGCATGAACAACCCTTATTTGAGTTTGCCAATAGCAGCTATGCAGCCCAATGTTATAGAGATTTATGGAAAGAAATTAGTAAACACAGCATACATTAAACCCTTAACTACATGCGTAAAATTTATTTTTTAATACTAACAATTATTGCTTATAGTAGCATTTCTTATAGCCAACCCATTTCTAAAATTACCGAAGAAGAACCAATAGAAATAGATGGTATTCAATATGGATTCACTATAAAAAATGAAAGTACCAAAGAGGCAGGTGGAAAAGATATGAGCCGTTACGAAGTAACCCTTTATGCAACCAATAAAAGTAATTGCTTAAAATTATTTTTGTACGAACGAAGAAACTCTTTTAGCGAAGTAGCAACAGCAAAAGATGATTTAGCAAGATTTGATTGTAAAAATGCAACAGGACAAAGACTAACATCTAAAAGTGGAAGCATTAGAGCAAGGCCTTTTTTTAGCATTGCCAAAGCAAATATAAAAGATTGTGCAACCGGAAAAGATAGAATAGAAGACATAAGAGTGCAAATTGGGTTTGCATTAAAACCCAACGAAACAGTTACCAATAATATTATTGTAATTGTTCCCTTAGGAGAAAAACCTACCTTTCAAGTAATGCCTAATTTTAATAGTGCTTCATTTTAAAAAACACATACATGAATAAATTTATAGATTCTTGGTACAGCCCATCGTTAAACAAAGAAATGCCTATTGTATCTTATGGTCATTTTGGTTTTGCATTATTATTAGTACCAACTGCCGCAGCAGATTACTTAGAGTACGAACGTTTTCAAATGATGGAAGCATTGGCTCCATTAATTAATTCTGGTAAATTAAGGGTATTTAGTATAGATAGTATTAATAAAGAAAGTTGGCTAAATAATGAAATGTTGCCTGAGCATAAAGCTATACGTCACAATCAGTTTAACAATTACGTTTTTAATGAAGTAATTCCATACATAAGAAATGCAACCAGTGCCGAAACCATGATTTATACCAGTGGTGCAAGCTTTGGTGCTTTACATAGCATGAACTTATTTTTAAAGCGTCCAGATATTATTAATGGCTGTATTAGCATGAGTGGAGTGTACGATTTAAGTGAATACACCAAAGGCTTTTGGGATGAACAAGTATATTTTAATTCGCCATTTCATTATGTACCTAACTTAAACGATGAATGGTATTTGAATAAAATAAAAGCTAGCCATCATATACATATTGCAACAGGTACTGGCAATTTTGAAGATCCTGAAGCCAATAAAAGATTTAGTCAGGTTTTATGGAATAAAGGTATTTGGCACGATTTAGATATTTGGGGAGCTGATATACATCACGATTGGCCAACATGGCGTAAAATGTTACCTTATATTTTAGATACTAAGTTTTAAATTACTTTTTTAAAAACCCGAAATTATTTTTCGGGTTTTTAATTATGCAAAAAACCGTTAATAAACGTCTTTGTTATACATTGTTTCAAAATGGTGCTTAATATTACATTTCTAAACTAAATAGTTATTAAAACAATAATTACTATATTTTTTTTACTGCTTACATTTTTTACTGCACATGCACAGTTTACCACTATTAGTGGTACTGTGTACGATGTTACTGCACGTAGGCCATTAGAGGCTGTTGCTGTACAAAGTTCAGGAGGCAGAGGTACTGTAACAGATTCAGCTGGGCGTTATAGTTTAACACTTAGAACCAAAGATTCAATTTGGTTTTCGGTAATTGGAAAAAACACCATGAAGTATCCTGTAGATACTATCACCAACACATCAGATTTTAATGTAATGATTCACATTAAAGCTGCTGAATTACCAGAAGTAAAAGTGAGAAATAGATATTATAGATACGATTCATTACAGAACAGAAAAGACTATGCTAAAATATTCGATTTTAAAAAACCTGGTATTCGATTAAGCCCTTCTTCGCCCGGATATAATACTACTCCAGGGGTTTCGGTTGGAATTGATTTGAACGAGTTTATTAATATGTTTCGATTTAAACGTACCAGACAAATTTTAGCTTTACAACGTAGGTTGAAACAACAAGAAGAAGATAAGTATATAGATTTTAGGTTTAAACGTTCATTGGTAATTAAACTTACAGGTTTAAAATCGCCAGAGTTAGATACTTTTATGAATAGGTATAGACCCGATTATTATTTGTTACAAACCTTCAACGATTTAGAGTTTGGCTACTATATTCAGCAATGTTTTGAAGCACATAAAAGAGGAAAACCTAATCCGTATAGATTTTTTAGACGCCCCAATGATGAAGGTGAACTAGAGTAAAATTTATTTTATATACCGCTGAACAGCTTCTATTGCTTTATCAAAACGTTGATCATTGGTACCACTTATTTCAACCCAAGGAACAGATTGATTCATTAAAAGATCTTTATAAATTTTATACAATTCTTGTCTTGGTTGTTCATCAGGATATTCTCTTAATTCATCTTTTACCCAAGGCAAATCAATGTTACAGAGTAAATACAAATCGTATTTTCTGTGTATAATTTCTTCTAAAATAAACTGATGGCATTTGCCAAAAACATATTCACACCAAACTTTCATTACATACATATCGGTATCTATAAAAAGCATTGGAGAATGGTGAGTGGTAGTTAAATTAGTAGTATTAATAAATGTTGTTTCACCCCTCCCCATTTCCCACTTACTACTTACCATTAGAGTAGCTTCATCTTCTAAAGCCAATTGTCCTTTGGCAATAATAGCTAAGTCGTCAAATGTGTAATTAGTTCCATTGGTTAATAAAAAGTCTCTTGCAAATTCGGCACACCATTCTGTTTTAAAATGGTGAGCTAACATAGCACATAAAGTACTTTTGCCTGTACTTTCAGGACCAATAACTACAATTTTTTTTACTTTATTTACTTCCATCTACTTTGGCTTTTTCGAATAGTTTTTAAAAGAACTACTTTCTATTGTAAAAACCAAAATGCAGTTGTTTTTTTCTTCACCACAGAACAAAGAAGCTAGAGAGTTTCAATAAGTTTTTACATTGTACAACTTTGTCTCGTTGATTCGTTGTGGCTTTTCCCTTTGTGAACTTTGTATACTTTGTTGCTTTGTGTGAAATATTTACTCCATCGTAAAACAAACAAAAAGCCTCAAACAAATAAAGTGTAGTACTCTTCATTCATTAAAAACTATCCACACCAATAACATTAACAATCATTAACCTTATAAACAAGTTGTTTAACCGGTTTAACAATATTGCACAACTACTTTTGAGCCCTCAAATCAACATTATTATGCATCGTTTTTTATTGTTATTGCTCATTTTTCCTTTAACTATTCTTGCCCAAAAAAATACACAAATTAAAGGCGTTGTGCTTGATACTGCTTCAAAAAAAGGATTGGCATTTGCAACAGTATCTCTAGTAAATGCTAAAGACTCTACCTTAATTAATTTTACCCGAGCCGATTCTAGTGGTGTGTTTATTTTAAAGCAAGTATCAAAAGGTGCATATTTATTATCTACATCTTATGTTGGATATATTTCTGTTTGGAAAAATATTAATGTTACCAACGATGGTGAACTCAATATTGGAAATGTTGCCATGACAGACATTTCTAATCTCTCAGATATTACTGTAAATGCAAAACGTCCGCCTGTAGTAATTAATGGCGATACATTAGAATTTAATACAGAGAATTTTAAAACACAGCCTAACGCTGTTGTAGAAGATTTATTGAAACGATTACCCGGTGTTACTGTTGATGCTGATGGAACTATTAGAATAAACGGACAACAAGTAAACCGAGTGTTTGTAAATGGTAAAGACTTTTTTAATGGCGATCCCAAAATGGCCACCAAAAATTTAGATGCCGATGCTATTGATAAAGTACAAGTATTTGATAAAAAAAGTGATAGAGCTGAGTTTACAGGAGTGGACGATGGCAACAGTTCTAAAGCCATTAATTTAAAATTAAAAAAAGACCGTAACAATGCAGTATTTGGAAGAGTTGCAGCAGGTGCAGGCAACAATGAACGTTACGATGCTCAAACCAATTTAAACAAGTTTAATGGAGAAAAACAAATGAGTTTAATTGGCATGGGTAACAATACCAATAAACAAGGTTTTAGCATGAGTGATGTATTAAATTTTTCGGGCGAAATAAGAAATGGAATGCGTAATGGTGGTGGTATAACTATTAGAACACAAGCTGATGATCAAGGTGGATTGGGTTTACCAGTTACAGGCTTAGGGCAAAACCAACAAGGTGTTGCAACCACATTTGCAGGAGGTATAAACTACAACAATAATTTTAATGCCAAGAAAACCGATGTAAATGCAAGCTTTACAGCAAGCGATGTAGATTTAAGAACAACAAGAGCAACCGAAAGGCAATATATTTTACCTGGCAATAATTTTAATTATATTGCTGCTAACGAAAGCCGTAGAAAATTGCAGCAGCAAAGATTAAATGTAAGTATAGATCATAAGTTTGATAGTCTTACTTCTATAAAAATTACTCCTTCATTAAGTGTACAACAGCAAAGAAATAATAACTATAATAGTTCTAGCTCTGAAACTACTACTAAACAAATGTTGAACGATGGATTTAATAAAACAACTACCATTGCCAATGGATATGCTTTTAGCAATGATGTATTGTTTAGAAAAAAATTTAAGAAAAAAGGTAGAACCTTTTCTATTACTGGTAATATGAATTTAAATAACAGTGAACAAGATGGAACTTTGAATACTAAAAATACATTTTATACTATCGGATTGCCTGCTAAAGATTCTTTACTCAATCAAATTAATACCACTCAAGCAAACACCAATAGCTTTGGTACAAATATTACTTATACCGAACCTATTGATAAACGTTCATTAATTGAATTGAGTAGCTTTTATAATAGCACTGTTGGAAGAAGCAACAGACAAACATTTGACTTTAACGGTAACTCTGGCAAATACGATGCTCTGAACAACTTACTAAGTAATAATTTTAATAGTAATTACACTTACAGCGGTGGGTCTATAAATTATAGAACCAACAGAAAAAAAATAAATTTTAGTACAGGAGCTTCTGTACAATTGGCGGCATTAACAAGCACCAACTTAACTAACAACAATACTATAAAACAAAGCTTTACCGATGTATTGCCTAATACCAATATTCAATACAAATTCAGCAATTATAAAAACCTGAGTTTAAATTATTCAACTAGTACACAACAACCAACAACAAGCCAATTACAGCCTTTACAAAATGTTGCCGATCCATTGAATGTAGTTGAAGGAAATCCAAACTTAAAACGTAGTTATGCTCATAACATTAATCTAAACTTTTTTAGTGCTGATCCCTTAACAAGAAAAAATTTCTTTGCTTTTGCGGCATTTAGCATTACACAAAATGCTATAGTATATGCCGATGAATTTACAAGCAATGGTGTAAGAACAACTAAACCTATTAATGTAAATGGAACAACTTTTTTATTTGGTAATTTAAACTATGGATTTCCTATAAAAAAGCTAAACCTTAGAGCCGATGTTTCATTGGGTGTAAATGCTATTAAAAATATTGCACTCATAAATGGATTCACCAATAATATTCATAATACGTCTTTCAATCCAACCATTAATTTATCGTACTTTAAAGAAAATGTAATTGATATACAAACTAGTGCCAACTTGCGTTTTACAAAAGCAACCTATTCTTTACAACCACAATTGAATAATCAATTTCTTACGCAGATTTATAAAACAGAAATAACCAACTATTTGCCTTGGGGTTTGGTACTCAATAACAATTTAAATTATACCATTAATAGAGGAAGAGCAGATGGATTTAATACAGATATACCTTTTTGGAATACCTCAATTGCCAAAAGTTTTTTAAAGAATAAAAGATTAGAAGCCAAACTATCTGTATTTGATGTGTTGAACAGAAATGTTGGCATTAATAGAAACGTAAACCAAAACTATATTGAAGATGTAAGCTACAATGTTTTACAACGCTATTTTTTGCTGAGCTTTAATTTTAGATTACATAAAAGTGCTGGTAGCAGTGGACCAAATGTTGTAATAAGAAGTTTTAATAATTAGAAAAAAGCCTCCTTAAGAATAAGGAGGCATCAAACTAAACTAACTGTAATGTAAAAATGGGAGATCATTGATATTCTTTATTTTCTTTTAGAGCAACTTAATGTAGCATTTTTATAGATAGCTCCATAACAAGCTGTTGTTCCCGGAATACTATCATATGTAATGTAAAACAAACCACCCCTAGTAACTGTATCAATTGAAGGGTTTGAACCCTTTGCAACTGCAATTCTCTTATTATTACCTAATACCTGAAAAAGGTTAATACCATTACAACCAACAGAATCTGCAAATAGATAAGCACTATCTACGCAATTTACAGTACTAGTATTATTAGCAACTTGTCCTGGTTCTTTTTCACAAGAAACCATAAAAACACTTGAGGCTGCGGCGATGAAGCATACTACGAAGAATAATTTTTTCATGTTATTTTTTTTAGATACTATATAAGACCGATGAAACAAAAAAAATAGTTGGGTAGATTCAAAACTTTATTCCATATTGTATTAAAAATACATTACGTTTTTTGTTATTGTCTATAATTCCTTCAACCGTTTTTCTGTGTATTTGAAACTGATAGCCCAGGGAAATTGTTGTTTGTTTACTAATTGCATATTGTAAACCTATAATTATATTGGTAGTGCGTTTGCCATTAAAAGCTGAATTAGTATAGTTGTAATTGTTTACACGTAAATCAGTAGGCAATGGTAAAGTATTAACTATTGTTGTATCTGAAGATTGTAAAGTAATGTTTTTACCATTTACAACATAAGCATTTGTACAACCTGCTTGTACTTGAATTTTTTTAATTTGATAAACTAGTAAAAATTGAGGTTGAAATACAATTCCCTTTGCAATAGCAAAAAGCCTTTCGTTAACATCAATAACAACTAAGTTTGTTCCAAGTATTGGACTAATTGATTCTATTTTTTTAAAATTTTGTTGCTCGTTGGTTGAAAATTGAAAAATAGACGTTGATAGTTGTACTGATAATCTCTTATAAATTGGTAATGTATAGCCTATTTCACCATAGATTCCTTTGTTTTCTAAAGGAAGATTTCCGGTAAAATAACCCATTGCCAAACTCCAACGTTTTTTTGTTGCTCGATTTTTTGGAGGTAACAATTTTTGTACACTGTCTTTTCTAAATACTAAAGCAGTTGAAAAGCTATCTTTTAAAATGAAATTTGATTGTAGTTTTTTTAATACCACAGGTAGTAAGTCTTTTTTCTTAAACACATTAAAATAAACCTCGTTTGTGCTATCTAAAGCATTGCCTACTAACTTGTTTTTTGTTTTTGATTGAACCAACAAATGGCTATCTATAATTTTTGCCCTATCTATATTAGCGTATTTTTTTGCAAAAAAATTGTCTTCATTTTGTATTATTTGATTGGTTAGTGGCAGAATTTTTTTCTGTTGAAATTTCTGCTTCTTTTTAGAAGAGCTTAACTTAGTTATTGAATCTAAGGATGCATATTTAGTAAATAATTTTTCATTATTAGCAGTAATACTTTTCTTGCTCGTTTTTAGTTGCTGTTTCGTTTCTTTAAGCTGCACATTCGTATGCTGTTTTAAATTTTTATTTACAGTGGTTGATCCTTTTTCTAATGAAAGAGTTGTATCTATTTCTTTTAACGCCGTTTTTTTTGAATAACCATTTGTAACAACTAAGTTGGATTTATTTGTATGAACTGTTTTATTTTGAAAAATGTAAAAAGAAATTAAACCAGTAATAAAGATTATACCCAACCACCGCCAAATAAAAGCTCTACGCTTTTTTTTCTGTTGCAAAAGCTGCTTCATTTGAAGCCAATGAGTTTCTTCTAAAGGAATATTCCCTTTTTCAGCACTTTGTTGTAGCCATTGATCTATATGGTTAAATTGATTACTCATAAGTGAATGCTACTTAATTTTTTTTGAAGCATTTTTCTTCCCTCCGATACATGCCATTTGCTTGTATTTTCACTAATACCCATTATTTTGGCAATATTTTTATGTGTATATCCTTCTACAATAAATAAATTAACTACTATTCTTGTGGTTGGTGGAAGTTCTTGTAAAACATTTAAGAGTAATTGGTAGTCGTAATTTAAAGAGGGGTTAACAGAAAAATCTGTTTTATCGGGTAATACCTCATGTGAAATTTCTGTAGGTGGATGTTTATATCTAAAATAATCCGATATGGCATGAATAATTATTTTTCTTATCCATCCTTCTAGCGATCCTTGGTATTTAAAACTTTCAATGTGTTTAAATACTTTTAAAAATCCGTTATTTAATATGCTTACAGCTGCATCTTTATCTTGCGTATAACGCATAATAATTGCCATCATTACGCCATAAAATTTTTTGTACAATTGTTCTTGATACATCAATTCATTACGAATACAGCCCGCTATGCAAGCAGATTCGTCCCATGGTTGAGGTGGTTGCTTTTTTTTAGCAAATGATGTAAGCAAAATTTAAGATGGTTTTCTTCTGGAATAATTCCTTTCTAGGTCTTTTTTTGTATAAGACCGTTGCCTCGAGAAGAAAAGTTGGGTAATTGAGAAAATTTTTTTTAAGTGTGTTTATGGAATAATGATTTTCAATTTTCCCCATAATTCATTATCAAAACTAGAAACGGCTAATTGAACATTATTGGCAGCATCTCCCATTCTAATAACTACTAAATTTTGAGAAGGTACCACATATATTTTTTGATCGTTCTTTCCCAATGCTGCATACATATCGGTAGGTGCATTAGGTACCATAGCACCATTAAATACAAATTGTACTGTTGGCAACATGTGGCTGCTTTTACCATTGAGCCAAGTTAAATAACCATACGATAAATTGAATGTATTGGCTGTGTTGGTTTGTGCTGTAAAGTAATTGGCATCACTTAAAATATTGGTAGCATCCCATTTTCCTTTGTTCAATAATAACAAACCAAACCTTGCCATGCTTCTTGCTGTACTATAATAAACATTGTTACTGCCTGTTTGCACCCACAAACCATTCATGCCAATTTTGTTTCTAATCTTTTGTTGAAAATAAGCGTTGTAACTCAGTGATGTTGCGTTTTGTACAACTTTATCTAATAAGGTATAAGGTGCGTTATGGTACGACCAACGTGTGCCAGCATCGGCCTTATACAAAAGGCATGACGGAAGCGTACAATCACTATCAGCAATTCCATCATCTAAGCCTGTTGTCATATTTAATTGATGCTTTACGGTAATTAAATTTTCTTTTGCAAGAGGTAGGCTTGTCCAACCAGTACCTAAATATTGCGATGTTCTATTATTAATATTTAATAAGCCATCTTCTTGTGCAATGCCTACTAGCATTGCTGTCATTGTTTTGCCTGCCGATGCCCAATACCAATTACTATCTATGGTAAATGTGCCAAAATATTTTTCAACAACTATTCTTCCATTTTTTAAAACAATAAATGCCTTGGTGTTTTTTTGTTGTAGGTAGGTATAAAAATTATTGAGTTCTGTTTCATTCCAAGATAAAGATGCTGGTGTAACAGCTTCCCAACTAGTACCAGATATTGGAGGGAAATACATGCTAGTATTGCTATTTGAATTTCCATTATTGGTTTCATCTTTTTTACATGCTGTAAAAAACAAACATAGACTTACACATAAACTCAATATCCATTTCATACAAATAATTTTACCATAGATTGTATCTTCAAAAAATAGTTTAATCTGTTGCTAAATATAATTTAAATGAACTAGTATATCCGATAAAAAATACTCATCTTTTTATTATTAGTGCAATCTCCTTTTCTTTGCACATGGCAACAGGAAAAATAATTATTATCACCGCTCCATCGGGTGCAGGTAAAACTTCTATTACTAGGTATCTGCTCAATAAGTATTCCAACTTATGTTTCTCCATTTCTGCTGCAACAAGGCAACCTAGGGGCGAAGAAAAAAATGAAGTAGATTATTATTTTATTTCTACTGAAGATTTTCAACAAAAAATAAATGAACATGCTTTTGCCGAGTGGGAAATGGTGTATGAAGGCAAATATTATGGCACTTTAAAAAGTGAGTTAGAGCGTATTTGGCAATTGGGCAAAACCCCTGTTTTAGATATAGATGTAAAAGGAGCCATACATATTCAACAACAATATCCCAATCAAACATTTTCGCTATTTATTCAACCACCAAGCGTAAGCGTTTTAAAAGAACGTTTAGAAAGCAGAGGAACAGAAACCCCAGAAAGTATTGCTACCAGAATTAGCAAAGCTGCTTACGAAATTTCATTTAGTCATTCGTTTTCAACAGTTATTGTAAACGAAGATTTAGCTACAGCTTGTAAAGATGCAGAAGAAGCAATAATGAAATTCTTAAAGGGGTGAATAATGTACACGAGTATTTAGCTTTTTTGTTTACATATGCTAAACATTATGTTTAAATTTACTTATGCAAATAACAAAGTGTGTACAAAAAATTGTTTGTTGGTTGTTGTTGGTTTCAATAAGCAAAAGTGCTTTTACACAAGATACCAACTATGTTAACCAACTGAACAAAAGTCAGTTTCTTCAAGTAATACAACAAAGCAATCTTTTTATTGTAGATAGTTTACAAAAAACGGTATTGATAGCTAAAAAAATTTCTTTTAAAAAAGGAGAAGCAGAGGCTTTAAAAAATATTGGTGTTTATTATTATTTGCAAAGAAAATTAGATACTGCACAAGGCTTTTATGAGAAGGCATTAACCATTCTAAAAAACAGTCCTATTAATAATGTTGTTATTAGTTTACAACTTAATATAGGTCTTTTATATTATGAAAGAGGAGATTACAAAACTGCTGTTAATAAATATTTAGAGGCTCGTAATAATGCAATTAGCATAAACGATTCGGCAATGATGGTGAAGGTTTTAATCAATTTATCAAACACCGAAAAAGTTATTGGCAACATTATACAAGCCCAAAAAACGTTAGATGAAGCAATTTTATGGATGCCTTTTAATAACCCTGCACTTCCTAATGTTTTATCTTCACAAGCTTCTTTGTTCACCATTTCTGGCGATACAGCTAAAGCAATAAACAACCACAAAAAAGTGCTACAACTGTTACAAAATAACAGCAATCCTAAACTTAAAGCCAATACTTTAAATAACTATGGTAACTTATTATATGCTTTAGGCAACTTTGAAAAAGCTACAGAATTGCATAAAGAAGCTTTAAAAATATATCAGCAATTAAATGATAAAGAAGGCATTCTTACCATTTTAAATCAAAACGCTAATTATGCTTTTAAAAAGGGGGAGTACAAAAAGGCTATGTTATTGTACGAACAAGCAGCAGCAGAAGTAGGCGATAACTTACAATTAAAAAAAACTTTTTACACTAATTTGAATATTATTTACATCCAATTAGGCAATTACAAAAAAGCCCATGAAGCGTTGTCAATTTTAAGTGTGTTACAAGATAGTATCAATGGTGCAGAAATTAGAAAAGCAATAGATGTACTAAAAACCGAAAATGCAGTACAACAGGCTGAAATGAAAACGGAACAAATTGCTTTTAAAGCCGAAAAAGATAAACTTACATTAAGTAAACAAATTGCATGGCTTACCATTGGTTTAATTTCGGCATTATGTATTGCTGGAGTGTTTATGTACTTACGCCAACGCCAACAATGGAAAACCGAAAAACAAACTATTGAAAGCTTAAAACAAAAAAGTGAATTAGAAATTCAGTTGTTTAGAACACAAATGAATCCTCATTTTTTCTTTAATGCACTATACTCCATTCAAAATTATATACTCAATAATAATGTGCTGGAATCTAGCAGATATCTAGGAAAATTTGCCAGATTAGCCAGAGCAATTTTAGAATGGAACGAACAGCCCAACGTTGCCATAGCTAAAGAAATATCTATACTGGAAGATTATTTAAGTTTAGAACAATTGAGGTTTGAAAACCGTTTCAGCTTTAATATCATTTGCAATGAAGATGTTGCTGCCGATTATACAATACCCACAATGATTATTCAGCCTTTTGTTGAAAATGCAATACTACACGGTTTAAGTAAAATTAACTACGATGGATTTATTACCATTACTATTGAAACTATTGAAGAAGAGGCATTGTTAAAAGTAAGTATTAACGACAATGGCATTGGTATAAATGCAAGTGAAAAAAAGGAAAATATCAACCCCAATAAAAAGTCGATGGCATTACAACTTACGCAAAAAAGATTGACTTTATTAAGTACACAATATCACAAAAAGTACTACTTTGAATTGATAGATAAAAAACAAATAAATTCATTAGAAACAGGCACTATTGTTAATGTATATTTACCTCTATTAGAAGCTTAATTTTTACGCCCAACTAATTTACATTTTAAAAATGCTCACTACCATTATTGTAGACGATGAAAACAAGGGTAGGCAAACCTTACAAAAGCTACTCTTTTTGCTGCAAGCTCAGATAACAGTAATTGCAGAAGCAAGTTCTGTTACCGAGGCAATACAAAGCATCAATCAATTAAAACCAGAATTGGTATTCTTAGATATCAATTTAGGCGATGGTACAGGGTTTGATGTATTAGAAAAAATTGAGTATAAAAATTTTCAACTTGTTTTTATTACCGCCCACGAAGAGTTTGCCTTAAAAGCATTTCGTTATAGTGCTATTGATTATATAACAAAACCCATTGACCCAGATGTGTTAGAATCGGCTCTTCAAAAGGTATATAAACAAACGAAACAAATCAATTTAGAACAAAGGCTCGAAGCATTATTTTTCAATAAACAAAAACTAAATAAACTGGCACTTCCGTCAACTAATGGATTAGAATTGGTTAAAGTAACTGAAATTATCCGTTGCGAATCGAGCAATAATTACACCTTATTTTTTCTGCAAAATCAAAAAAAAATAATGGTAACCAAAACGCTTAAAGAATATGAAGAGCTTTTGGTAGAAGAGGGTTTTTTTCGCATCCACCAATCACATTTAATTAATCTGGAATATGCCACAGGCTACAATAAGTTAGATGGCGGCTATGTTCAAATGGCCGATGGCAGTCAAATTGAAATTTCCCGAAGAAAGAAAGACGCCTTTTTAGACTTACTCACTAAACGATAACAAAACAATCATTTTATTGCAAAAGTGATTTTACCAAATTCTATTTCATTTTTACCAAATTCTTGCTCAATACCACCACATACTATAAGTAGGTTTTAATACAGTAGTAACATAAATAGGTTTGATGTTGAAATACATAAAACCATTTATTATGAAACTTTCTAACGCTAATCTACTTCCCCAATTTTGCTCCATTAATCAGCAATTGCTAAAATGCTGTTTGGTTTTTGCAATCATCAATTTATTCATTCACCCTCCACTTGTTGCACAACAACATAATAGGGTTGAAACATTTACCAATGCAAATGGATTAGCCAGTAATGGTTGTTCAGATATTGTAAGAGAGCCCAATGGTACCATTTGGGTAACACATGATCAATATTATCAATCACCGTCTTTATATAATCATCCAATCAGTAAAAGAAATATCAACGGCACATGGGAATATCCATCATTAGCCTCTTTACCCCAAGCAGTTGTAAATGGAAATACAATTTATAATGATTCGTATCGATTTTCAAAAGTTTTTAGAAGCTCTAATGGTAATATTTGGTTTGTACCAAAAAACCCTGGCAGATTAATGAATCCACCGCCACCTACTAATGGTAGTGCTCCTTTAGTAGTATTTAATGGTATTGCTTTTAGTGCACTACATCCGGCTTTAAATAATTTCCCCGATAAAGGCGGTGTAATAGATATGGTTGAAGATAATGACCACAATATTTGGTTTGCATGTGCAAGTGGCTTAATTAAAATGAGTTCGGCAGGAGTATTTACAACGTATACTCCTCCAAATTTTGTATACACAACTTCAACTGGTCATGTTACTAATGTGGGAGCAACGAAAATTATTTCGATAGATATTGATGCAAATAACCATCCTGTAATGATAGTAGAAACAGCAGTAGGGGATGGTGGTAATGGGTTAGTTGGACTTAGATATGTACGACGTTTTAAACCTGCTACTAACGAATGGGATTTATGGACATTAAGAGATGCACCATGGTTAAACGCAGCTCAAAACGAATACAATCCTATTGCCATTAAAGCTTCTCGTAATAAAGACAATAGAATTTTGATTAGTTCTTTTGGAGGCGGCATGTATTATATTGATAATAATAATTATAACTCTAACGATCGTACACAAATTGCCAATTTTTTAACTCCACCACTATGGGGAACTTGGGGATGGTCATTTGATATTATCAGAACCAATTTATCGGATTTTCCTAGTAAAATATTTAAAGACGCTACTAATAGTATTTGGACTTTGGCTAGTACATCAGCAGCAGTTACAGAGGCTTATAGGTACGAAAAAGCATCTCCTACTACCTTTTTGTGGAATGGTTCTCACCTTCCTGCAACAAGGCACAGTTTTGCAAGAAGAGGAGCTCAAATAACCTTTAACAACAATGGTGCTACGCAAAGAACCAATATAACAGGTATGAGTTTTGCACCTGCCAACGAAGAAATTTGGGTTTCTACAGAACATGGCGTAGAGCGTTGGTACTCCTATTATCCTTTCCCTAACAGTGTTGATTTTATTGGGATTGAAGGTGCTGGCAATCATAAAGTTGGGATTGCAGCATTTAATGCTTTATCAAACAATTTACGGGAGCCTGCTGCTTATGGTCACAAACTAACTCCTGGAACTCCAACAATTTCCATTGATTCTGCCTATTATTATTTAAGCACAACAGATTATGATAGAATAGACAGTACTGTAGAAGCTGGTTTAAGAGGCGATGGTGTTGTTCAGGGTTTTCCTGCACTAACTGCAGCTTTGCAAGCCAATAATTTAACGACTAGAGATATTTCAATTCGTTTTACACCAGTAAGTCTTGGTGAAGATAGTGTTGGTGCTGAATTCGATTGGACCTATTCTAATCCACTTGAAAAAAGAAGGTATCAAAAACGAATTGATACAATGAACAATTATAGTGAGGTAAAATCTCATTATGAAATTTTACTTGGCAATGGTAACCTTCTATTTAAAGGCGAAATGCCAACCGTACACTTAGGCATAGAGTATAATAAACATGGCTACTTAATGGATAGCGTTGCTGCACATACCGATGATGTTCGTTTAACCCGAAATCAATTTATTACTGGGGCTGTTGCTACAACCATAGCCAATGCTATTGAACAAGATTTGGGTAACCATGGTGTACGTTTTGTTTTTCAAAGTATACAATCGGCTAACGATACTTCTATTAATAATGCAGATCGATTGGGTGGCTTATTCAAAATTAATTTTGCCTACTTAAGAAAATCTGACACAGCAATGGCACTTCTAAATCCATTAGCAGGTTTTTATAAAATTGGTAATAGCGTTCATGCACATTTTCCAAACATAACATCGGCAGTAAATGCATTACAAACCAATGGCATAAGTGCTTGGGTCACATTTCTATTGGAAAATGGTGTGTACAATGAACAGTTTGCACTTCCTACAATTGCTGGTACTAATGGTTTTGGTAATAGACCAATTACATTTAAAAGCTTAAACAACGATAGTACAAAAGTTACTATTCAATTTTCTCCTGCTATAGCAGCCAACAACTATGTGTTTCGTCACAATGGAGTTAAGAATTTACAATTTCAACAACTACATTTAAAAAATAGCTCTGCCACTTTGGGTAGAGTAATCCATGTAAATGCAGCAGCCAATACATTTAAACTAAACAATTGTATAATAGAAGGTAATGCCGATGCTCCCGCAACTATTGATAATGATTTACTTACTGTTACTAGTTCTTTTGCAAATGCCAATATTAATAACTCCATTTTCTTACAAGGCAACCGTTCTTTAAACTTAATAGGAAGTGGAATAAAAGTAATAGATAACACCTTTAGAGGACATAAAAATTATGCTATCAATTTTGGTTCAGCCAATGCACCAGAAGTTAGCCGCAATAAAATTTATGGTCCTTCTACCGGAACATTTAGTGGCATTTCAATGGGTAGTGCAAACAATGCATTTATTGTGCAGCAAAACAAAATCGTTAATACACAAGTACCAGGTGTAATTGGTATTAATGTTACAGCTGCTGCTGCAGGTGGCAACTATGAAGGCGGCAATGCAAGAGTTTGGAACAATGAAGTAGTGATGGCTACAAGTGCCACAACAGAGGGTATTGTTGCACAATCAGACCATAGTAGTTTTTATCACAATACGGTTCATTTAGTTGGCAATAATGCCACTTCTACAGCTGTGCGTTGTGGCTTAGTGAGAGCAAATTTAAAGGTAGAAAACAATATCTTTTCTAACCCTAATGGTTATGCAATGGTTATTTGGCGTTCAGCATCTGGCGGTGGTTCATATTATACTGAAAGTAATCATAATATTTATCATGGAAGTGCTACGCCATTTAAAATTCACAGCAGTGTAAATGTGTTTATTAATTATAATAATATAGCTGCGTTAAGAGCAGTAAATGGCAGAGATGCAAATTCCAGAGAAGCCAACCCACAATTTATTTCAAGTGAAATTTTAATACCACAAAATGGTGCTCTTTATAATATTGCTCCAACAATTGCGGCACTAACAACTGATATTAGAAATCGTGTTCGTCCAAATACAAACAGAGATCATGGTGCTTATGAATTTAATAGTTGGAGTGGTGCAGTAAGTGGTAACTGGCAAGTAGCAGGCAACTGGACAGATGGCATTGTGCCTAATGAAAACGGAATGGCTGTTTTACCTGGCAATGGGGTTAGTAACGAATTAGTACTTACACAGCCTATTACTATTAATAACATGTATGTTGCTGCACAACGAAATATTATTATTAATGCTGCACATACATTAAATGTTACGGGTACATTAATGAATAATGGAATAATTGGCGGTTCAGGATTTGTTAAGTTTAATAACGGAGAACAACAATTATTAGGTGGTACAGGAAGCATCAGACATCTTGTTATTAATAACAATGCAGGTGTTACTATTCCATCAGGAGAAAGTAATGCAATTGGTGTTTTAGAAAGTTTATCTATAAATAGCGGCAAACTATTTACCAATAATAATCTTATACTAAAAAGTACACAAGTTTATACAGCAAGTGTTGGTCAATTAAATCCAGGAGCAATTGTAGGCAAAGTAACTGTTGAAAGATACATTCCTGCAAAAAGAGCTTGGCGTACTTTAACTGCACCTTTAAAAGGAACAGAAAACAATAGTGTATTTTATAACTGGCAAAACAATGGATTGGTAATTGCTAATACTGGTGCCGAAATTTGGGGGCCAGCTCCTTTTGGTACTGCAAATCCAACAGCTTTAAATAGTGGTCTTTCTAATGGTGGTGGTTACTCATTGCGTCAGTTTAATAATGGTTGGATAAATGTAAACAACACCAATACCACTAACTTATTTAATGCTCAAACCAATAATAGCTATTTATTATTTGTTACAGGTGGCTTTCAAAGTGGTACTATGAGTAATGGAGCTGAGGCTACTACACTTAAAGCTAAAGGAGAATTAATTATTGGCAACCATTCTGTTCAAAACTTAGCCAATCAAACATTTAATTTAATTGGTAACCCATATGCCAGTACTATTGATTTTGAGCAATTACAAAAAAATAATATTCAAAACCGTTTTTGGATTTGGGATCCCAACAGAACAGGTGCAAATAATGTAGGTGGTTATGTTTTATTTGATATGGCTACACAAACAACCACACCTGCAACACCTGTAGGAAGTTATATAAACTTTACTTCTTACATACAAAGTGGACAAGCCTTCTTTGTATATGCTAATGCAGGAAATGGAAGTATTGAGTTTAATGAAACAGCAAAAATATCTACGCCTGTTAATAGTGTATTTAGAGCCAGTGCCAACCGATTTGAAAAAATGGTGATTAATTTATTTAGAACAACTAATAATGTAGCTCAATTATCTGATGGAGTTACCGCATTATTCGATTCATCAGCCTCAACATTAGTAACCAATGAAGATGCTTTGAAACTCCCTAATTCAGCAGATAACATTTCATTGATGAGACATAATCAAACCCTTATGTTAGAACGCCGACCATTCGTAACAGTAAATGATACTTTATTTATTCGTGTTTCAAATATGGCTGCTACAACCTATGAGCTACGTTTGGCTGCAAGCAATTTTGACGCAACAGCAATGCTATCGGCTACGTTAAAAGATTTGTATTTAAACACTTCTACCAACTTGCAGCTTACAGGAGAAACTGTTTATGCATTTACTACAAATGCTGATACTAATAGCAGAGGCGATAGGTTTATGATTACATTCCAATCGGCAAGAACATTGCCTTTACAATCAATTGTACTTACAGCAAACAAACAACATAAAAACATTGCGGTTAAATGGCTTGTTAAGGGTGAATATGATATGGAGAAATATCAAGTGGAAAAAAGTGCCGATGGGCTTTCATTTAAAACAATAGCCGAAACAATAGCAAACAATTCAGCTACAGAAAATATATATGCAATAACAGATGAACAACCTTTTGGTGAAATTAATTATTACAGAATTAAAGCCATCAACAAAAACGGATCATTTGTATATAGCAGTATTGCAAGAGTTCAATTTAACAAAGAAGCAATCTCATTACAAGCCTACCCAAATCCAGCTAAGAAAGGAAATACAATTTCCATCACTTTAAAAAATATGCAATTAGGATTAGCTGCAATACAACTATTGAGTCTAGAAGGAAAGACCATTTGGCAATCAACCGTAAATAACAATCTTACCACCACTACAAAGCAGTTAACTATTCCAACTCACATTGCAGCAGGAAATTATATACTTGAAGTGATAGATGCAACCGGCAACAAATCAAACACTCAATTGATTATTTATTAATCTCATAAAAAAACAACCATGAAATCTGTATTTAAAAAGTTGAACCTATTAATATTCTTGCTCATCATAAATATTGTTCAGTTAAATGCTCAAATTCTAGACGATCCTGGTGGAGATCCAGGTTTTGAAGATGTACCTGTTGATGGGGGATTAACGGTACTTCTTGTAGCAGGCGTTGGCTTAGCATGTAGAAAGTTGAAAAGCCGGGATACGTCTAGAAGAGTTTTTCAGAAATTATAATTTGAAACCTAAGCAATAAAGTACACTGCTAAAAAGGAGTGTACTTTATTCACTTTAATTTTTATTTATCATTTCAATGCTTAGCTTGCAACCCATGTGGCAATTTGAGCATAGCAATTATTTATGGGCTTTACTGGTATTAATACCACTTGCGGTATTGTTGTTTGTATTGTTACGATGGAAAAAGAATGTTCTTAAAAAGTTAGGCAATCCACAACTCATTCAACTACTTACCAAGAATCACTCTACCAAAAAATATCAATTAAAAATTATTCTTGTTCTTATTGCCATTGCTACAAGCATTATAGCTATTTCCAATTTAAGAAAACCCGATTTAAACAATAACACAGCGTCTAATGGTATTGATATTATGATTGCATTAGACGTAAGCAAAAGCATGTTGGGGCAAGATGAAAAACCCACTCGTTTAGACAAAGCCAAACAGTTTATTTATCAGCTTTCTAATAATTTACACAACAACAATATTGGTTTAGTAGTATTTGCAGGAGAAGCATTTTTACAAATGCCATTAACCAATGATATTGCTGCCTCTAAAATTTTTATTTGCAATGCAAGTACAGATTTAATTAGTGTACAAGGAACTGTTATTAGCGATGCTTTGAACCTATGCGATGCAAGCTTAGACACTAAAACAAAAAAGTCGAAAGCTGTTGTTTTAATTACCGATGGAGATGATCACGATGACAAAGCTATTGAAGCAGCCAAAAAATTAGCCGAACATGGTACTGTTTTGTACTCAATTGGTGTAGGCTCAGCAACTGGGACTCCAATTATTGAAGGAGGAACAAATGAATACAAAAGAGATAAAAACGGAGCTACAGTAATTACCAAACTAAACGAAACCTTGTTAACCCAAATAGCCGAAGCTGCCAATGGAAAATTTTATAACTTAAATAATACTAGTGCAACTGCTGTTGAAGTAGCCAACGAGTTAAACACCATTGAAAAAAAACCTATCAACAATAACGGAGGTAATGTACAGTTTCAAAGTTTTTATATGTATTTTCTGGGTTTTGCCATCTTATTGCTGTTAATTGAATTTTTTATCTCAGAACAAAAAAAGCAAATAATTTGAAAATACTTTGTACCATATTATGCATAATTCTTTTCCAAAATGCATTTGCCCAAAAAGAAAACAGCAATATTATTAAGGGTAACGAAGCATACAAAAAAGGTGATTTTACCGATGCTGAAAAACAGTACAGTATTGCTCTTGAAAAAAACAATACCAACGCCATTGCATTATTAAACAAAGGCAATGCTTTGCACAAACAAAATAAATATGCAGATGCAGCTACTGCATATTCTGAAGCATTGAGCAATTCCAAAAATACCCTGCTACAAGCAAAAGCTGCTTATAACAAAGGTGTTGCCGAAGCCAAACAACAAAAATGGAATGATGCTGTAACTGCTTTTAAACAAGCCTTAAAATTATCGCCCAACGATGCAGCAGCAAGGGAGAATTTGCAAAAAGCCATGAATGAAATTAGGCAAAAAGAACCACCTAAACAGCAGCCCAACAACCAACCTCAAAACAATAAAAAAGAAGAGCAACAAAAGAAAGAGCAGCCGAAAATGAGTAAACCGCAAATAGAAAACGAATTAAAAAAATTAAGAGAAGAAGAAAAACGTTTGCAAAAAGACATACAAAAGCAAAAAACACAACAGTATAATCAAGAGAAAGATTGGTAGTTATTAAACTATTAACTCCATTCTTCTAATTCTCTTTTTTCATCTTCTTTAGTTATTTTGCTAGAAATAATAATACTTATTTCGTACAATAACCAAAGTGGTAAAAACACAATTAACTGGCTCATCCAATCTGGACTTGGTGTTATAACAGCTGCTGCAATTAAAATAACTACTATCGCATATTTACGGGTTTTCTTTAAAAAACTAGGTGTTACAATACCAATTTTAGTAAGTATATAAGCCAACACTGGCAACTCAAATGCTAAACCACAACCCAAAATAATATTGGTGAGGTTATCTAAATAATCATTTAAAGTAGGCCTAGTTACCAATGTTCCTAAATTGCCTAGTTGAAAGCCAGCTAAAAAGTTGAACGTAAATGGTCCTAATAAAAAGTATCCAAAAGCACCACCAGTAAAAAAGAAAAACGACACCCAAAAAATTACAAATCGTGTGTTCTTAATTTCTCTTTCTCTTAATGCTGGTTTTAAAAAACGCCAAAACTCCCAAAATACGTACGGAAAAGCCATAATAAATCCTCCTACAAATGCCATACTGATGCTGCTTAAAAACTGACCTCCAAAAGTAGTGGTTTGCATATCTACCTTTACAGGAGGCATACATAAAGCATTGCCTAAACCAGCCCAATTGCTAAAACTGCACAAAGCTTTATAACTAATAAAATTAGGGTTAATAGGACCAATAATAATATTATCAAATACCCAATTACGATAAATAAAAATAACTGCTGCACCCACCAAAATGGCTACCACACTTCTAATAATGTGTTGCCTTAGCTCTTCTAAATGATCTATAAATGTCATTTCGGCCTTAACACCATTATTACCACGATTAAATATTCCTGCCATATTGTTTTCTTAGAAAGTAGCAAAGGTAATGGGTTGAAAAAATAAAAGCTTGTTTTAAGATAAAACAAGCTTTTAATATAAAAAGGCGATTGAAATTACAATCCATAAGAAGGCAACGAAACTGTAACAGTTGTACCTACATCTTCGGTACTGTTTATTTTCAATTCTCCATTATTAAATTCTACTAATCTTTTTACCAAGTATAATCCAATACCCAAACCCTGTTGCTCCATTTTGCTTCTGTTGAATTGTTTAAATGGTGCTATTTTGTCTAAACTTTCTAGTACAAATCCTTTTCCAATATCTTTTACTTCTATAATGTACAAGTCGCCTTGTTTTTTGCCCGAAATATTTACTCGTTGTTCTTTTTTTGAAAACTTCAACGCATTGTCGGTTAATTCTAAAACTATTCTCAATAAATATTCTGGATTAATATTTAAATCTACCGCTTGCATAGAAAAATCTAAATCTTCGGCACGATAATAAATTTCCTTAGCTATGGTATTAATCTCTGTTTCTATTCTATGTGGCCAATTACCTTGTGTTTTACCATTGCTAAACATACCTAAGAGTTCGGTATATACTTCGGCTCTTTTAATTTCTTCAAACAACATTAAGTTGGCTAAAGAGTGGTTTAAACGTAAACCCGATTTTAAAATAGAGTATAATAATTCTTGTATTTGTTTATCGCTAAATGAATCTCTTGCATTAATTAATAAATTAAGCCCTCCAATAATACCATGTAGTGGTGTATTAAACTCATGATAATAGGTTGCAAAAACAGTGGTATCTAATTCGTGTTTTACTTTAGCATATTCACTAATTATTTTTTGCTGTTTTTTTAACCTTGTTTCTATCGCGTTGATTAAATCTTTAGAAGTAAATGGTTTGGTTAAATAATCATCGGCACCTAGTTCCATTCCATGACGTACATCTTGCCTATCTATTTTTGCGGTTAAAAATATAAACGGCACATTTTGAATGGTACTTGTTTTTCGTATGTATTCTAACACTTTAAAACCATCCATTTTAGGCATCATAATATCGCATAAAATAAGATTCGGTCTAAAGTCTATGGCCTCTAAAATTCCTTGTTTACCATTACTTGCACTACGTACATAATAGCCTTTGGCTTCAAGTAATTCTTGAATATTTTCTCTTATGTTATCTTCATCTTCAATTACTAAAATTTTGCTTAAAATATCCATTGGGGTGATTTTTTATGATTGATGGCTTTTAATTGGTAGTATAACGTTAACTGTTGTGCCTTTATTTAATTCGCTCACAACAAAAATTTGTCCGTTATGCTTTTCTATAAATTCTTTTACAATAGATAAACCTAAACCTGTGCCTTCAATTTCTGTTGTATTGCCTGCTCTATAAAATGGTTGAAACAAATTTACTAAATCGCTTTCAGGAATTCCAATTCCTTTATCGCTAATGGCGATTTTTACATTTTCGTATTCAAATTGAATGTGTAAAGCAATGCTTCCTTCTTCAGAATACTTGTAAGCATTGCTCAAAATATTTTCTAGTGCATGGTCTAATAATTTTGGGTCAAACTCTACTAGCTGTTCATTTCCAATTACATTAATTTGTACCTGGCGATTGGTTGGAAAACGATTGTTGTACTTACCTTCTACCAATTGATAGCAAAACTGAACCAAATCATTTAACACTGGGTTAAATGGAGTTCTTTTTGCATCGGCTCTTCCTAATAACAAAATGTCGTTCATCAAATCTTGTAATCGTACTACTTCATCTTGTATTTTATGAAATTGTTTTTTAAACCGTGCTTGCTTTTCTTCGGGTAAGTTTTCTAAATAAATTTCCATTAACTCTACGCCACTTTGTATTACAGTGAGTGGTGTTCTAAATTGATGTGATGCAGTTGATACAAATTGAGAACGCAACTCGTTCAACTCTCTTTCTTTTTCTAGTGCCAACTCTAAATCTTTCATCAACTGTTCACGCTCTGTAACATCTCTTGTGCTACAAATGATAGAAGTAGTTTCATTTTTAGCATCTATAATGGGCTTAAAGTAAGTTTCTACCCAATAATATTCGCCTTTTTTTGATAATAATCTATATCGTAACTGTGATTCTTTTTTATCAAAAACGGCCTTCTCCAAAACATCTTCTATAAAGTGAGGTACATCATTAGGGTGAATAATATAAATTGAACCTTCGCCAATAAGTTCTTCTGGTGTATAACCAATTACTTTTTCTGCCGATGGCGATGCATATAAAAATCGTCCATCATTATCTATTATAGAAATAAAATCGGTAATGTTTTCTGAAATAAACCTAAACTTTCTTTCACTTTCAATTAAGCTTTGTTCTGCATTTTCAATATGTGTGTAATCACTTTTTACAATATACACTCTATCGGCTTCCCCATCTTCATCTACAGCTACTGTAATTTTTTCAAGCAACATTTTTGTTTCGCCAATTGGTGTTGTAATTCTATAAAAAAACTCTCCACGAGTTTTATTTTTAATTACTTCATCCATTTGTTTTACAATACTTGCTGCATCTTCTATATGTATAATGTTGTGCCAAAATAAACCTTGCTGCATAAAGGTTTCTTTACTGCAACCAAAAAAACCTTCAATATTATCGCTTACAAATTCGTACTTCTTTTCTTTTAAATTATATATGGCATAAACATCATCAATATTGTTAATTAAATGCGTTAACTGATCGGTTACTTGCGTAATATTTTTTTCGTATTCCAATCGTTCTCTAATATCTCTTAATACACACAATAAATATTTTTTGTTTTTGAAAGAAAATATAGAAGTTGAAAATTCGAACGGAATTTCTTCATCACCTTTTTTGGTAGAAAAAAGTATTTGCTGACTTCGAACACTTGTATCGCTTTCGCTAGCATGCTTTAATAAATCGTGAAACTTTCTTCTCTTTTCCAGCGTCCATTTGGTATAGTATTGACCAATCCATTCTTTGGGCGAATAACCTAAAATTTTAATAGCATCGTTTACATTTTCTATTTGCCCAGTTTGTAAATCAATGGTTAAAATAATTTCTTTACTGCTGTTTAAAATAGTGTTTAATTTCTCGTTGCTTTCTTGTAGCATTTGCACCAAAAACTCGTTTTGTTCTTTGTGTTTTTCTAGTTCAAAAGCAACTTGTTGGGTATCGTTAATATCGGCAGTGGTGCCAACAATAATGGCTGGTTTTCCATCAGCATCGCATAATAATGTTTGCTTTGTTTCTACCCAAATGTATTGGCTTGCATCGGCACTTAAAATTCTGTACACTTGTTCGTAAGTGCTTTTATGAGGTTGCGTAATAAAAGCATCAAAGCCTTTTATTACACGTTCTCTATCGTCTATATGTACTGTTTCTAATAATTGTTTTTTATAGTTTAACTCTATTATTTGTTGGTTGTAAGTGCCAATTCTTGGAGCAAAACCCATAATACGCATGGTATTATTGCGTAAATCTAACTCCCAAATAAGTTGGTTGAGTGTAGCTAATGTTGTTTCGTACACTTCATTATGTGCATATAATTGTTCTTGAATTTCTTTGTTAGCAATAGTTGCACCAATGGCAGATGTAATTTGAGGTAATACATTATTTAATGCAGTTAAATAATGGGTTGAACCCGTAACAATTAATATACCCCATAATTGTGTATTTAAAAAAATGGGTTGTATGCTAATAGAATCAATATTAAATTGCTCTAAGAATTGCTTCCACGAGCTGTTGGTTGTTTCACTATTACAAAAAACTGGCTGATTATTATGTGATACATATAGTTGATGTACTTGATGTACAAAACCTTCTTTACTAAGAATAGATAAGTTGTTTGTGCTAAAGCCTTTTATGCCCTCTACGGTAGTTTGGTTTTTTGTTTTTACAATTGCACAGGTACAAGCATTGTTCTCATGTATAAACCCTTTGCAAATATTTTCTAATGCAGCATCTACACTTGATGAGATAATTAGCTGTTCAAAACAGGTTGCCAATAAACCGTTATAATTAACTTCTATGTTTGGCAACATGTTGTTCATGAATAAAAGATAATTGGTTTTAAAATAGGATTTAATTGATTTGTTAGACTTGGTTTACAAAATTTTAAGTTTTACGGTTTCTATTCGAGTATCGCTAACACTTAAAACATCAAATTGATAGTTGCCAATAATAATGGTTTCTTTTTGCTTAGGTATTGTTTCGTATCTATTGATAATATAGCCCGATAATGTTTCAGACTCTTCTACATCAAAATTTAAATTATATTTTTCATTCAAAATATCTAACTCTAATCGGCCACTAAAAATAAATTCATTTTCGGCCAATTGTTTTTCTACAAACTCTTCTGTATCATATTCATCTTTTATTTCGCCAAAAATTTCTTCTAATACATCTTCCATAGTAATAATTCCACTTGTGCCACCAAACTCATCTACTACCCAAGCAATACTTTTACGTTCTTTAGTAAACTTGCTAATTAAATCGGTTGCACTCATGCTTTCTGGTATGGCTGGTATGGGCAATAAAATAGATTTTATATCGGTGGGTTTTTTAAATAAATCTAATTGATGAATATAACCCACAATATTGTCTATACTTTCATCGTACACCACCAATTTGGTAAGTTGTGTGTTTATAAAATGTTGCTTTGCTTCTTTAATAGAAGTACTTAATTCTAATGCTTCAATTTCGGTACGAGGTACTAAACATTGCCTCACTTTTACCGTAGGCAAACTCAATGCATTTTCAAATAATTCTTTATTCAACTCTTCACTATCATCGTCTTGTTCTTTGGTTTGCTGAAAGAAATGTTCTAAATCTACATGAGAAAATGCGTCTTCTTTTTCATTCACCCTTAAGTTAAAAATGTATTTTAAAATCCATTGAGAAAAACTAACAAACAAACTAGCAACCGATTGAAATAAACCATGAAAAAAATTAGCTACGGGTGCAAAGAAGTTAAGTAATACATCGTTCTTAGCCCTAAAAATAGCTTTAGGTATAAACTCTCCAAAAATTAAAACAATGGAAGTTGATAAAATAGTATCTACTACCAATTTCAAATATTCATTTTGTATGTTGAACGGATTCCAAAGAGAATTTTTTAATAATTGACTAAACAGTAAACCATAAATAACTAAAAAAATATTTAGCCCAACTAAGCAACTACCAATAAATTTTGCCGGATGTTCTAAAAACTTAGACACCAATATGCCACTTTTAATGCCTTGCTTTTTCTTTAACTCAATACCCAATCTATTGGCACTTACAAAAGCAATTTCGTAGCCTGCAAAAAAGCCAATTAAAATAATGGTTACAATAATCCAAATAATGGTAAAAATATCTCCCATACATCGAATATAAAACAAAAGTATAATTACAAAAACACCTGTGCTAAACTATAATAAGTATTAACTGTTTTATACTGATAAACATCATATTGCTAAATAAAACATTCAAATACATTTGCACTAGAAAAATTGAATTATGAGTAAGTCTGTTGCCGATATTAGAAAAGATTATATGCTAGCTTCTTTTGACGAAAAAGATGCTTTAGCCAACCCAATTGAACAATTTACACATTGGTGGAACGATGCAATAAATAGTAATATTGATGAAGTGAATGCCATGACTTTGGCTACTGTTACACCTAAAGGCACACCAACTGCAAGAATAGTTTTGTTGAAAGGATACGACGAAAATGGCTTTGTTTTTTTTACCAATTATTTGAGCGATAAGGGTAAAGAATTAGCGAATAATCCTACCGCTGCATTGGTGTTTTTTTGGAAAGAATTAGAACGCCAAATACGCATTGAAGGAACAGTTGAAAAAGTGAGTAATGAAGAAAACGATGCCTATTTTAATAGCCGACCAGCAGGTAGTAAAATTGGAGCTTGGGCATCGCATCAAAGTGCTGTAATTGAGTACAGACAAGTAATTGAACAAAACGTACAGAAGTACACCGAAATTTTTGATACCGAAAATATTCCAAGACCCGATCATTGGGGTGGCTATAAAGTAACACCCCATTTAATAGAATTTTGGCAAGGAAGAAGTAGCCGTTTACACGATAGAATTCAGTACAGAAAAGATGAACAAGAGTGGATTAAAGAACGTTTATCTCCTTAAATATTGAGGTAAGATATTTTAGTAAAAAACTAACCCAATGGGTTAGTTTTTTACTATAGCTAATTCTGCAGCAGATACATCTAACAGCATGTATCTACTAATATCGTTAATGACCATTTCATCCAAAATATCTATCAAATTTTGATACGTACTTTCTTCGGTTGGCTTAATTAATACAATCATTTCTTTTCCATTACCAAATTTTGTTGCTACTTGATTTCTCTTTTCTAATAATAGTTTTCTAATACCCAATTCTCCCCAATTGGTTTCTTGCATTTGATCTATATTATTACCATAATAATACGAGAGTTTATTATTGGCTTTTGGAAAAATGGTAATTACTTTACTGTCTTGCACACTAGTTGGGTGAGTAATATCTGTTTCATTGGGCAAAACCATTTTCATTACATTGGGTTTTGTAAGTGCTGTTGTAAAAATGAAAAAGGTAATGAGCAAAAAACCCAAATCTACCATTGGGGTTAAATCTACTCTTGTGCTATGTTGTTTTCTTTTAGCAACACCTTGTTGTTGGTTAGTTTGAATTTCGGCCATAACAGTTTGTTTTGTGTTGAGATGCTTGTATAAACATTTTCCATAAAAGCAAAATCCTGCAAAAAACTTATCATTTCTACATTTTCACATATTCATGTGGTTGCATCACCCATTATAAAAAATACTTTTGTACTCGTAAAAGAAGTAGGGGTATGAAAACAAAGTATACAATTTTAATAATGGCATTGGTGGTTTTTTTAACCGCTAGTTACAAAACAAACTCATGTGCTATTAATAAGGGTGAACAAACCAATTGTTCAACAATGGTAGCTACCAAAAAATATAATGCAGCAAAAGATGCCAATAACAGTAATTTATTGCGTTTAAAATATTCGGCAGCCGCAAGTTTTTAGTTTAGGTTTCGTAATTACATGGATTGGTTTACCTATAAACGCCCCATTTTATTGGGGTGTTTTTGTTTTCGATAAACGAAAAAAGCCCTTTTGTAAGTAAAGGCTAAGCCCATTACACCATTTCAAAAGGCTATTTTTGCTTTGTTAAACTAAGTAATATGATTAAAACAGGCAATCCCATTATCAGCATATATACAGAAATGACGCCCAATCCAGAAACAATGAAGTTTGTTGCCAACAAACTATTGTATCCTGGAAAGAGCATCGATTTTCAAGATGAAAGTACTTCAAGTCCTTCGCCGTTGGCTAAAGAACTGTTCAGTTTTCCTTTCATTAAAAGTGTATTTATTGCCAGCAATTTTATTACACTTACTAAAACTGCCGATACCGATGATTGGCAAGATGTAATACCTACCATTAAACAATTTTTGAAAGATTATTTAGAAAATGGTGGAGTAGTAGTAAATGAAGATGATGTTGCACTAATGAAACAAGAAGCAAGCAATACTGTTAGTGCCGATGATGATGATATTGTGAAAAGAGTGAAAGAATTATTGGAAAATTATGTAAAGCCAGCTGTTGAAATGGATGGTGGAGCAATACAGTTTAAAAGCTATAACGATGGTATTGTAAACCTAATGTTACAAGGTAGTTGTAGTGGTTGCCCAAGTAGCATGATTACTTTAAAAGCAGGTATTGAAGGTATGATGAAACGTATGATACCTGAAGTAAAAGAAGTAGTAGCCGAAGCAGAATAATCACAACTATTTATATACAAAACCGCCAATTGCAGTAGTGTAATCGGCGGTTTTTTTATCTCCGACTTTTTAATCAATAAGCATAAAATCCTTTCCCTGTTTTTCGGCCTAAATTACCTTCTTCAACTTTTTGTTGTTGAAGTATTGATGGGGTTAATCTTGCTGGTTTTCCCAATGCCTCCCAAACAATATTACTTACACCAAAGTTGATATCCATACCAATCAAATCCATCAATTTAAACGGACCCATTTTAAAACCTGTTGCTTCCATTATTGCATCTACATTTTCTATGGTAGCAAGATTTTGCTCTACCAATTTCATGGCCTCTAAATAGTAATGTCTTGCAACTCTATTTACAATAAAACCTGGAGCATCGGTACAAACAACCGGTACTTTATTCATTTGTTTACACAGTGCAACAATGGTTTCTACAACAGTATTACTAGTAGCATTTCCTTTTACAACTTCTACCAACTTCATAATAGTTGCAGGATTAAAAAAATGCATCCCTACCAAATTAGCTGGATTATTTAGTCCAGCAGCTATTTCATTAATTGAAATAGAAGAAGTGTTGGTGGCCAAAATGGTATTAGCATCATTAATTGCAGCAAGCTGATTGAACAAACTAGTTTTTGCTTCTTTCTTTTCTATAATTGCTTCGATACAAACATTGGCTATACAATCGTTGATATTGCTAGTATAAATGATATTGTTTAAAATAACCGCTTGTTGGGCTGTGGTTATTTTTTGTTTATCTACCAAAAACTGTACACTTTTTTCAATAGCAGCTTTGCTTTTTAATAACATGTTTTCGTTTACATCAAACTGTATAGTTGTAAAACCAGCTTGTGCTGCTACTTGTGCAATGCCACTACCCATTGTACCTGCACCACAAACGCAAATTGTATGTATGTTACTCATGTGTGCAAGATAAATATTTTGTATTCAAGACAATCTTTGATTTACACTTGTTAAAGTGAAGTAAGGCTTACTTACATATTATCCACCAATAATTTATATGCAGTTCAATTAAATTTGTGTTTGTTACTTTTACAGCATGGCGAAGAAGAAAATTGGACAACAATTAGATTTATTTGGGGCAATGTTTGCTAGTGAAGAAACTCCGGTAGAAAATCTAAATGAAACAAACCAAGAGCCCACTCAAGCATTAAGTGAACCATCAATTATTCTTGAAGACAAATCTATTGTTCAAGAGCCAATTACCATAGAACCACCTACAAATAATGTAATTTTTGCCGATGATAAAATTGGCGTTAAAATAAAACTAAAAGCTCCAACACAACCTATAATTACTGCTGAACATACGGCAGCTGAGCCAACAATTGTTGAACCAATAACTCTGGTACAAGAAGAGTCTCTTGTAATTATAGAATCAGTAAAAGAAAAAAATACCAAACCAACAACAAAAGTCAAAACTCAAAACTCCAAACCTGGCAGCAAAAGAGGTAGAAAAAGTTTTAAAGAAATGGATGATGAAATTGGTTTAGTAAATATTCCAGAAGATGACGTACTAAACAAAAAATTATATTATCCTATACGTGAAGTAGCAGCTTTTTTTAATGTAAATACTTCTTTAATTAGAGCTTGGGAAACTGAATTTGATATTTTAAAACCCAGAAAAAACCGAAAAGGAGATAGACTGTTTAGAGTAGAAGACATTAAGAACCTACAAATCATTTATTACTTATTACGCAATAAAAAATACTCGGTTGATGGTGCTAAAAAATATTTGAAAGAAAATAAAACCAAAGCCGATACCAACCAACAATTACAACAATCGTTAACAAAATTTCGTTCTTTTTTGTTAGAGTTAAAAGCCAATTTACAAGCCTAAAAAAATCAATATGCTAAAGCTTTTTTTTTCATTTGTAGTTATTGTTACCATACTTAGTTCGTGCAGTAGCATTTATTTAAAACCCTTATTAAAAGATAATTTTGTGGTTACAAGAGATGAGGGGCATGAAGGAAATTCAAAAATTTTAACGGGCTCTATTACACGTTCTTCATTAGAAAAAGATACCGCCTTTAAATGGTTTAATGATAATTATAAATATGCCAATCCTGACGCAAATGCTATTGCAACTTTTGCAAAAAATAAAAATAAGTTTAGTGTAGTTGTTTTTGGAGGAACTTGGTGTCATGATACACAAAACTTATTGCCGCTGTTTTATAAACTAATCGATAAAAGTGGATTCCCGGCCAATAAAGTTTATTTAATTGGAGTAGATAGAGCTAAAACAACTTTTAAAACCCTGCACACACAATTTAAAGTTGTGAATGTGCCAACTTTTATCATTAGAGATAATAAAGGCAAGGAAGTTGGTCGTGTGGTTGAATATGGTAACACAGGTGCAATTGATAAAGAATTGGCACAAATTGTAAATAGTATTCTATAAACAAAATAAAATTATCATCCCCCATAAGTACAAATATTTACATGGCCGAATTTGATCAATACGCAAAAGATTACCGACAATTACACAACGAAAATTTACAAATAACCGGCTTTGATAGTTTGCATTTTGTAGAGGTTAAAGTAAACTGGTTGGCTCAATACGAAAAAAACGAACCCCTCAAATTATTAGATTTAGGCTGTGGCGATGGTTTTACTGCTGAATATATGTACCAGCTTTTTCCTCAATGGCAAGTTGAAGCAATTGAGGTTTCGCAAGCCAGTATAGATGTTGCTAAATTAAAACATGCACCCAATGCTCATTTTCAATGGTTCGATGGAAAGCATGTGCCATTTGACAATGATACTTTTGATGTAATTTTTATAGCTTGTATATTTCATCATGTGCCACTAAATGAACACTTCGATTTACTAAATGAAGCTAAACGTGTTTTAAAAAAAGGTGGGAGATTATATTTATTTGAACACAACCCTTATAACCTAGGTACTCAATATTTAGTGAGAACTTGTGTGTTTGATGGTACAGCTCATTTGGTTTCAACAACCCATTTTAAACAACTATTCAAACAACAAGGCTGGAAATTAAATTTTACAAAATACCTAACTTTTCTACCTGGCTGGAAATGGTTGAAACCAATACTAAAACTAGAAAAACACTTATCGTGGTTGCCTATTGGTGGGCAATATTTTATATCGGCTACTAAACAATAAAATAAGTATGAGTAAGCAAAGAAATGTATAACTCAACTTCATATTTAAGTCATAATTTCCTTTATCGTATTTCAAATTAATTTTGTTGTTGCCTGCCTTAACTGGTATTTGCATAAAACAATTTCGCCAAGTATTTATTGGCAAACCACTCATTTCTTTCCAACGATAATAATTGTTTTGTTGAAGAATAATAGAACCTGCTTTATTACAATCAACATTTACTTGTATACTGCTATACGTCAGGTTGACTGAATGAATTTTTAGTGTATCAATATCTTCACTAAATGCAAATGCATGATTTCTTAAAATACTTTCATTGGCAGTATCTTGAATAAACAGTTGTTCGTAGCCACTAAAAATGGTGTTGCTCATTAAAAAAGTTGCTCCATTCATAATTTTAGAAGCATTGTGATTTTTCCAAGGATTGAACATATAAATGGTTCTATTCAATGCCAATGGATGTTTCAAATACTCATTGGGTTCTTGTTTATAAAATTCTGCTGCATAATTATTAAAGACTTTAGGAGGCACATTGCCTATGCCAGTCATAGCCATACCAATACTATAATTCAAGATTATATCTATCAATACAAAAAGCAACAATTTTTTTGTATTGCTTAATAAATGTTTCATTTTAAAAGACACCATCAACCATAACATAAATTGCAAAACAGTATTGGCATAAAATACCTTTTTGTGAAGTGAGGTTTCAAAAACAGCATTTTGTTGAGTAAAGTAAAACACTACTATAATTCCTATTAACATACTAACACAAAAAACTCGTATGAGCTTTTGTTGAGTTGGTTGTATAAACTGTTGTTGTTTTAATTGATAAACAATAGCAACAATAAAAAGTAACAATAAAAATATTCTAGCAGCTGCACTCCATTTAAAGCTGCCCATTAAAGGCAAATTATTAAAACTAAAACTGCCCAATGGTGTAAGAAAACCAAATAAAAAAATGAAGGTAGAAATGGCAATAACAGTTAACAAAGTAACAAAAGCAGTTGTATGTTTTTTATATTGTTGAACAAATAAAACCAATATCATTAAGGGTGCAACACCAAAATAAATATCTCTATTGGCACTGTGGCAAAGTATATCATAATTTTTATTGTATATACTGCTAGGCACAAACAACGAACTTAAAAACTGCGGATAAAAGCAATCTCTAAATGGCAAATCGGTTGCTAAATCTTTTCCTCTACTATAAAAAGGCAAAAATTCGGCATAACTCAAAATAGCTGGTAAGCTTAATAATAAAGCAATTACCAATGCTAAGACTAGAAACAATACTTTAGAAACAAATAATGAAAAAATTTTTTGTTGTATATGTTGTACCGCAAAGAATAATATAATGACCAATAAAATGTAAGCTGTATAAATAATAAACGCAGGATAACCACACACCAACATTAACCAACCTGCAATACCCAATACAATCGCTTTTTTTAAACTAGGTTTTTGTAACAAGGAGAAAAACAAAAAAAATATCCAAGGAATAAAAGCTAAGGAGGCTGTCCAATTAATAAAATTGGCAATGCCACTTACAAAACCACTTCCAATATATACAATAACACCGAGTAGAATTAATTGAAAGTGATTGGTTATTAAACTCAACAATTTGTAAACACCTATGGCTGCTATAAAAATATAAATTAAATATTCAATTAAAAATAAAGAGTGATTGTATTTAAAAAAATAACACAATGTAAAAGCAATTGGATTCCAAACAGCACCTTGCATATCGGCATACTGAGGAACCCCATTTAACAAATATGGATTCCAAAAAGGTAAGCCTCCGTTGTGCAATGCATCACTTAAATACATACGTACAGGCATGTAATAAAATGAATTATCGTCTTTTAAACATACCAACTGAAAAGTAAAAAACCAATTAGCAGCTAATACTAAAAATAGTATTAACAACACATGCTTATAATTCAATAAAAAGCTGGTTTTAGTGGACATTATTGGTTAAGCATTATGCATTTTAACATCGGTACTAGTGGCAGCAAGCTCAAGCTGCATAGATTTTAGTAAACGTAAAATAGCTAAATTAATTTGTTCTTTATCGCTATTAAATGCATCAAAATCTTGTGGCATTTGTGTAAAATAATCAATGGCAAAAACATGTGCATGTTTACCCGTTTCCATAAAAAATACAGAGCTGTTTTCAATAGCCAAAAAGCCTGATAAAATTTGTTTAATGGCAGGGGTTAATTGTTGCAATTTTTCAGCATCGGCATCTAAACCAATTTCAATTCTTATTTCAACTTTTCGTTGGGTTCGTAAAGAAATATTATCTAAAATACTATCTACCATTTGTTTATTAGGAACAGTGATATACGTTTTAGAGTCGGTTCTAATTCTTGTACTTCTTAAACCAATTTTTTCAACAGTGCCAGTAAAATTGTGTACTTTAACCAAATCGCCTGTTACAAAAGGCTTATCAAAAAATATAATAAACGATGCAATTAAATTCTCTAAACTTTCTCTTGTTGCCAATGCCAATGCAGCACCAACAATACTTAACCCTGTAAGTAAGTTTCCAATATTTCTATTAAAAGAAAAACGAAGTATTAATAATATTCCAATAATTACGAGGATTACTTTAAAAAAATCTTTAAAAAAAACAATAAGCTGATTATCTGTAAGGTCGTTGGTATCATTGGCTTTTTCTTGTAAAACCATTGCAACAAAATCAATCAGTCGCAAGCAAAGCCAAATAAAAACAGCAATTAAAGTTCCATAAACAATACTCTCTACAATACTTTTAGAAGTTACTTTAAATACTTTAAAATCTAATACTTCAGGAAAGCTGAGTTTATCAATTGCGACAAATGAAATAAACAACACTAAAAAACTATCTAATGGCTGTACCACTAAATCGCAAAATGATTTTTTTTGAATATTCTTGCTAGCTTTTGCAACTAGTACATATAGCAAACCTGCAATGTATTTTGAAATATATCTTTTAAAAATAATGGCCAATAAAATAATGCCAATAACAACTAGGTAGTTTTTTATTGAATTGTTGAAATATATCTGTTCTAAAAAATTATTCATACACAAACTCTTTTCAATTGCAAAAATGGTATTGTTTATTGAACAACAATACTAGTGCAATATATTAATTGATATTTCACGCAGAAAATACAAATAAAGCCGAATTAAAACCATTGAGTTTAAAGGTAATGAAGCTACACAGAGTTGTCAGATAAAAAACCTTGTGTTCTTCGTATCTTTTGTTGCTTCGTGTAAAATGCTCATTTAACTTGTTAAAAACAATCAAATACCCTGTAACCACTAAACCCCAAACAAGCTGTAACTATTATCTTTACAGCCAATTTATGAATCGAGAAAAATACGAAACCGTTATTGGTTTAGAAATTCATGCTCAGTTACTAACCAATAGTAAATTATTTAGTGGCGATAGTATTGCTTTTGGTGCAGCACCCAATACACATATTAGTCCAATTGTATTGGCACACCCAGGCACGTTACCCAAAACCAATAAAAAGGCGGTTGAATTAGCCGTTAAATTGGGCTTGGCTTGTAATTGTACCATTGAGCAGGATAATTATTTTGCTAGAAAAAATTATTTCTATGCCGATTTACCCAAAGGCTATCAAATATCTCAACATACCACACCTATATGTAAAGGTGGATACATATTAATTACTACTTCGGCTGGAACAAAAAAAATTGAACTCAACAGAATTCATATTGAAGAAGATGCAGGAAAAAGTATACATGATATAGAACCAGATTACAGTTGCATAGATTTAAACAGAGCAGGAACTCCATTGGTTGAAATTGTAACAGAACCTTGCATTAGTAGTAGCGAAGAAGCTTATCAATACGTTACTGAAATAAGAAAGTTGGTACAATGGTTGGGCGTTTGTGATGGCAATATGGAAGAAGGTAGCTTACGTTGCGATGCCAATGTGTCTATTCGCTTGAAAGGAGCTACGGAATTAGGTACAAAAGTAGAAGTGAAAAACTTAAATTCTATTCGTAATGTAAAAAAAGCCATTGATTTTGAAGTTGAACGAATGATTCAACTGGTTGAAAATGGTGAAACCATTACACAACAAACTAGAAGTTTTGATGCTTCCAACGATACAACATTTTCAATCAGAGATAAAGAAGATGCCAATGATTATCGCTATTTTGCCGATCCCGATTTGGCTCCATTCCATTTAACCAACGTGTTTGTTGCTACCATTCAACAACAGTTGCCTGCATTACCCCAACAATTAAAACAACAATTCATTACTGAGTTTGGGTTGAGTGATTATGATGCAGCTCAGGTATGTGATGATAAATCTACTGCTGATTATTTTTTACAAACTTCTACTACTTGCAAAAGCTATAAAGCAATTGTAAACTGGATAACAGGACCCTTACGTCAGTATTTAAATGAACAGAATAGTAGTTTTGAAACCATTGAATTGAAGCCCGAAATTTTGGCTCAACTCATTGCTATTGTTGATGAAGGGAAAGTAAACTTTTCTGTTGCATCGGCAAAAATTTTACCCGTTTTAATGAAAGAAGATAAACAGCCTTTACAGGTTGCCGAAGAATTGAATCTTATTCAAGTTAGTGACAGCAACGAATTAGAAAATTGGATTAATCAAGCAATTGCTTCAATGCCCGATAAAGTAGCTGAATATAAAAAAGGAAAAAAGGGGTTGATTGGTTTATTTATAGGGGAAGTAAAAAAATTAAGCAAGGGCAAAGCCGATCCGAAAATGGTAACTGAATTATTACAAAACAAATTGAGTTAATACATATAGTCAGCCTGAGCTTGTCGAAGGCTTTTTTTAAAGATATATTAATAATATGAAAAAAATATCCATCATCATTTTCGCTGCAGCTTCCATCGTTGCCTGTCAACCCAAAGAACATGGTGCATTTACTGTTAGTGGAAACATTGCCAATGCAGGGACAGATAAAGTGTACTTAGAAGAAATTCCATTTGCCGGCGAACGCCCCATAGTTATTGATTCTGCTACATTAAAAAATGGCAAATTCGAGTTAAGGGGCATGGCAAAAGACGAAGGTTTATATGCCTTAAGTTTACCACAAGGTCCACAAATATTATTGGTGAACGATGCCAAAAGTATTCGTGTAAAAATGGATGTAAACAATTACAAAGCCTACGAAACTGAAGGTTCAAAAGCCTCAACATCATTACACGAGTTGTTTGGTAGTTACGAAACGCAGTTTGAAAAAGTGAAACAAGCATTCACCATGCTCGATTCTTTACAAGCACAAAAAGCTACCGATAGTATTATGACATTTCATAAGCTACAACGCAAAAATGAAATGGGCAAATTAAATGGCTTACTAATACGCTTTATCGAAAAAACTGAAAGTCCAGCCGCTTGCTTGCATGCTTTAGGTTTAGCAACACGTAGCATGGAATTAGATGAGTTAAGAGCTTTAGCATTAAATGCAGCTAGTAAGTTTAAAGAATACGAAGGCATGCAAAAGTTTAAAAAATTATTGGTGGGTCAAGAATATCCTTTATTAAATAATCAAGCTCCCGAAATTGCTTTGCCAACTCCTAAAAAAGATACCGTTAAACTCAGCAGCTTTAGAGGTAAATATGTATTGGTAGATTTTTGGGCAAGTTGGTGTAAACCGTGCCGTCAAGAAAACCCAAATGTGGTTGCTGCTTATAATAAGTACAAGGATAAAAATTTTACTGTTTTAGGCGTATCGTTAGACAGTGATAAAAAAAGTTGGACTGATGCTATTACAGCCGATAATTTAACATGGACACATATCAGTGATTTATTACAATGGGAAAGTCCGTTGGTGGGATTATATAAATTTGATGGAATTCCATTTAATGTACTTATTGATCCATCAGGAAAAATTGTTGCATCAGGTTTACGTGAAGATGCGTTAGATAAAAAGCTAAGTGAGTTATTGAAATAATTTTTCTTGTTCTTAAAATAAAAAAATTGCATAAAAATGCCGCTTCTTATTGAAGCGGCATTTTTATTTTATAGAAAATTTTTTATGTTTTCTGCGAGAAATATTACACCAAGTTAATATCAAAACTAGCCAACTGAACAAACTCTTGTAAACGAGCTTCAATATCGGCTTTGGTTAATTCTCTTAAACGGGTTGTACCAAATTTTTCAACACAATAACTGGCCATTGCACTACCAACTATAATAGCAGTTTTCATGTTTGCAAAACTAATGTCTTTGGTTTTGGCAATATGACCAATAAAGCCTCCAGCAAAAGTATCGCCAGCACCTGTTGGATCAAATACTTCTTCTAATGGCAATGCTGGAGCAAAAAATACTTCCTCTTTATGAAACAACAATGCTCCGTGTTCTCCTTTTTTAATAATTAAATACTGCGGACCCATAGCCATAATTCTTTTTGCAGCACGTACTAAAGAATAATCGCCACTTAATTGTCTGGCTTCACTATCGTTTACCATTAACACATCTACCTTAGCCAAAACTTTTTCTAAATCGTCCATAGCAATATCCATCCAAAAATTCATGGTATCTAAAACCACTAATTTGGGTTTGTTTTTCATTTGCTCAATAACACTCAACTGTACAGCAGGAGCCAAATTACCCAACATTAAAAACTCACAATCTTGGTAACTTTCAGGCACCACAGGTTTAAAATCGGCCAATACATTAAGTTCAGTAACTAATGTATCTCTTGAATTCATATCCATATGGTAACGACCACTCCAAAAAAATGTTTTTTCGTCTTTCTTTATTTGTACACCCTCCAAGTCTACATTTCTTGCAGTTAGGGTATCTAATTCTTCTTGTGGAAAATCGCCACCAACAACACTTATTTGTTTTACAGGCGTAAAATTGCTTGCACACCAAGCAATATAAGTACCAGCACCACCAATAATTTTATCACTTTTACCAAATGGGGTTTCAATAGCATCAAAAGCCATAGAACCAACAACTACTAAAGACATATTGATTTTTTTTGTTTATGGCGGCGAAGCTAAAACTTTGTTGGCAGATAAGATAAAATGTTTTATCCAAAACAAAGCAACCATGGTTATTGTGGTTACAAAAACAGTATTTTTTATTCTATACTGTTAAAACAAGAACAAATGGAACACTGTGGAATAAATGAAAAACTTAATTTCTTTTTAAACGCAAATACGCTACATACGCAATTTTAATTTGCAATATATTAAAAGGATTATTGTATAACTCTGCTATACGGTGTTGATGGAGATTTTGGTTGCTTGCATTTACAAAAACTACATTGATGGGTTTTGAATTATCTGTAGGTGTAGGTGGTGCACTGTGATCATGTAAATGATTGGTATTTACATAATCTACATTATTTCCTCTCGTTTGTGTAATTGAAAAATCAATAAAGTTTCTTGTTTTATTGCTGTTAGTACCAACATTCCACCTAAAACCTAACCCATAACCCCAATATAAAGTACCATCTGTATGAAAAGTTTCGCTTTCTAATGGTCTGCATGCATCAATATCAAACGGATCTTCAACCATAAAACTACCACTTAATTCGGCAAAACCCAATTTAGCTGTTACATAGGGTTGAATTTTTTTGTTCGATAAAAACAAGTAATTGGCATGAATTCCAGCTTGTGCAATATCACTATTATATTGAACTGCTGTGTTTATGTAGTTTCCGTTATGTCTGTAATTAATGCCAAATCTTTTCGAACCATATAATCCATACGCTAGGTCAACTCCCATTTGTAAATTAGGAGTTATAAAACTCAAGGGTAAAGAACTACTTACACTTATACTATGCACAGGACTCATGCCAGTTTTCATACTACTCATGGGTAAACCCAATTCATAACCACCACCAACTGTAATAAACTTTCTGGTAAACTTTGGAGTAGTTGGTTTTTCGCCTTTTGCTTTAGATTTCAATATTTCATGCATTCCATTTTGGCAATTACCCCAATAACAAAAAATATTGATTAAAGAAATAATGAAAAAAAATTTTTTCATATGCTTTGTATTAAGATGATTATGAATACAAAATTTATTCCAATTTATCTCATTTCTATTATCTGCGTAACTTTCTAAAACCAAAGGTTATAAGTATACTGGAAGAAAGCCACTTTTAAAACATAGGTTGAATAATAATACAACGCTATCTTCCCATATACACCATTAATATTTGTACATCGCTTGGGTTAACGCCACTGATTCGTCCTGCCTGACCAAGGGTTCTTGGTCTTATCTTTTTAAACTTTTGTTTGGCTTCTGCTGATATGGCTGAAACTTTTTCATAATCAAATGAATCGGGTATTATTAAATCTTCCATTTCACTCATTCTTACCACTAATTCTTGTTCTTTTTCAATATAGCGTTCATACTTTACTTGTATTTCGGCTTGCTCTAAAGTTTCTGCATCTAAATGTTGCAGTTGTTGCTGTAATGCCTGTGAATGCTGCATCATAGCGTTTAAGGTAACATTTGGACGAAGTACAATTTTGCTGGCTTTTTGTCTTTCACCTAAAGGAGCAGAATTAATTTGCTCAAAATAAGAATTGATTTCTGAAGGATCTATTGGTGTACTATCTAATACTTTTTTAATCGCCGTTACTGAATCTTTTTTATGCAAAACCCTATCCATTCTTTCTTGTGACGCCAATCCAAGACGATAGCTGAGTTCCGTCAACCTTAGATCAGCATTGTCTTGTCTCAGTAAGGTTCTAAACTCTGCTCTGCTCGTAAACATTCTGTATGGTTCCTGTGTGCCTTTGCTAATTAAATCATCAATTAACACACCAATATATGCATCACTTCTTTTTAATATAACTGGTTCTAAATTTCTGGCTTTTTGATGAGCATTAATACCAGCCATTATTCCTTGACAAGCAGCTTCTTCATAACCTGTTGTGCCATTAATTTGACCTGCAAAGAATAAATTTGATATTAATTTAGTTTCTAATGTGTTTGTAAGTTGTGTGGGTGGAAAATAATCGTATTCAATGGCATAACCTGGACGAAATATTTTGCAATTCTCAAAACCCGGAACAGTTCTCAACGCTTTTATCTGAACATCTTCTGGTAAAGAAGTAGAAAATCCGTTTACATAAATTTCCACCGTATTCCATCCTTCGGGCTCTACAAATAACTGATGGCGGTCTCTATCGGCAAAACGATTGATTTTATCTTCAATACTTGGGCAATATCTTGGACCAACACCTTCAATTCTGCCTTGGTACATTGGGCTTCTGTCGAAACCTGTTTTCAATATTTCATGTACTTCAGTATTCGTATAAGTGATATGACAACTTCTTTGTTGTTCGGGTTTTATTCTTTCAACATCTAAAAAAGAAAATCCTACAATTTCATCATCTCCTTTTTGTTCTTCCATTTTAGAGTAATCCAAACTTCTGGCATCTACCCTTGGTGGTGTTCCTGTTTTTAAACGATCGGCCTCAAAACCATGTTCCACCAATTGTTCAGTAATTCCCGTTGCTGCTGTTTCAGAAATTCTTCCTCCACCCAACTTCTTCTCTCCTATATGAATAATACCATTTAAAAATGTACCACTGGTAATTACAACTGATTTTGCATACACTTCATGTCCTAAACCTGTTACCACACCACAAGCTTTACCATTTTTAATGATGAGGCTTTTTACCATATCTTGGTAAAAATCTACATTGGGTGTTTGTTCCAACATTTCTCTCCAGGTTGTGGCAAACAACATTCGGTCGTTTTGTGTTCTTGGACTCCACATTGCAGGACCTTTACTCCTGTTCAACATCCTGAACTGAATCATGCTTTTATCACTAACTATACCACTATAACCACCCATTGCATCAATTTCACGAACAATTTGCCCTTTTGCAATTCCACCCATTGCAGGATTGCAACTCATTTGAGCGATGGTTTGCATGTTCATGGTAATTAATAAAACCTTGCTACCCAAATTGGCAGCAGCAGCAGCAGCTTCACAACCTGCATGACCAGCACCTGCAACTATAACATCATATTCTTGAAACATGGGGCAAAGATATATTAAGGCGTACAGATGTGAAAGAATGGAACACAGATGACACAGATTGAACTGATTAAAACTGATTTTTAATTTGGCTTACTGTATACTTAATTTAAAATGAGGTTTGAAAGAATTAAACTCGAATAGCTGAGATTAAGTGGGCGAATGAAAACGGATTTTACCAAATTGAAAAAAGTTTTATATACCTAAACAATGGGAAGTATTGATGAAGTTAAATCTTGTAAATCCATCTAATCGGCCAAAACAACTTTCCGAAAAATTGTTCCCAGGGGAACATTTCTTTTTTGCCGTGATTCGTGGAACATTGAAACAAAGAAAGTTCTTTTGAAAAATGGGATTCGTGGAACATTGTTCATCCAATGAACTGCTTCAAATAATAATCCTCCTTCTTCCTCATAATCAAAATATCGTCTTTCTTCTTGTCTTTATAACCACACAAATGCAAAGCACCATGGAAAACAACCCTACATAATTCATCTTTAAATGAAAAACCTTGGTTTTGAGCATTCTCTTTTACTCTATCTATACTTACATACACTTCAGATTCTATTGGTTGATTAGGTTCTGACAAGTCAAATGTGATAATGTCAGTATAATAGTCATGATTTAAACTAGTTCGATTAATCTCTAACAAGAAATCATCTGAACAAAAAACATATCGAATTGAACCCAATTGCTTGTTCTCCTTTTTAAAAATAGTTTCTACAAACATCTTCAATGAGGTTTTATTGGGAAAATTGAGTTGCCTATCGGCATAACTGAAATGAACCTTTAGCATAGTATTAATTCTTGCTCCAAAATTCGTAACAAAAAGCCATCGAGCAGAACTATTTTTGCTGAAATAGGAAATATGAAAAAGCTAAGTGAGTTAGGTATAGGAAAACGAGCAACCATTCATTCATTTGAAAAAGATGAAATTTTTATTAAGCTCATGGAAATGGGTTGCATTCCTGGTGAACAAGTAAGGGTTGATCAAATTGCTCCTCTTGGAGATCCTATTTCAATTAGTGTTGCTGGATACTCTTTGAGCTTAAGATTAAGTGAAGCAGAAGAAATATTTGTTGAGGAAATTAACTAACCAATATATCTATTATGAAAATTGGTTTATACTTTGGATCATTCAACCCCATTCATGTGGGGCATTTATTAATAGCATCTCATATTGCAGATTCTGGTTTGGTTGATAAAGTTTGGTTTATTGTTAGTCCGCAAAATCCATTAAAACCTTCTCACACCTTATTGAATGAGTACGACAGATTACATTTAGTGAATCTAGCAATTGAGGAGGATGATCGATTTAAAGCAAGTGATGTAGAATTTAAACTGCCCAAACCTTCTTATACTATTGATACTTTAATTCATTTAGAAGAAAAATACCCTCAACATCAGTTTACCGTAATTATGGGTAGCGATAGTTTTCAGAACTTACACAAATGGAAAAACTATCAATTGCTATTAAAAAACTATAGCATTATAATTTACGCTAGACCAAGTTTTAATGTAGAAAATTCCGAAACAGAAAATGTTCATATTCTAGAAGCTCCATTATTAGAAATTTCTTCAACCACTATAAGAAAAGCCATTCAACAAAAAAGGAGCATTCGTTATATGCTCCCTGATTTGGTTAGACTAGAAATTGAAAGAAACGGTTATTACAAGTAATAATCACCTTTGCTTCTTTTAACCTCAGCTACATATTCTTTAATTTCTTGCTCTTTATCTTTTTTACAAATTAGCAAAACGTCTTTGGTATCTACAACAATGCAATCATCTAAACCTTGTAAAACTACCAACTTATCAGCAGGTGTACTTACCATGCATTTGGTTGCGTCAATAACAATTACATTTTCTCCAGCAACAGCATTACCTAAATAATCTTTTTCTAAATTTTCATAAGCACTGTTCCAAGTACCCAAATCACTCCAACCAAAAGATGATGGAATAACATAAACGTTATCTGCTTTTTCCATAATGGCAAAGTCAATAGATATATTGGTGCATAATGGATAAATTCTATTGATTGAATCTTTCTCGGCGGGAGTATTGAAATGTTCTTTTTCGCCATCAAACAATTCATACATTTCTGGTTGAAACTGTTCAAATGCTTTTAAAACTGTATTAACCTGCCAAACAAAAATGCCAGCATTCCATAAAAAATCGCCACTAGCAAAAAATGTTTTAGCCAACTCTAAATTTGGTTTTTCAGTAAATGTTTTTACTTTATAAATAGAATCAGCCACACTCATCGATTCGTGTTGAATATAACCGTAACCAGTATTTGGATAAGTGGGTGTTATACCTAAGGTAACAAAAGATTTTATTTGAGAAACAAAGTCCAATGCTTTAATAGCTATCTCTTTAAATGTATTATTATCTAAAATAATATGATCGCTAGGAGCCACAATTAGTGAGGCTTCGGGATCTTTTTGCAAAAGCTTGAATGATATATAAGCTATGCAAGGAGCAGTATTTTTTCGGCTAGGTTCACATACAATATTTTCCCTATTCATTTCAGGCAATTGTTCTGCAACAATATTTTCATAGTCACTTGAAGTAACTACATAAATATTCTCTTTAGGAATAAACAAAGCATAACGCTCATAAGTCCATTGAATTAAAGATTTGCCCGTATTTAAAATATCCAAAAATTGCTTAGGCATTGATGTTCGGCTTTTAGGCCAAAACCTACTGCCTATTCCACCAGCCATAATAGCTACATAATGGTGTTGATTCATAAAAATCTCTTAAGGTTGCGAAGTAAGGTATAAAATTTTATATAATTCCCTCATTCACCAAATCGTGTAAATGTAAGACACCCAAATAGATATTACTATCAATAACCATCAATTGAGTAATATCATGTTCTTTAAAAATTTCAAAAGCCTCAATTGCTAGAGCATTTGGAGAAATTGATTTGGGCTGTATTGTTGCAATGTCATTTGCACTAATTAAACTAAGATCATTGGTTTTTTCTAACATTCTTCTCAAATCACCATCGGTTATAATTCCTTTCAATTCCTTTTGTTCATTCACTACAGCTGTTACACCTAAGCGACTGGTAGAAATTTCTACAATTACATCTTTTAAAGATGTAGTTGAATAAACCATCGGTTTAGCATTCTTTTTATATAAATCATCTACTCGCAAATACAAACGTTTTCCCAAGTTTCCTCCAGGATGATACTTAGCAAAATCTTTATCGGTAAATCCATTGAGTTTCATTAGTACTACAGCCAATGCATCGCCCATAACCATTTGTGCAGTAGTACTACTTGTTGGTGCTAAATTATTAGGACAAGCTTCTTGTGAAACCGTTGTATTTAAAATATAAGTTGAATGCTTTGCCAAAAAACTATTTACATTTCCAACAATGCCAATGATTGGATTTTTAAAGTTTTGAATTAATGGAACCAACACTTTAATCTCAGGACTTTCACCACTTTTACTGACGATGATGACAACATCGTTGGATTGTATCATACCTAAATCACCATGAATTGCATCGGCTGCGTGCATAAACAATGAAGGTGTTCCTGTTGAATTAAAAGTAGCTACTATTTTTTGTGCAACAATGGCACTTTTGCCAATACCTGAAACTACGACCCTACCGGATGAAGCTTGTATTACTTGTACAGCGGCTACAAAATCATCGTTAATAAAATTTTCTAAATTAGCAATAGAATTTGCCTCTAGTTCAATGGTTTTTTTTGCGTTGGTTATGATAGTTGAAAACATAATTTTTCAAAGGTAAAGTTTAACAGCAAACTGTTGCAATTGAAATAGCGAAATCTTAACTTCGCTACCCTTTCTAAAAAAAAGTAGCCAATGCACCTGAGTAATCATAAAAATGTGTATCTTTTATGGCTAATAATCATTTTTATAGAAAAGGAAGGAAATCTTTTATCTAATGGCAACAAGTACAAGAAAAAAAACAACGAGCAAAAAAACAGGTTCAACCAAAGTAGGTTCTAGAACTTCAAAACCTATAACCAACGATACTGTATTTGATATTCATGATGCTTTACAACGTTATTTTGGGTTTCAAGATTTTAAAGGAACTCAAGAAGCATCTATCAGAAGTTTAATGAGTGGTCAGGATACTTTTGTAATCATGCCAACAGGTGGTGGTAAAAGTTTATGTTATCAATTACCTGCAATGATGATGGATGGTTGTGCCATCATTGTTTCTCCATTGATTGCATTGATGAAAAATCAGGTAGACTTAGTCAGAGGTTATAGTGAACAAGATGATGTAGCACACTTTTTAAATTCATCTCTAAATAAAGGACAAATTAAAATTGTAAAAGATGATTTGTTGGCAGGAAAAACAAAATTATTATATGTTGCTCCAGAAACTTTGACCAAAGAAGAAAACCTAGAATTTTTCAGCGACTTAAAAATTTCTTTTTTTGCAGTAGATGAAGCTCACTGTATTAGTGAATGGGGGCACGACTTTAGACCAGAGTATAGAAGATTAAGAGAAATGATGGATATTATCAATCCTGAAATTCCTGTTATTGCCTTAACAGCAACAGCTACTCCAAAAGTACAAAGTGATATAGTAAAAAACTTAGGTTTGAAAGATGCAAAAGTGTTTATTTCATCTTTTAATCGTTCTAATTTATTTTATGAAATTCAGCCTAAATTACAGAAAGACCCAACAATAAAACATATTGTAAAATTTATTACTCAACATAAAGGAAAGAGTGGAATTATTTACACACTAAATAGAAAAACTACCGAAGAGTTGGCAGCTGTATTAATGGCCAATAATATTAAAGCTGTTGCTTACCATGCTGGGTTAGATCAAAAATTAAGGGCTAAAAGACAAGACCAATTTTTAAATGAAGATGTACAAGTAATTGTTGCAACCATTGCATTTGGAATGGGTATCGACAAACCAGATATTCGTTTTGTAATACATTATAATATTCCCAAATCAATTGAAAACTATTATCAAGAAACAGGAAGAGCCGGACGAGATGGTTTAGAAGGAATTTGTGTTTTATACTATTCTCATAAAGATGTTTCTAAGCTAGAACACTTAATGAGAGATAAGCCTTTGAGTGAACGTGAAGTGGGAGCACAGTTAATTAATGAAACAGTTGCATACGCCGAAAGTAGTGTTTGCAGAAGAAAAATTTTATTACATTATTTTGGTGAAGAATGGGATACTACCAATTGTGGTAATTGTGATAACTGTAAATCGCCTAAAGAAAAAATTGAAGCCAAAGACGATGTGGTGAAAGCATTAAAAGTAATCAAAGCATTAGATGAAAGGTTTGTAACAGATTACACCATCAATATTATTATGGGTAAGCTAACTCCTCAAATTACGATGTTTAGACATGAGGGATTAGAAGTATTTGGAATTGGAAAAGATAAAGATGCTCATTTTTGGAATAGTGTTTTACGACAAATGATGTTAGAAAACCTTATTACTAAAGACATTGAAGAATATGGTTTATTGAAGTTTACTGATAAAACAGATAAATGGTTGAAGAAACCAACCTCATTTAAAATTGCTTTAAACAATGTTTTTGCAAATGATGATGATGACGACGAAACAGAAACAACAGTAGAACAAAGTGCAGGGGCGGATGATGTATTGTTTGATATGCTCAAAGAGTTGAGACAAAAAGAAGCCAAGAAAAAAGGCTTACCTCCTTTTGTTATTTTCTTGGAAAACTCATTACAAGATATGAGTACCATCTATCCTACTTCTTTAGAAGAATTGGAAAAATGCCAAGGTGTTAGTAAAGGCAAAGCTTTAAAATATGGTAAACCTTTTGTTGAACTAATTGCAAAATATGTTGAAGAAAATGAAATTGAAAAACCAGATGATTTTGTAATGAAGAGTGTTGCCAATAAAAGCAGCAACAAAATATTTATTATTCAAAACGTTGATAAAAAAATTAGTCTAGAAACCATTGCAAGAACAAAAGGATTAACCTTAAATGAACTATTAGAAGAAATGGAAACTATTGCAGCAAGTGGAACTAAATTAAATTTAGATTATGCAATAGACGATTGGTTAGATGATGAAGATCAAGAAGAAATTTTAGAATATTTTAAAGGTTGTGAAACATCATCATTAGATGTAGCAATCAAAGAACTAGCCGAATTTGATTACAACTGGGAACAATTGAAAATTATGAGAATTAAATTTTTAAGCGTTTATGGTAACTAACAAAAAAAATACCGATGAAAATTCATCGGTATTTTTTTATACTTTCTTTTTATAAATAGGCACTGTACTACAAGGTTCGCCATACATAATACTTTTTACAACAGGTCTTAATTTATTGGTAATGGCAACATAAGCAACTTCTGGTATAGCAATATCACCACAACCTTTTATTACAACACGTTTATCGGTAAACTCAGATGCATTAATTTGCTCACCAATATTTTTTTCTAATATACTTTCAATTAGTTTTTGTTCGTTCCCAATAGTAACAAAACTAGCAACAGGCTCTAAATAACTTGCTACCAACATATAAGCCCACATGGGTATAATAGCATCTGCAGTGCAAGTAATACCAACGTTACAATTTTCAAAACTGTTCCAATCTGTTGTTAATAAAGCTGCCCTAAAATCTTTCTCTTTTAAAATTAATCCCATAAATAAATAATCTTTCAGATCAAATATTTTAATAGCTTGTTTGGGATAATAGGCTTCTAAGTCGATACTTAAAATCCCACTTTCAGCAACCTTATTTACAAAAATTTCAGCCATAATCTATACATTAAAAAACAAAACTACAACAATCAATAATTCTTCCTGTTTCGGAATGCGTAAACAAAAAGCCCATCAACATTTTGATGGGCTTTTGTGTATTCGTTAATTCAATCAATTAATAAAACTTAGATCTATTGTCTTTAATAGATGCAGCATTTTTTAAAGCTCCACTACTTCTATAACCTGCATTACGCTGTGCTCCTAAAATTTGTTGTTTTAATGCTTCAGCATCTTGTGGATTTGCAGATGCAGCAATATTTTCAACTCTTAAGGCAATTACACCACTATTACCTGCAATAGGAGTACTTACTTTTCCTTTTAAATTAGCGTTGAAAGCAGCACCAGAGAATTTTAAATCGTAACCTAAAGCAGGAATTACTGCATTGGTAAATGATAAACTATCGGCTCTCGAAACAGTTACTCCATTTGCTGTAGCCAATTCTTCTAATGTTGAACCTTTAAACTTAGAATCAATAATTAATTTTGCCTTCTTTTCATTTCTAATAAAGCCTTCAACTTGTGGTCTTGCAGTTGCAGCACTAGCCAAACCAACAGGATTTACTTGAGATACTACAGCAACAATATACTGTTCTCCAACTTCTTGTGGTTCACTTACTTTATCAACATCACTTTCAAATAACCAACGTACAATAGGACGTACTGAAGTTTGACCAAAATTAGCAATCGTAAAATCGTTTTCTTTTACTTCTTGAGTAACAGAAATTTGCTTATTCAATTTAGCTGCACTTTCATCAAAAGCTTTTTTATTTTTTACACTTGCTGCAAATTGCAAAGCAGCAGTGTTAGCTGCATTTACAGTTTCGTTACTAGCTGTAATAGCTTTGGCTAAGTAAGCTACTTTAACAGCTTCACCAAAATTCTTTTGACTAATTACTTCAATGTAGTGATAACCAGCATAAGCATCGTTCTCTACTTTTACAATTTTTTTATCTCCAGCTTTACCATAAAAAATAGCTTCAGCAAATTCTTTACTAATACCGCTGAATTGTTGTAAAGTAAAATCATATTCACCTTTAGTAGCTTTACTTCCACCATCATCACTATATTTTTGAACCAAAGCATTAAAATCGGCTCCTGTAGCTTTTGCCAAAGCTTCAACACTATCTATTCTTTTTTTCGCTAAACTATCTGGTAAGCCTGGTTGTCTTTTATCTTGGGTTTTTACTAAAATGTGTCTAACTTTTACGCTATCTGGTAAACTTCTTTTACCCATCATTCTTGCAACAACGTAATTACTTGCATCTAAATAAGGACCAAATGTTGCTCCATCATTTAATTTAGTAATGCTATCAGCATATTGCATTTTCATAGCCGATTTCAAAGTATAACCATCTAAAAAAGCCAATTCAGTACCTACTCTAGCTAAATATGTTTTAGGATCTGCAGTAGTAGAAAATTCACTCTTCAAAGCACTAACTTGATTCAATGCATTTAAAGAATCGGTTGCACTTGGTGTAAATCCAAAACTTATATAAGAAAAAACACGAGTTTCTTCTTTCTTCTCAAAACCTTGTGGGTGCTTTTTAACATAAGCAGTAACATCGGCATCGGTAACTTTAACTGTAGAATCTGCAATAGTTGTATACGGAACATATACATAAGAAATGCTAGAAATTAAATTGTTCTCCGCTTTTTGTTTTTCAACCAACCATGTTGGTGCATAAGCCGATTGTTGAATTAAAGCTTGGTACTTACTATTTAAAGCCTGTTGTTTAATAGGTTCAATATAGCTTTCAATAATTCCTTGCAATTGTTGATTGTCTTTACTCTTTTTTAATTGAGCAAAAGCTTGACGAGCTTCTTCTGCTTTAAACTGTCCATTCGCATCAACAAATTGTTGTTCACGAGCTAATGGAGATTGTGGGCCAAATAAAACATCGGCCACTTCTTTTCCTGTTACAGTTAAACCTAGTTTCTTAGCTTCTTGGTCTAACAAAATTTTATTTACTTCCATATCCCATAATTGACCAATGATAGTACTTCTATCTTGACCACCTTGTGAGTACATGGTTAACTTTCTGTCGAACTCTTCTCTATTAATTTCCGTTCCGTTTACTTTACCCAATGTGGTTGTATTACTAAACATACTACCCCCACGACTACTCATTCCATCTTGTAAAATAAAGGCAATTAATGCCAGAGCGATAACGGCAAAAACAATCCACGCTCCTCTATCACGAATACTTTGAATAACAGACATAATATTATATGTATTAAATTTTAAGGATGGCAAAAATAGGGGAATATAGTTATTGAACAAATTGTGGAAAAACATTTAAAAACCGCTTTGGGCTTGAATTATATTACGCCACTCAGGAATCGATAAAAAAAAGAAAAATTAAGTTATACAGTACCACTGTGAATGAAGCATTTTTTTAGTGAATAAATTGCATTTTGAAGATTTTGAATTGTGAAAAGAAATAGAATAACTCAACTCTGTTTTCATGATTTTGTGAATTATCTAAAAAACTACACTAATTACAACCTCTTACTTAACAGTGTATAACCTGTGAAACAAGATTTGTGCATTATTAAAGTAAAACAATGAACAACTGTTAAAAAATAAGCCAAAGCATTATATACATTGAAACATAGTTTGTGAATAGAATGTTAGATGCAGTGAATAACTATAGAACTAATTAACTTCGCCATCTGTGGGTAACTAAGTTATCACGATATACACACTCGTAATAATAGTAGTTGTTTATATAAATATGTATTATTAAATACTATTACAATGGATATTAACATAGCAAAAGCTCAAATTGAAACAAAAGGATTTTTAGATATTGAACTGTCGCCAACATTAGATTTATTTGCAGAGATAGAAAATTTAAAAAAAGAAAAAAACATTGTTCTACTTGCACACTATTACCAGGAACCAGATATTCAAGACGTGGCCGATTATATTGGCGACAGTTTGGGTTTGGCACAAGCAGCTGCTAAAACCAATGCAGATATTATTGTTTTTGCAGGTGTACATTTTATGGCGGAAACGGCTAAAATTTTAAACCCGTCTAAAAAAGTGTTGTTGCCCGATTTAAAAGCTGGCTGTTCATTAGCCGATAGTGCACCAGCTCCATTGTTTAAAGCATTTAAAGAAAAGCATCCCAATCATTTAGTGGTAAGTTATATTAATTGCTCTGCCGAAATAAAAGCGTTGAGTGATATTATTTGCACCAGTGGTAATGCTGAAAAAATTATTGAAAGCATTCCAGAAGATCAACCCATCATTTTTGCACCCGATAAAAACTTAGGGGCTTTTCTCAACAAAAAAACAGGCAGAAATATGTTGTTGTGGAATGGTGCATGTATGGTGCATGAAATTTTTAGCTTAGAAAAAATTACCAAACTAAAAATTCGTCATCCACAAGCAAAATTTATTGCACATCCCGAATGTGAAGAAGCTGTTTTAAACATTGCCGACTTTGTAGGAAGCACTACACAACTTCTAAAATTTGCCCAACAAGATGCAGCTACCGAATTTATAGTTGCTACCGAAACAGGTATTTTACATCAAATGCAGTTAACCTGCCCAAATAAGACCTTTATACCAGCACCACCTAATAACTCCTGTGCTTGTAACGATTGCCCACACATGAAGCTAAATACCCTCGAAAAACTGTATTTGTGTATGCAATACGAAACCCCAGAAATTACCATGGACGAAAATTTACGTTTGGCTGCACTAAAACCTATGGAAAGAATGATGGATATTAGCCGAAAAGCAGGATTAATAGGATAATAAAACTTCATTATTTTACTTGCATGATTCTTTGGATTGTTTACAGCATTCACAGAATAGAACAGGGCCTAATTATTTACCACTACCTTGTTCAAAATAGAACATGGAAAAGAGAGTTTTAGGTATGATATTGTCTATACTAGGCATTGCAGGAATTATTTTTGCAGGTATTTATTTTATGAATGGAGGCACAGGAACAAAAAACATAAAAACCATCATTTTTGGAGGAATTGCAGGAGCAATTTTCTTTTTTGCAGGAATAGGGTTAATTAGAAATACCAACGATAAAGCCTCTTAAAATCCATATTTTTTCCATAACTCTGGAATATCAATTTCAATAGCAATATTTTCTTTAGTAATTGGGTGAATAAAAGATACATGATACGATTGTAAGAAAATACTCCCATCGGGTGTAGTACGTTTAAAACCATATTTCACATCACCCACAATAGGGCTTCCAATAGCCGATAATTGAGCCCTGATTTGATGAAATCTTCCGGTTGATAAATGAATATCTAGTAATGTGTATTTATTAGACGATTGAACAATTTTATAATTCAATACTGCTTTTTTACCATGAGCCACTTCTTTTAAAAAAGCTTTTGTTTTTTGTTGCTCACTATTTTTTACCAACCAATGCGTTAAAGTTGTTTCTTGTACTTTAGGAGCTTGTGCCACTACCGCTTTATATTTTTTTTGAATTAATCCATTACTAAACATTTGGTTGAGTAAGCTTAAACAAAGCGTTGTTTTTGCAAAAACAATTAATCCACTTACCCGTTGATCTAATCTATGAACCAATAAACAACTAAAATTGGTTTCAATATATGCTTCAGTAGAAATTCCTGCTGGTTTATGAGCAATAATTAAATCGTTATCTTGAAATAGAATATTCATGTATCAAATAAATTCAAATCTAAATAAGTCATTTGGTATAAATAAAAAAAGCCACAAAATAGTGGCTCAACTTTTTAATATTGATTGATTAGTTTTAAAAAGAAAACGTTCTTATTAATAAATCCAATTGTATTTATATTCTAATGGAGCTTTTAAACCACGTTCAGAAATTCTTCTGAATCTTGCAGGTAAACCCATTAAATAATCTCTTCCTTTTTCGGCAGCACTATTTAAGTTGCCTATATTTTCAATATTCCATTCTTTAATAAGTGATTCTAAAATATTGGTATAATCCATACTAGTATAAACACCTAAACGTTGTGCAGCATCGCTAAAATGAGTAAAGGTGGTGCCAATTTTTTCGCCTTGCTGACGTAAAAAATGAGCTGGCATTACAATTTTTTTACGCATCATATCTTCAAAAGCCAACATCATTTCACTAGGGTCTATTTCAAAAATTTTAGTTATAAAACTTTTATAGGCTTTAGCATGACGCAACTCGTCTGACGCAATTACTCCACACATTTTTGATAATGTTTCGTTACCATGTTGCTTGGCCAAAGTAGCTGTTCTACGGTGAGAAATATTGGTAGCCAACTCTTGAAAAGAGGTATACACAAAATTTCTATAAGGGTCTCTAGCTGCACCATTATCAATACCATCGGCAATTAAATATTGGGTGCTAATTTCCATTTGACGCATGTTGATACGGCCCGATAAATACAAATATTTATTCAACAAATCGCCATGACGGTTTTCTTCAGCTGTCCACATTCTAATCCATTTACTCCAACCTTCAGGCTCACTCTTGCTAATTCCTTCAACATCCATTAACCAACTTTCGTAAGTGGGTAAAGCTTCTTCTGTTATTACATCGCCTACTAAAACCACTAAATAATCGTAGGGTAATTCTTTACATTGTAATTGTAATTCTTTGATTTCGTTGGTAAAATTTTCTTTATTGCTTTCAGGTAAAAAATCGGAAGGTTGCCAATTTTCGTCAATGTTTTTAAGGTAATCGCTAATCATTGTATCAATGTTCTGCCCTAAAAACTTCATAACTTCTAATCTCGTAGGATTCAACATTTTTCGTCTGTTTATTATAGGTTAGTGCTTAATATTCGTTCTTACAGTGCTTTAAATAAAACATAAAACTACAAGTTTTGTCTCAGCAAACCACGTGTAATATTTCCATCAAAAAAGCCACTTAAATAGTGGCTCTTTTAAAAATGCTCTTGTGCCACTATTATCTATTCATACTGGCTAAAAATTCTTCATTGTCTTTTGTACCTCTCATGCGTTTCAATAATTCGTTCATGGCTTCTTCGGTATTCATATCATTTAAAAACACACGTAAAATATTCATACGTTGTAAAACCTCTTTATCTAATAATAAATCGTCTCTACGAGTAGAGGATGCTACTAAATCAATTGCAGGATAAATGCGTTTGTTGGCCAATCTTCTATCTAACTGCAATTCCATATTACCAGTTCCCTTAAATTCTTCAAAAATTACTTCATCCATTTTGCTACCTGTTTCAATTAAAGCAGTTGCTAAAATGGTTAATGAACCGCCATGTTCAATTTTACGAGCAGCTCCAAAAAATTGTTTAGGTTTTTGCATGGCATTGGCTTCAACACCACCACTCAACACTTTACCACTGCTAGGTGCAACAGTATTGTGTGCACGAGCCAAACGAGTAATGCTGTCTAATAAAATCACTACATCGTGGCCACATTCTACCAAACGTTTGGCTTTTTGTAAAGCAATGGTAGAAACCTTTACATGTTTTTCGGCAGGTTCATCAAATGTAGAAGCAATTACTTCTGCATTTACGCTGCGTTCCATATCGGTAACTTCTTCTGGTCGTTCATCTATTAACACCACCATCAAATAACATTCAGGATGGTTGGCAGCAATGGCATTGGCTACTTCCTTCAACAACATGGTTTTACCCACTTTAGGTTGGGCAACAATTAATCCACGTTGACCTTTACCAATTGGTGTAAAAATATCCATGATACGAGTACTGTAATTGTTAGGTGTGGTAAACAAATTCAGTTTTTCGTATGGAAATAATGGCGTTAAATAATCAAAAGGAACACGATCTCTTACTTCATCGGGTTTTTTGTTATTAATGGTGTCTACCTTTAATAAAGCAAAATATTTTTCGCCTTCTTTTGGTGGGCGAACACTACCTGCAACAGTATCGCCAGTTTTTAAACCAAATAATTTTATTTGAGATGGAGAAACATATACATCATCGGGAGAAGATAAATAATTGTAATCGCTGCTGCGTAAAAAACCATAACCATCGGGCATCATTTCTAAAACGCCTTCACCAGAAATTACGCCATCAAATTCAATATTAAAAACAGGTTCTCTTCTATTAAAATTGGGACGTTGCTGCTGTTGTTGAGTAGGCTCTGGCTGAAAATTATTTTCGGCAGCTTGATGTGCATTTTCAGAAGATTCAGTGGCTTGTAAAATTTGCTCGGCTAGTTTATCAATTTTAGGTTCATCAACCACAACATTCATAGGTTGCTTGGTTTCAGTTGCTTCAGCAGGCTTTGCTTTTTTTATTTTCAACACCTTTTTTTCTGGTGCAGCCGGTGCAGCAATTACTTCAGTTGGTTTTGGAGCTTCTTGTACTACTTCGGCTTCTTCGGTGCCATTGGTAGTTTTTACTGATACAGGTTTACGAGTTCTAGCTTTTTTAATGGGTTTAGCTTCTTCTGTAGCAGCACTTTCTTTAATAGCTTGGTGATCTAAAATTTTATAGATCATTTCTTGCTTATCTAATTTTTTGGCGTTGGCAATATTCAATTGCTCAGCAACATCTAATAGTTCTGGCAAAAGCATGTCGTTCAATTGCAAAATGTCGTACATAAATAAAATTAAGTGAAAAGAAATGTGTAGGTTTTCTTGGTTGTTTAATCCGTTGAAAAATAATTTGAGATAAAAAATCCGATTTGTGCTGATTTTGGAACAGAAGTGAACTGATGTGTTGGAGAGTTGAATTCTGAGAACCAATCAGTTTGTTTCCAATGCAATGTTAAGAAAGGTTTTTGTAAATGAAGAAATTTTTTTAAAAGTCGTATTTCATCCCTTCATATCATAAAAATCTATGGAGGCTTATATTTGCTACATAAACAACGTTTTTCGTTTATTGTTCAACACAAATTATAGCATTTAATTTTCACTGAATAATAGCAAGAATATAAACTTGAACATTGCCCAATAAAAAAATATTGAGGCAAAATATACAAATACATACAACTATGTTTAACAAGCGTACTAAGATTAAAGCTTTATTGCAAAGTGAACCAGCAGCACAAGAAGTTACAGTAATGGGTTGGGTAAGAACATTTAGAAATAACCAATTTATTGCTTTGAACGATGGTAGTACCAATAACAATTTACAAGTAGTAGTAACATTAGGCGATTTGGATGAAGCAACCCTGAAACGCTTAACCACAGGGGCTTCTATAAAAGTTGTAGGAGAAGTGGTACCTAGTTTAGGTAAAGGACAAAAAGTAGAATTAAAAGCCAAAACCATTGAAATTTTGGGCGATAGTGATGCTGAAAAATATCCATTACAACCCAAAAAACATAGCCTTGAATTTTTAAGAGAAATTGCTCATTTGCGTTTTAGAACCAACACCTTTGGATCGGTTTTTCGTATTCGCCATTCATTAGCATTTGCAGTTCATCAATTCTTTAACCAAAAAGGGTTTGTGTATTTGCATACACCTATTGTAACTGCAAGCGATGCTGAAGGTGCTGGTGAAATGTTTAGGGTAACTACTTTACCCATTGATGGAACTGCACCCAAAACAGCAGATGGAGCAATAGATTTTGCAGAAGATTTTTTTGGTAAAAGCACCAACCTAACAGTTAGCGGACAATTAGAAGGTGAATTAGGAGCAATGGCTTTTAGTGATATTTATACTTTTGGACCAACTTTCAGGGCTGAAAACAGTAACACAACACGTCACTTAGCTGAGTTTTGGATGATTGAACCAGAAGTTGCATTTAACGATTTGGAAGATAATATGAACTTGGCAGAAGAGTTTATTCAATACCTCATTCGTTATGTAATGGAGCATAATATGGAGGATTTAGAATTTTTAGATCAACGATTAGCAGAAGAAGAAAAACAAAAACCACAAAATGAGCGTCAAGAATTTGGATTGTTAGAAAAGTTGAAGTTTGTTACCGATAATCAATTTGAACGAATTACGTATACCGAAGCCATACAAATATTATTAGACTCTCCACATTACAAGAAGAAGAAGTTTAAATACGATGTAAGCTGGGGCATTGATATGCAAAGTGAGCATGAACGTTATTTGGTAGAAAAGCATTTTAAAAAACCAGTAATTGTAACCAATTATCCTGCTGCTATCAAAGCATTTTACATGCGTTTAAACGATGGTTGCGAACCAGGTAAAGAAACCGTTGCAGCAATGGATATTTTAGCCCCTGGAATAGGTGAAATTGTAGGTGGCAGCCAAAGAGAAGAACGTTTAGACAACTTGTTACAACGTATGCAAGACTTTCATATTCCTGCAGAAGAAATGAGTTGGTATTTAGATACCCGACGTTTTGGAACTGTGCCACATGCAGGTTTTGGTTTAGGTTTTGAACGCATGGTGCAATTTGTAACAGGCATGGGCAATATTAGAGATGTAATTCCTTTTGCACGTACACCTAAGAATTGTGAATTTTAATTTGGAGGTGGAAGGCTTAAGGTAAGAGGTGTAAGGTGTAGGGTTGTGGAGTTTTTGAAATTTATAAAAATAGATATCACCACTAATTTAAGGTTGAGCAAAATGCTCAACCTTTTGCATTAAAAAACGTAATTGCAGTATAAAAAATAATCGATGCATCATTTTATAGCTCAACTTAAAAAAGACATAGCTCCTGTAAGAGAACAATTAGTTCAACATCCCTTATATACCAACATGCAAACCCTGCAACAGTTGCAGCAATTTACCCAATGGCATGTTTTTGCAGTGTGGGATTTTATGAGTTTATTGAAAAGTTTACAGCACCAATTAACCTGCACCCAAACGCCATGGCTACCCACCGGAAATGCCAATACTCGTTATTTAATTAACGAAATTGTATTGGGCGAAGAAAGCGATGTAGATGAAGTAGGTAATAGAACAAGTCATTTTGAATTGTATTTAAAAGCAATGAAGGCAATGAATGCCGATACTACTCAAATAGAACAGCTACTTGTTTATTTACAAAATGGCATACCAGTAAAAGAAGCTTTGGCTATGTTACAGCTTCATCCAACAATACAACAGTTTGTGAACTTTACATTTACAGTAATTCATGAGCAGCCAATACATGCACAGGCAGCAGTATTTACTTTTGGAAGAGAAGATTTAATACCCGAAATGTTTATGGGCATTGTAAAAGATTTGTGTGTAACCCACGAAAACAAACTGCAGGTGTTTAAATATTATTTAGAAAGACATATTGAAGTAGATGGAGACCATCACAGCCATTTAGCTGTAGAAATGGTAGCCGAATTATGTGGCAATGATGCAGAAAAATGGGCAACAGTTACAGCTGTATCTATAGCAGCACTAGAGCAAAGAAAATTGTTGTGGGATGCTGTTTTAGCAACAATAGGTATTAACAAAAAAGAGTTGCAGAACAACGGATAAAAAAAATCTGTAGAAAAGTTATAGAAATGTGGATTATTTGTTAAATCCCCCTATTTTTGCTGCCCCAACTTAAAAAGAAGGGAATTTCAAAGTACCAACATTGAAGTTAAAAAGGATGGTGCGGTAGCTCAGTTGGTAGAGCAAAGGACTGAAAATCCTTGTGTCGCCGGTTCAATCCCGGCCCACACCACAACTTTACAAAACCTCAACAGCAATGTTGGGGTTTTTTGTTGTTGGTACGTGAATAGTAATAAACCTATAAGGTTTTTAAAACCTTATAAGTTTATTTAGAGTAAAGGTTTGCGAACTCCCTAAACTTCGTTTAATAAATTGCGTAGTTCTACGTAAACAATTTTACCCATTAGCTGCTAATTTTAGCCCCATACTACTTTTTTGAGTAGTACATGAAAAGCTATTGAATTATTTTGATATATTTACAATTATTTTTAGGTATTGAATCAAACAATAATAAATGCTCAATAAAGTAGATTGGTCATTAGATAGAGATTATAAAACAGGTTCTGAGAATGAACCCCTGCAATTCTATTTGGATGGACTAACGAATAGCAATGAATTTTGTTTGTTGCTTGGTTATTTCAGTTCATCTGCTATCAATTTACTTTCAGTTGGTTTTGCAACCTTTATTAGTAAGGGGGGTAAAATGAAAATGGTGATTAACCATTTACTTTCTTCATGAAATAATTAGAAGAGAACCAATTCTGTGAGCCAAGAAAATATCAAATTGAAGCTTATTCTAATTGGGTTTTATTATTGTCAACTTAAGTTTTATATAAAACAACTTGCACAACCTTCTTCTTCAGATTCAGCAAGTATGTCTAGCAAGTATGGTGATTTTATTCTGCTTTTAACATTATCAGTTCTTTTTATGTATTCTTCTTTTATACGTTCAATTCGTTCAGGCTTTATTAACTCGGATAATGGCTCATCTTGAATCCATGTATAACCATCTCTTTCATATTCCATTGCTTTTAAGAATAAATCTTTATGTTGTTCATATAACCAAACCCATTCAATTTTCTGCTGGTAAAAACAAAAGAAGCAACCAGAACGACTACGTGCATAAGCAGATTTTTTACCATTAATTTCAAACTCAACCTCTTTGTAATAAGCAGGTACGCCAACACCAGAATCTTCCAATATTCTAAAAATATCATCTCTAACTAAAACATCTTCATTTTCAACCAATGCAAAATTTTCTTCTTTTGATAATGGATAATTGGTTGTTTTAATAAACTCGAAAACAGCTTTATTGAACTCTTTAATTCCTAAATCCAATAGTTGGTTTAATTTCTGTTGCTGGTTAAATGTTGTAGATATTTTTGTGTTTACAATTTCATTAATTCTTTCTGTTTTTCCATTTAATGAAAGCGTATTAAAACAAGTTTGAGCAACACTGATATTTGAGTTAGCCAAAAACTTATTGATTACATCTTCGCTCCAAATGTTTTTTCTAAATGGAAATATAGATTGAATATTCGACTTCTTAGAAATATAGCCTTCTCTATCCTCATCACCTCGAATGCCTACATAGGAAATAACTGGATTGTTGCCAACAAACTTTTCAAATGGCTCAAGCTTTAATTTCTTGGTGCACCATCTTGCATTTGATGAAGGTAAATAGCCATTATACATTTTTATAAAATGGTCAAACGGTAATTCTGGACTATTATCAGCACCAGTTAACCTCAATATTTTTTTACCTAAAAATATTTCTAAGTTATCTATCAATTGATAAGTTTCATCCAACTCTTTGCCAGTGTCTGAGGTATAATATTCTATATCCAAATGAGGATAATTTTGTTTCATATAGATAGCCAAAGCTGCACTATCTTTTCCTCCAGATATACCTAAAACGTGTCTTACTTTTCTCATACTTTAAGAATTTCGTTCAATATTCTTTCTTACTTGGTATTACCCCTCTAACTCCTCCTCTTGGTTGCTGTACATCTCCCTTATACCTTGGTATAACGTGAATGTGGCAATGTGAAATAGTTTGTCCTGCATCTTCATTAACATTTATTCCAACATTAAAGCCACTAGGATTAAAACGTTTTTGCAATTCATCTTTTACTTTGTTTACCATTATCCAACAAGCGGTTTGTTCTTTAACTGATAAATCAAAATAACTTGCAATAACTCTTTTAGGAACTACTAATGTATGCCCTTTGCTTACTGGATATTTATCAAAAAATGAAAAAGATGTCGCACTTTCAAAAAGTAATTCTCTTTCATCTTCTCCAACAAAGAATGGACTTACTTTTTCATTGCCTTTGTTTAGCGATGTGTAATGTTTGTACTCATATATCTCACAACTTTCATTCTTAAAAATTGATTTGTAAGGTAGCTTAATGTTGCATTGATAAGTTTGCTGTTTATGCAATTTGTGCATTCTGTAACCCTCAAATTGCAAATCTCTACGAACAGCAAAATAGGCTTTGCCATTAGGTTTGAGTAATGTAGATACATTCATTAAAACTTGTGCTTGTTCTTCTGCTAACAAAACATTCAACACATAAAAACAAATAATTGTATCGAATTTTTGTGTTGGAAAAGTTGGGAAATAATGTGGGTCGTAGCCGATAATATCAAAGCCTTTGCTTTTTATTAATTCAACATCTTTTCCAAAGCCACAACCAAAGTCTAATATTGCTCCAGCAAACAACTTTTTATTCAATAGAAACTTAGCAGGAAAAGAAATTGTATCTCTTTCCTTAGCTGTGAGGTGGCTGTATGGGTTTAGCTGTTGCATCATTTCATAAATTCAAAGCCGTTATTTGAAGCAATTAAAATTAAGGGCTGAATAAGGTCTCTTAATTTTTCTTGATCTAAAGAGTTTTCAATTTTTGGAAAAACGGTTAAGTAGTCTTCAAGTAGTTTATTATTAGGTGTTTTCTTTTTTACAATTTCATAGGCAGTTTTTTGCAAAGAATAAAAAGAACTAAAATGTTTTTCAAAAATTGGAAGTCTATTACTTTTAGAACTATTAAAAGATTTTTCAGCAGGAATTAAGTTCCATATCAAATCATGAGAAACAAACGAATATGGAATAAAATGCTCAACAGCATAATTACTTTTAGTTAATTTTTGCCCGGTATAAATGCATTTTACAGAACCCAATTCATCAAAAACTACATCCCAAAATTGAGTACGTTGTTTGTTTAAACTATTTCTTATAGCCGATTTAATTAGTTTATTTGGAATATCAGGAACATTAGGATTTTTTGATTGCAAAAACAAAGCTAAATTCCAAAAACAAAAATCCTTTAAAACCCTAGAATTTGAGGTTAAATAATTTACCCATTCTGGGTTTATTTCTATAAAATCTTGGTGTAAAGCATATAGACATTTTGAATTAAACTTTTTAGACTCATTATAAATTCTCTTTTCTCTTATTGAGTCTTTTTCGTTGTCTATTTTCGGAAACCATGGACTTAAAAACCAATGAGGAACATTTTTATTAAAATGCCACAATGTTTTTGTTGTTTTAATGTTTTTTGAAGTCAATAGCTTTTGAAATACAAATTCGTATTTTTCATCAATATTAATTTTCTCAAAATTGTTTATAGAATTAATAGCTTCTTGAATTAAATCTTGCTTTCCAAAAGAGATATTAAAATAATTAACGGTGAACCAAGCATTAGAAATCATTCTTGCAAATAACTCAATTTTTGAAATTTTCAAATTCCCATTTTCTACAAATTGTAGAATTGAAATCAGCCAATAAAATTTATATGTAGCACTTGTTTTATTGAAGCAAGCTGCTAATAGGTGTATAGGTAATTCTTTAGAGCATGGTAGATTCATTTTTGTAATTTTCATCTATCTATTAATATTTATGAATAGAAAAATTTTCATTTTGACAAATAAATATAAATAATCCTTTACTCAACAGATTAAAATTTTTTTTACCAGCACTCTCTAGATAAAAAACAATCAACTTTCTAAATAGATATATTATTAACTAAATGTAAAATAAAACATCTAATGCCTTTTTGAAATTATGCCAGTCTAAAAAGCATCTTATCAAGGTGTATTTAAGACATGAAACTCATTGTTAACTAATTAGAATTATATCGCTTTTATTTTAACTGAGTAGTTTGCAAAAATTATACTATTTTTTTGCTAAATTGGACTACTATTTTTACTCTTATAACACAAAGAATTAATCTTTTAAAACTTTGATAAATTCTTAATAAAATGCATATTGATAAAGCTGTAGAAATATTAGATGCTTTAGCATCTGGTTGCTCACCTATTACAGGAGAAATACTGCCTAACGATAGCGTAGTGAATGATCGAAATGTAATTAGAGCATTGCAATTGGCTATTGATAATTTGCGAAAAGAGCAAGAAACAAAATCAACTGATATTGAAATAAGCGAAAATGATATTCAAGAAGCTATACAATTATTTAAAGAACAAGACAAAAGCCCAACAGCTAATAATTTAACGAATTTCTTTTTGAGTACAAGGCAATACAAAAACAATGCTATCCTTTCAAATAAGCTTTACGGCAAATTCAAAGGTGCTTATACTATTGGACAATTATTAGACTTCTTTGCTCAGTATCTTTTAGAAAAACAGATTTCGCCAAAGCATAAATTTAGGGAAGAACAATACAAGCAAATTGATTTCTTTGAAAAAGAAAGATTCAATAAACTTACTGAAAATGGCATAAACCAACTAAAAGAAAAGATAAACGAATTGGGTATTTTAAAAAATGATAACCTGTCTGAGTACATTATAGAAGCCAGAAAAGTACATCCTAGAGCTTATGAACATTGGTCTGATAAAGAAACAGAGTTACTGACCAAAGCCATTAAATATACTAATGATCTCAATTTACTTTCATTGTGTTTCCAAAGAGGAAAAGGATCAATTGAGTCGGCTGTAAAGAAAACAATTTGGACAACCCTCTATAAAACAGACCTTATATAATCGACCTATTCACTTTTAATTGAACTAATATTTTTATCTTTTTTTTAATTGTAAAGTATGAATATATTTATGCCTATATCTAGTAAATAATTAATGAACGCAATTGCATTTGTCGATACCGAAATTGACCCTAGAACCCATCAAATTCTTGACGTCGGATGCGTTAAGACTAATGGCAGTTCTTTTCATTCAAATTCAATTGCCGAATTTGTAAAATTTTTACATGGAACTGAATTCATCTGTGGACATAACATTATTCAGCACGATGTACAGTACATTCAAAATGCACTAGCCAATGCTAACATAAATGCATCGAAAATTATTGATACTTTATTTCTTTCTCCTTTGTTATTTCCTACAAAACCTTATCATGCATTACTAAAAGATGATAAGCTTCAAACAGAAGAAATAAATAATCCTTTAAACGATTCAATTAAAGCTAAAGACTTATTCTTTGATGAAGTGTCTACTTTCAATCAAGCTGAGGAATCATTAAAACAAATTTTTTATTTCCTCTTACATCATCAACCACAGTTTCAGGGATTTTTTACATTCATTAACTACAAGTGCAGTGCAATAAGTTTAGAAAATGTAATCAGAAATAAATTTCAACTCTCCATTTGCGATAAAGTGGATTTGAAAAACTTAATTGCAGATTATCCAATTGAATTAGCTTATTGTTTAGCACTTATCAATTGCAACAATCGCTATTCGATTACACCACCATGGGTGTTAAAAAACTTTCCAAAGGTGGAACATATCATGTTTCTGCTCAGAAACAAACCATGCCTAATTGGTTGTAATTATTGTAATCAAGCATTAGGCATACACAGAGGTCTTAAAAGATATTTTGGCTTTGATAATTACAGAACATATGGCGGTGAACCTCTACAAGAAAATGCAGTTAAAGCGGCGGTTGACAATAAATCATTATTAGCAGTATTTCCTACAGGTGGTGGTAAGTCAATAACATTTCAAGTGCCTGCATTAATGGCTGGTGAAAATGTAAAAGGGTTAACCGTTGTAATTTCTCCACTGCAATCGCTGATGAAAGATCAGGTTGATAATCTAGAAAAAAATCAAATTACAGAAGCAGTTACAATCAACGGATTACTTGATCCCATTGAAAGAGCAAAATCTATCGCAAGAGTACAAGATGGTAGAGCATCAATTCTATATATTTCACCTGAATCACTTCGTTCAAAAACTATTGAAAAGATATTATTTGGCAGAAAAATCATTCGCTTTGTAATTGATGAAGCACACTGTTTTTCTTCATGGGGGCAAGATTTCAGGGTTGATTATTTATACATTGGCGACTTTATCAAATCACTTCAAGAAATGAAAAATCTTGAAGAAAAAATTCCGGTCTCTTGCTTTACTGCCACTGCAAAGCAAAAAGTGATAGAAGACATTTGTGCATATTTCAAAGAAAAGTTGGGCATCAAATTAGAAATATTTCCCTCTAAAACCACAAGAACAAACCTTCAATACAAGGTATTTGAAAAATGTGACGATGAAGAAAAATACAATGCAGTTCGAGACTTACTAACAGAGAAAGATTGTCCATCAATTATTTATGTTTCAAGAACTAAGAGAGCTAAAGACCTTGCAGAACGATTAATAGAAGATGGTTTTAATGCAAGAGCTTTTCATGGCAAAATGGAAAGTCAGGAAAAAACGGAAAACCAAGATGCGTTTATTGCAGGCGATGTACAAATAATGGTTGCTACATCTGCTTTTGGCATGGGTGTAGATAAGAAAGATGTTGGCATGGTTATTCATTATGAAATTTCGGATTCACTCGAAAATTATGTTCAAGAAGCAGGAAGAGCAGGAAGAGATGAAAATATACATGCAGACTGCTATGTTTTATTCAATGAAGAAGATCTCAGCAAACATTTCATTTTATTGAATCAAACCAAAATCAACATACATGAGATTAAGCAAATCTGGAATGCAATAAAATTCATTACCAAGTTTAAATCTAGTCTTCAAAAATCTGCATTAGAAATTGCAAGAGCAGCAGGATGGGATGATAGTCAAAAAGAAATTGAAACAAGAGTTACAACTGCCATTTCAGCATTAGAAGAAGCAGGCTATGTAAAACGAAAACAAAATGTACCCAGAGTGTTTGCAACCAGTATTTTATCAAAAACAGCACAAGAGGCAATTGATAAAATAACAAAATCTCATAAATTTTCTGAGGAACAAAAAATTGGTGCTATAAGAATTATCAAAAGTCTATTCTCCAGTAAAAGCAAAGCTATACCAAATTCTGACGAAGCAGAATCAAGGGTTGATTATATCTCAGACAGATTAGGCATTGAAATACACAATGTAATTGCAGTGCTTAATCTACTAAAAGATGAAAAAATTTTAGCAGATACAAAAGACTTAACTGCTTTTATAAAAAGAGGGGAACATAAAAAACATTCTTTAGCCATTACAGAAAGTTATCGACTTATTGAAAATTTTCTCTATTCCATTTTCGATGAAGAAGAAAAAACATTTCATATAAAAGAACTCAACGAAGAAGCAGAATCTGCTGGGTGTAAGGATGTAAATCCTAATAAAATAAAAATCATAATTAACTATTGGGCAATAACCAATTTAATCAAACGATACAATAAAGATTACTCAAAAAATCATATAGCAGCAATCACTTGCTTACCTAAAGAAAAGCTACAAGAAAGATTAGAAAAAAGACATGTTTTAGCGAAGTTTATTGTGAGTTATTTGTTTGATAAAATCAATAAAATTGGCGACCAATTAGAAGCAGAAAAAGAAGAAGTATTAATTGAGTTTTCAGTACTTGAATTAAAAGAAGAATTTGAAAAGAATGCACAGGGCTTGTTTACTTTTAAAACTAAAATTGAAGACTTTGAAGACACATTATTTTATCTCTCCAGAATAGAAGCTATCAAAATTGAAGGAGGCTTTTTAGTCATGTACAATAAGCTTACCATCGACAGACTTGAAAAGAATAATAGAGTACAGTACAAAGAACAAGATTATCAAAAACTGAATGAGTTTTATGATCATAAAGTACAGCAAATTCATATAGTAGGCGAATATGCCAAGAAGATGATTGATGATTATACCGGAGCCCTAAAATTTGTGGATGATTATTTTCAATTAAACTTCCCCTCCTTTCTGAGTAAGTATTTTAAAGGCAGTAGAGAATATGAGATAAGAAGAAATATAACACCATCAAAATACAAACAACTTTTTGATTCACTTTCTGATAGTCAAAGAAGAATTATTGATGATAAAACTTCGCCTTACATAGTAGTTGCTGCAGGACCTGGAAGTGGAAAAACAAAAGTTTTGGTGCACAAATTGGCATCCTTGCTTTTAATGGAAGATGTAAAGCATGAGCAGCTGTTAATGGTTACATTTTCGAGAGCAGCGGCGACAGAATTTAAGAAGCGTTTGATTGATTTAATTGGAAATGCAGCACACTTTGTAGATATTAAAACATTTCATTCTTATTGCTTTGAACTATTAGGTAAAGTGGGCTCACTTGAAAAATCTGATCAAATAATTAAAGCTACTGTAGAGAAAATTAGGAATGGTGAGGTAGAGATTAATCGAATTACTAAAACAGTTTTGGTAATTGACGAAGCACAGGATATGGATCAAGATGAATTTGAATTGATCAAAGTACTGATGGAAAAAAATGAAGAAATGAGGGTGATTGCTGTGGGTGATGATGATCAGAATATTTATGAATGGAGAGGAGCAGATTCAAAATACATGTTGAGTTTTCTTACAGAAAAAAATGCAACTAAATACGAACTAATTACCAATTATAGAAGTAAAAGTAATCTAGTATCATTTACCAATCAGTTTGCCAGAACTATAACCAAAAGAATAAAGGAAATTCCAATTGAAGCGAAACAAACCGATATCGGAAAAATTAAAATCGTTCAGTACAAACATAACAACCTGATTACAGCATTAATTGAAGATATTGTATCAACTGGCCTTGCTGGTACAACATGCATTCTTACACACGATAATAAAGAAGCATTTCAAGTTGCAGGTTTACTGACTAAAAGAGGATTACAAGCAAAGCTTATTCAATCGAACGATAGTTTTAGTTTATACAACCTTGCAGAAGTTCGTTTTTTCTTACATGAACTAAACTTGAACGAAGAAGTTTTTACCATAAGTGATGATGTATGGAATCGTGCAAAACGAAAGTTCATTGAGAAATACCAACAAAGTTCAAAGTTTGAAATTTGTTACAACTTAATAAAAAATTTTGAGCAAACGAATACCAAGAAAAAATACAAATCTGATTTTGAAGTCTTTATCAGAGAATCAAAATTGGAAGATTTTATAACAGATAATGCAGAAACTATTTTTGTTTCAACAATTCACAAAGCAAAAGGAAAAGAATTTGATAATGTATTTCTATTGCTTGAAAACTTCGATGTACAAGAAGATGCAAAGAAAAGGCAACTCTATGTTGCAATGACGAGAGCCAAACGAAATTTGACTATTCATTTAAATGGTAATTATCTCGATAAGTTCAAAACAGAAAATTTAGAAAGAATAGAAAATACAAATACTTATGAACCGCCTAATGGTTTAGTGCTTCACCTTTCACATAAAGAGATTTACTTAGGCTATTTTGAGTTTATTCAAACAAGAATCAATAATTTGATAAGTGGAGACATATTAACAATTACTGACGAAGGATGTAAGAATGCAAAAGGAGAACTTGTTTTAAAGTTTTCACGAAAGTTTATTGAAAGATTAATGGAAATTAAAAAAACAGGTTTTGTATTAAGTGAAGCAAAAGTAAATTTTATTGTATACTGGAAAGGAGAAGATAAAGAACAAGAAGTAAAAATTATACTTCCTGAATTGTATTTTGAAAAAATGCTAAATAAATAACTCCCTTTTGCCATCACCCTTTCTTCTAAAACCTTTAGTAAAGCCAATGGATGAAGTATATATAAAAACTTCTCCAACATTGTTTGTGTCCTCACTAAACAGCAAAAAATTCAATAACGGGTTCCTGAATACACAAACCTTGGCTTAAAAAACTTGTTACAAAAAATCGTGTTACATTTTAAAATGAAACATCAAAAAAAGTAACATTTTTTATCTGCCAGTAATTCTAAAAAATGAATTCTTCTTTACCCCCATATTATTAAATCAATACTTAATCTTTACCCCAGCGTTATATCGCTATTAACTCTTTGCTACAAATGCATTTCAGTAATTACAACCTTCATTTTCGCATTTCAAAACTAAATGCAAATGAAACGTTTCATCAATTTATTCATGCTACTGCTGCTAACTTGTTTTGTTACAGCAACACTACATGCACAAACCATAAAAGGTGTAGTAAAAGATAGTATGGGCAGTCCTTTAGTAGGTGCAACTATTGAATTAAAAGGATCTACCATAAAAACCCAAACCAATAATGAAGGTGTTTTTAGTATTACTTCAAATAAAACACTCACTAAAAAAACTGACATCTTAAAAATTAGTTATTCGGGCTATAAAACCTTAGAATGGATGTTTGATGGTAGTACTTATGTACAACTTCAATTACAACCAGAAGATAAAGTATTAGACGAAGTAATTGTAACAGCTTTGGGTATTAAAAGAGAAGAAAAATCGCTGGGCTTTGCTGCACAAACAGTAAAAGAAAATGCGGTGAAAGATGCACGTACTAACAATTGGGCAAATAGCTTAACTGGCAAAGTAGCAGGTTTAAATATTCAAGGCACAGGTGCTGGCCCAATGGGTTCATCAAGAATTACATTACGTGGCGAATCTTCTTTAAACCTCGATAACAATCAAGCATTAATTATTATTGATGGGGTGCCTGTAAGCAATAGAATTACAGGAACTGGTTTTTCATCTCATCTTTCACAAGACAATCCTGTTGATTATGGTTCAGCAGTAAATGATATTAACCCAGATGATATTGAAAAAATATCGGTTTTAAAAGGTTCTGGAGCTACGGCTTTATATGGTAGTAGAGCATCGGGTGGGGTAATTATTATTACCACCAAAAGTGGTCAGCGAAAAGATAAAGGCTTGGGTATTACCTACAACACAACTTTTAGTGTAGATCAAGTAAACAGATGGCCCGATTATCAGTTTGAATATGGCGAAGGAAGAACAGATGCTTATTATTCTTATTTAGATAGTCAAGATGGGTTAAATACATCAACAGGTGTTGCAGCAGGCCGTGCATGGGGACCAAAATTTAATGGTCAACTCTATTTTCAATACAATCCAAATTCGCCATCTGGTAGAGCAACTGAGCGTACGCCATGGATAGCACACAACGATTATATCTCAGGATTTTTTAAGTTGGGTACAACCTTATCGAATAGTATTTCTATTGAAGGAGGTTCAGAAAACAGTAGTGCCCGTTTATCTATTACACATTTAAAAAATGAATGGATTCTTCCAAACACTGGTTTTGAAAGATACAATGCAGCATTATCGGTTAATCAAAAAGTAACCGATAAATTAAAAATCACCGGAAGGGTAAATTATACCAACAAGAAAAGTGATAATCTGCCTGCTGCAGGTTATAACAACCAATCAACCATGTACTTTTTAATTATTGGTACAGCACCCAATATTCGTCCTGAGTGGTTTAAACCATATTGGGAACCCGGATTAGAAAATGTACAACAACGGAACAGATTTAATCCTGGTCCAGATAATCCGTATTTAGCTTTTTATGAAATGTTGAATAAAATGAACAGACATGGAGTTATTGGCAATGTATCGGCTACCTATACTTTTAATAAACACTTAGAATTATTGGTACGTTCGGGAGTAGATATGTCTTTTGAATATCGTTCTCAACAACGTCCATTTAGCATGACCAAATACCCTAGAGGCATGTTTCGTGAACAGAGTGTTTTTAGTTACGAATCGAATACAGATGCTTTGTTGAGTTACAACAATAGAATTAATGCCAACTGGAAATACAATGTTTCTTTAGGCGGTAACTTAATGCGTCAAACCTATGATTTTGCTGGCATGTATGCCGATCAGTTGGCACAACCGGGTATTTATCAAATATCCAATAGTTTAGATCAAGCCGTTGCAGATCCTTTAAAAACCAAGAAAGCCATTAATAGCGTTTATGGTACCAGCCAACTTTCGTATAAAGACCAAATTTTTATTGATGTAACTGGTAGAAATGATTGGTCGAGTACATTACCATTTCAAAACAATTCATTTTTCTATCCATCGGTAAGTACAAGTTTTATCTTATCAGATTTATTTGTGTTGCCTGCTAAAATCAGTTTTGCCAAAGTACGTGTTTCATGGGCTCAAGTGGGTAACGATACAAGACCTTATCAAACCGATAAATATTATGACAGAATTTATGGTAATAATTTTACCAATCCTTCTGTATTATTTAATCCTGATTTAAAACCAGAAATTACTTCTAGTTATGAAGCTGGAATTGATGTACGATTTTTCCGTAATCGTTTGGCTTTTGATGTTGCAGTGTATAACAACAATAGTAGAAACCAAATATTGGCCATTCCTTTAGATCCTGTAAGTGGTTATGGTAGTGCATTGGTAAATGCAGGTTTAATCAATAGCCGTGGTGTGGAAGTTACTGTAACGGGGAAACCTATTGTAAAGAAAAATTTTAGTTGGACCACAACCTTGGTATGGAGTCAAAACAGAAGTTATGTAAAAGAATTGGCAGAAGGAATTACCAATCAAGTTATTTATGCTCATGGTAGTAATGTATCTATAGAAGCTCGTGTTGGAGGAAGAATGGGTGATATGTATGGTCGTGGATTTCAACGTTCTCCTGATGGGCAAATTGTGTATGGTACCAATGGTTTACCAGCTCAATTAGATCCAGTTCAGAAAAAATGGGGCAATGCATTTGCCGATTGGAAAGCAGGTTTAACCAATGAGTTCACCATTAAAAATATTCGTATTAGTATTTTATTAGATGGGCAAATGGGAGGTAGCATGTACTCTCAAACTAACCATAAAAACAACACATTGGGTAAAACCAAAGTAACACTTCATGGTCGTGATGGTGGTATAGTTGGAGAAGGTGTGGTGTTTAATACGGCTTCTCAGAAATATGAAACCAATACAAGAAATGTAGCAGCTAGTTCTTACTACGATAACTACTATCAAATAAGCAATGCTGAAACCAATATTTTTGATGCTTCTTTTTTGAAAATACGTGAACTACGTTTTGAATACAATTTACCCAAACGAACATTGGGCAAAAGTTTTGTAAAGCAAACCAGTATTGCACTTTACGGAAGAGAGCTATTCAACTTCACCAAATTTCCTGGCTTTGATCCAGAAGGAGGAAACTTGAACAATGGCACACTTACACCAGGCGTTGAGTTAACGCAGTTTCCTTCTACCAGAAATATTGGCATTAACCTAACCTTTAAATTTTAAACCCTATCAATATGAAATCAACCTATTCAAGCATTTATTGTATGCTTTTAGCAATGCTTTTTTTAACAGCTTGCACCAAAAAATTTGAAGATTTAAATACCGATCCGAACAGACCCAAACAAATTACACCCGGTGTTATGTTAGGGCAATTACAACATAGAATTGTAAGTACCAGCATACAAGCCAGTAGAAATTTTACACATGAATTAATGCAAGTAGATGCTCCAAGATCAAGCCCAGGTGGACTAGGTTTACACAGGTATGTAGTAAACCCAGGTGCAGGTGTATGGACTGCTTTTTATAATTACTTAATAGACATAGAAGATATTTACACTATTTCTAACACCTTAAAAGAAGATAATTATAAAGCCATTGCACTCATTTATAAATCATGGGCATATTCAATTCTAACAGATTTGTATGGCGATGTTCCTTTTTCGCAAGCTAGTAAAGCAACTGAAGGTGTCTTTCAACCAGCATTCGACAAGCAAAAAGATATTTATGTTCAATTATTAAAAAACTTAGACACCGCCAATGCCATTTTAAATTCAACCAAAGCATTAACTTTTGGTGGCGATATGTTATACAATGCCAACACAGTAAGTGGTGGTAGCAATGCTGGAATTATTAGATGGAAAAGATTTGCCAATTCTTTAAAGCTGCGTTTATTGTTGCGTTTATCTAAAAAAGAAGACGAATTAAATATTAACCAACAAATTAATGCCATACTAGCTAATCCTACTCAATTTCCAGTATTTACTACCAATGCCGATGAAGCCATTTTTCGTTTTCCGGGTACTTTTCCTTATTTCAATCCCTACTACAATGCAAGACAATTAGAGTGGAGAGATGGAACTTATTTTACCAAGTTCTTTCTTGACAAAATGAATGCAGATAACGATCCTCGTCGTACGGTTTGGGCTCGTACAATTTCTGTTGGTGGTGTAAATGTGTATCGTGGCATTGAAAGTGGATATCCTACAACAACAGAATATCAGGTAGGTGCAAACTCTAGCTATAATGATGTTATGAGAACATTGCCAAGCCTTGGCGTAATGATGACCTTTGCCGAAGTGGAATTTATAAAAGCAGAACTTGCTTTAAAAGGATTCAATACTGGTAAAACAGCTAAACAACATTATGAAGCAGGTATTACAGCATCCATGACGCAATGGGCTGTTACCATGCCTGCTGGTTATTTAAATCAACCGGGTGTTGTGTACGATGAAACTGCTTCAACCGAGTTACAATTAGAGCGTATTCTATTACAAAAATATTATGCGTACTTTTTTGTAGACTATCAAGCTTGGTTTGAAAAAAGAAGAACAGGTTATCCTATTTTACCAAGAGGTACAGGTATTCCGGCAGAAAATAAATTTCCTTTTCGTGTGCCTTATCCAACGTATTTACAATCGCTCAATCCTAAAAATTTAGCAGCAGCACAAGCAGCAATGGGTGGCGATAATAGTGATTCAAAAGTTTGGTGGGATAAATAAACAATCAACACAACATGAAAAAAAATATCAGCTTATTCTTTTGTTTGGTGGTTGCAATAACCATCAACGCACAAAAAAACACCACAGATAGTATAAGAACATTAATTGTATTTTTTGATGGATTGAGACCCGATTATATCACAGCCGATGGAATGCCTAATTTGTATGCGTTTAGTAAAAAATCGAGTTTTGGTAAAGCACATCATAGTGTTTTTCCAACAGTAACAAGGGTTAATGCAACATCGTATGCAACAGGTGCTTATCCTAGTAAACATGGTTTAATGGGCAATAGTGTATACTTTCCACAAGTAAGTATAACTAAGAGTTTAAATACAGGTAATGCCGAAGAGTTGCATACCATTAATAAAGCACTCAACGGCAATTTAATTACTGCTGTTTCTTTGGGTGAAGTATTGAAACAACATGGAAAAGAAATGATGGTGTTTAGTTCTGGCACTACAGGGCAAGCATTAATGCAAAATCATACTGTAAGTGGTGCAGTCATCAATCCATCAATGATTTTGCCCGAAAGCATTAAAGAAAAAGTAATTGCCGAAGTAGGCAAAATTCCTCCACAAAGTAAACCCAATCATGCTCGTCATGCTTGGATTACAGATGCTTTAATGTTGTATGGATTAAAATTAGATGGTCCGTTGATAAGTGCCATTTGGTTTTCAGATCCAGATGGAACAGCCCATGCCGATGGCATTGGTTCGCCAACAGCAATAGCATCTATTCAATCGGTAGATGCACAATTTGGAAGAATACTGAAAGATTTAGAACAAAAAAACTTACTCAACAATTTTAATATTATTGTTTCCACCGATCATGGTTTTGTTACACATGTTGGTAAACAAGGGCTGGTTGAATTTTTAATGGAAAAAGGATTTAAAAAAGGTAAAGAATCTGAAGATATTGTAGTTGCAGGAGGAGCTATTTATGTACAAAATCACGATAAAGCAATTATTCAACAAATAGTAACTGCATTACAAGCAGAAGAATGGGTTGGTGCAATATTTACCCAATCGGCAAAGAAAGGAAATACACAAGGGCATATTGCAGGCACGTTATCTTTTGAAAGTATTCATTGGAATCATGCAGAAAGAACAGCCGATATTTTGGTAGATGTAAATTGGAGCGACGAAAAAAACACTGCAGGTTATGCTGGAACAAGTTATTCAAAAGGGGTAGCCGGCCATGGAAGCCTAAGCCCATACGAAGTACATATTGCACTTTTAGCAGCTGGCCCATCTTTTAAAACTTCTTTTGAAAGTGAGTTACCCACTTCTAATGTAGATATTGTGCCTACTATACTTCACTTACATCAATTACCAGCACCTACCACTATTTCAGGAAGGGTGTTACATGAGTTATTGGTTGAACAAAAAACGACGAAGAAACTTAGAATGAAAAAAGAAGTATTAACAACCTCAGCAAATTATAAGGATGGCAATTATAAGCTCATGCTCAATCGTACCCTATTGGGTAAATATCAATACATTAATTTTTCTAAAGTAATACGTATAGCAAAACCTTAATGTAATTCAGTATTCTTTTGTTTACAACACAGAGCCCAATGGAAACTCCTTGGGCTTTTTCAATTGCTATAGGATTTCCCCCAAAAAATCAATTGTGCGTTTCTGTAATGAGTGATAAAATGGTGCTATTGTATATATTGAATAAAAGTAAAAGACTTAAATTTAAATTATGAGTATCGCAGAAAATAATATTGAAACCTTGGTAACAGGAGGAGTTCTTGGGGCTGCAACAGGGGCTTTATTGGGTGCAGCTTTTGCTGCTACTGCAAAAGCAAGTGAGGATGCTAAAAAAACCAACATACCACAATTAATAGAAGAGAATGGAAAATTGTATGAGTTAAATGCATTAGGAGAAAAACGTTTTATTAAAGAGCTTAAAAAAACCACACACCACTTGCCCGAACAATTTAAATTATCTTAAATGATTGCAAAACGAATGAGGGTTTCTCTGTCTAGGTTATTGTTAACAGTCACTAGTAAAACAGTAAACTAGTAAACATTCGTGTCTTCATAAATTTTGTCTTAAAATTTCATAGATAACCATTATAATTAATAATTATATTAATCCTATAACTAAGTATTTGTATGCAAACGAATAAGTAATTACAAGATGAACAAGTGTAATAAAATTTCTTACAATTCTGCAATTGCTTCAGCTTTATCTATTCTAATGTGTTGATTGTTAAAGCTAAAATTTTTAGCGTTTTTTCCTACATTTCCTAACTTTGTCTTTAATCTTGCAATTGATACCAATGACAGAGACAAAACATATCACTAAAACCTACCTTTTTATTGATGAAAGTGGAGATCCTGCATTTTATTCAAAAGGTAAAAAATCTATTGTTGGTACAGAAGGCTTCAAACCACTGCTGTTAATAGGGCTAATAAAAATTGAAGATAAAAAAACAATACGCCAAGCTGGATTAAACTTTATGCAAGAAATAAAAACCGACCCCTTATATAAAGATCTTCCTTGTATCACTAAAACACCACAGTGGTATTTACACGCCAGTTATGATAATCTAGAAATACAATTAAAGTTTGTGGAGTTTCTGCGTAAATTAGAAGGCTTCAAATTTTACTGTGTTATTGGTAGAAAACGCCTCAATCTATTTGCTACAAAACACAATAGCAACGAATCCGAGTTTTATTTCGATATGGTACACCACTTACTAAAAGGGAGACTAACTAAAGATGATACTTTTTATCAAGTGTTCCTTTCAGCAAGAGATAAAAACACACAAACTAAACTCAAGACATCAATAGAAGATGCCTTAAAAAAGGATAGTGAAAAACGTAAAACACCTATTGCTGTAAATTATAATTGCGAAATAGTACTAAGCAAAGACACACCAGAACTGAGTATTGTAGATTATATGCTTTGGGCTTTGCAGAGGTACATTTTACAAGGAGAAAAACAGAAACGTTTTTATAATGCTTTAGAAGATAAGTACAGCCTTATTTTAGACCTTTATGATTTTACTAAATACAAGGTAAAAGGGGAATCAAATTATTATACTCAACAGAACAAATTTTCTTTAGAAAAAGCAGCGGAGTTTAAGAGAGATGGGTATATTTAAAATAAAAAAGCAATCTTACAATCCCCGTATCAGTACTGATAACCTGCCCCAGTGGGCATTGTGATGAATGTAAAATCGCATCACAAATGTATATACAAAAGCACATACAAAACACAAAACTAGCTACATTTAACTTTTATCCATAACTAACGACATGAACTTCAAGGCGTTTATAAACAAATATGACTATCCTTTTTAAGTAAAGAAATATTAGGTTTATTTGCAGAACTTCAGCCTTAGTTAATTTCCTCACTAATCTTAAAAAACAGCACAGTAGTAAAAGTTCATAAAAGCACAAATCTTAATTCAAACCAATTTTAAAAGAATCACAAACCCGATAAGCAAACCCTATTGTAACCTTTACCCATACAATAAAGCCCAATGGAAAACCATCGGGCTTTTTCAATTGCTATAGGATTTCCCCCAAAAACCTATTGTGCAATTGACAAAAATTGACTCACTTTATTGGTACTCAGATGATGTACCCATTCTTTTTCGGCCAATAAAATATCTCTCACATCCATTAATGCATACCATAATAAATTGGCTCCCTTCCATTTCATTGGATTAAAGGGTTGATTGGGTTGATGGTTCATTCCATTGCCCCATAAACAATCGTTAGGTGTAATAGCCACAATAATTGAATTCTTTGAGTGGATGAGTTTTTGTTTGAGTGTACCATGCTGGGCAAACTTGTGAACATTACCTTTAACTACCAGTGCATAAGCATTGGCTAGCCATACATCTTCATCAACCTGTTTAATTTGAGAGCCTAATAGTTTTGCATGTGCAGCAGTTTTGCAAGCAATAATTTTTTCCATAGTAATAGCATCATAAAACAAAGCTGCTTTTTGAGCCATTAACCAATGTTGAACGGTGTTGTAAACAATACCTTCTACTTTAAACGGAGCATAATAATTTTCGTTCAAACAGTTGGTATCCCAATCGGCATTTTGCATACATCTATCACTTAAAAAGCAAGTGTAGCTAGGCGTTTCACCTGTAATAATTTGTTGTATTAACCATGCATTAGAATAATTCATACGGCAATTTTTATTGAGCGTTCACCAAAAAATGATTTTACCAATTTTATTCTGCCCATTATTTGAGCATTGAATCTTTCTAGTTCGGTAGAAAGAATCCATAATTCTTTTTCCATTTCATTGCCCACTTGTTGTATTGGAAATTGCTCTAAGTAAGCAGTAAGCATATCAACTGCAATTACATGTACAGCATAGGTTGCATAAAATCCGTTGTTGTTCCAATCGTGTGCAATTTGTTCGGCATACGCTTGATTGAGCAATGGATAAAACATGTTTTGTTCATTAGCTCTTGGAGGAATCTTTTTGTAATTCGATTCAACAATTTGGTTCAACTCTTTTTGATCTACCAAATAATAGAGTGTGGTTAATTGTAATTTTTCCATTTTGCTTTAATTTGAAGCAAATATAAAAAACCAAAACGAAACTTCCAAATTTTGCTTCAAAAAGAAGCAAAATAAATTTTTGAATAGCCATTGAAGCACGGAAAGTCATGGATCCGTTGATATTAATGATTATAAATTCCGTGCTAATCCGTGCATCCGTGGCTATTATTTTATACCCGTTTATTGTGAGACAGGTTTTCTGCCTTGGTGAGTGCAAAAACTAATTTCAGCTTGCAATAAAAAAAGCTGCTTTAACAGCAGCTTTGTATTAACAGATTATTTAAAAAAATCAATTCATTAAATTTCAAAATGAAAGCCTTCTTTCAGTAACTCTTTATAGCGTTTTTGATTGAACTGATACATTTTACTTGGTCGGCCTTTGCCTTCAGATTTGGAGAGTTCACCTGTTTCTTCTAAAAAATCGAACGACAATATTTTTTTACTAAAGTTCCTACGATTGATTTCTTTATCGAGTAATGCAGTATATAATTTTTCTAAATCGGAGAAAGGAAATTTTTTATCCAACAATTCAAAACCAATTGGCTGATAACGAATTTTAGCTCTCAAACGTTCTATAGCCACTTGAATAATTTGTTTATGATCAAATGCCAATTGTGGTATTTTCTTGATACTAAACCATTGTGCATTTTCGGCATCGGTACTGGCTTTTAACTCTTGGTATAAACTGGTTTTTACCAATCCAAAATAAGCAACTGCTACAATACGTTCTCTTGGATCTCTATTGGGCTCACCAAACGTGTACAATTGCTCTAAGTAATTTAATTTAATGCCCGTTTCTTCAAACAACTCTCGTTTAATAGCCGTTTCTAAAGATTCGTTTTCTAACACAAATCCACCGGGTAATGCCCAAGCACTTTTTAACGGTAAGTATTTACGTTGAATGAGTAATACAGATACACCATCGTATTTAGAATATCCAAAAACAATAGCATCTACTGCAACTTTAATAGGGGTGACTTCAATTTGCATCATATACAAGCAAAATTAGTTGAAAAATGTAGATAGCTGTAAATGATGTTTTGAATTGAATCATTAAAACATCAACTGTTGTCTAAAAATATATCTGAAGTTATTTAGACTTTTGGTATATCCTGGTGCTTATTTGCTTAAGCTGTCAGCTTGAGCCTATAGCTATCGGCTGCCAATGACATGTTAATTATATCATTGAAAACCATTTGTAAACAAATGATTTTTAATTTGACCAGAAAGGCACAAAGAACACAAAGGAAAAACGAAGTTTTCCCTTCTTAGTGACCTTAGATCCTTAGTGGTTATAGTATTATTACAGTATTGGTTAGTATTCATATGAAAATTGGCTAAGACTTTTTCTACTTTGATAATAAAAACAATAGCAAATAATGGATTGGTCAGGTTGAGCCTATAGCTATCGGCTGCGAATTATAGATATTGAAAACCATTTGTAAACAAATAATTTTTTTAATAGCCACGGATGCACGGAAAGTCACGGATTCGTTGATATTAATTATTATAAATTCCGTGCTAATCCGTGCATCCGTGGCTAATTATTTTATTCCTCTCTGCCATCAGGTAGGTTCAAAGTACTTTTATGCGAAGCAGAAATTGTTTACTCAACCTGACATTTTTTTCTTTTGGAAGTATTATTTACTTATCAATAAAAGTCTGTACAACTTCAGTGTTCAATAATGCTAGGACACTGCAATCGTTTACGTAAGTTAACCAAGCCCTGTTTGGGGTATGGCATACATTTGGCTAAACAGCTTTATCAACCAACCATATGAAAAAAATATTTCAGCTACTTACTTGCCTTTTATTGATATTGAATGCTACCGCACAAGAAAGAAACCTAGACTATTATTACAATATTGCACCTTTTAAAATGCCAATTGTTAAAGTACCCACCTTTAACGATAGTAGTTTTAACATTATAAACTATGGTGCTATAAATGATGGTCAAACCTTAAATACAAACGCTTTTACTCAATCAATCAATGCTTGTACTAAAGCAGGTGGTGGCAAAGTAATTGTACCAGCAGGCTTGTGGCTAACTGGTCCCATAGAACTTAAAAGTAATGTAAACTTAGTGGTTGAACATGGGGCTATTGTTCAGTTTAGTAATGATAGAACTTTATACAAAATGGTAAAGGGGCTTGCAATTTCTCCACTTACCGCAAATGAAGCTACCAATATTGCTATTACTGGTAATGGAATAATTGATGGTGCTGGCGATAGTTGGCGACCTTTAAAAAAAGAAAAAGCCACCGAAAAACAATGGAAAGAAATTACTAAAACTGGTGTTGTAAGTAAAGATGGAAAAATTTGGTGGCCCTCTAAAGCTGCAATGGATGGAGAAGATTTTGTAAAGCAATTGAAAGCACAAAATTCAAACCCTGTCGATGATGATTTTTTACCTGCAAGAGATTTTCTTCGTCCACATATGGTGGCATTGAACAAGTGCACCAATATTTTAGTAGAAGGCGTTACAATTCGTAATTCACCCAAATTTATTTTTTATCCCACCCGATGCACCAATATAACCTTACGAAATGCTCATTTTTTTAATGAATGGTGGGCTCAAAATGGCGATGCGGTAGATATTAGTGCTTGTAAAAATGTGGTGATTTATAAATGTACTGTAAGTGCAGGTGATGATGGCATTTGCATGAAAAGCAGTGGTGGTAAAGGTGGCGAAACAGAAGAAGCTGCTTTAGAAAATATTTTAATTGCAGGTTGTACCGTGTATAAAGGTCATGGTGGTTTTGTAATTGGTAGCAATACCGATGGTGGTATGAAAAATATTTTTGTAACCGATTGTAATTTTATTGGTACCGATATTGGCATTAGAGTGAAAAGCAATGCTGGTCGTGGTGGTTATGTAAGAAATATTTATATCAGTAATATTTACATGAAAGATATTGTTCACGAGGCCATCAATTTTGATACCTATTATGAAGATGTGGTTGTGGGTAAAACCAAAGATGAGGTAGTTACATCACTAAGAGATAAAACACCTGTGTTTAGAAATTTTTATATTAGTAATGTGGCTTGTTTAAATGCTAAAACGGCTATTGTAATTACTGGTTTACCCGAAATGCCGGTGAGCAAAATTTTCTTTAACAATATTACCATTACTGCAAAAGAAGGATACATGAACACCAATGCAACAGATATTGATTTTAAGAAAGTAAAAATTATTCTGCCTACGGAAATGAAAGAGTTGTAGAATATTAAAAAGAAAAACGGCGATGAAATTTTTCATCGCCGTTTTTATGTAAATACTTTTCTTGAAAATGATTATTCAGCAATTTCCCAAACTTCTCTGCCTCTTAATAATTTATCTAAATTGCCTTTTCCTTTGGTAGCAATGGCTTCATCAATTTGCATAGCCAAAACGTCTTCGTAACAAGCTCTTTCTGTTTCGTAAAAAACTCCAAACGGACGAGGGAAATGTCCTTCAACTCTTGGATCATCAAACATTCTAATCAATATCTGAGCTTTATAAAAATCCTTTTCGTCATGTATCCATAAATCATCGGTGCTTGCACCTTCTTCTAAATCTACAATTACTGGTTTCAATCCATCTAACTTAATGCCTTTATTGTTGGTTGCACCAAATACTAGTGGTTTGCCTTGTTCTAAGAATAATACATTATCGGCCTTGGTACTTTTTTCGGTAAATACTTCAAAAGCTCCATCGTTAAAGATGTTGCAGTTTTGATAAATTTCTACAAAAGATGCTCCTTTGTGTTGATGACTACGGGTAAGCACAGATTGTAAATGTTTAGGATCTCTATCCATACTTCTGGCAATAAAAGTAGCATCGGCACCCATTGCTAATGCTGCTGGGTTAAATGGATGATCTATACTACCAACAGGTGTACTTTTTGTTACTTTATTGATCTCGGAAGTAGGAGAATATTGTCCTTTGGTTAAACCATAAATTTGGTTGTTAAATACCAATAAGTTTACGTCAAAATTTCTTCTCAATAAATGAATGGTATGATTACCACCAATACTCATACTATCGCCATCACCACTCACAATCCAAACACTCAGTTCTGGACGGCTTGCTTTTAATCCACTTGCAACAGCAGTTGCTCTACCATGAATAGAGTGCATACCATAGGTATTCATGTAGTATGGAAAACGAGAAGAACAGCCAATACCACTAATGATCACAATATTTTCTTTGGGTACACCAATGCCGGGCATAATTTTTTGTACTTGTGCCAAAATGGAGTAATCGCCACATCCAGGGCACCAACGAACTTCTTGATCGGTGGCAAAATCTTTAGCTGTAAGGGTTGGGGTTGCAACTGTAGTGCTCATGACAAACAATTTAATTACGTAAATGTAAAGATGTAATGCATAACTTGAACAATTGACTGCGAAAACGTTACCAAAAAGGTTGAATATTGATTATTGAACATTTATTTTAACGCTCAATGCTCAACGAACAGTGTTCAATATTCAATTATTTGATTGGAGTCGATTTGTTTTTTCTAGCCGTTTCTAAGCCTTTCGCTATGATAGCAATTAGTTCTTGTGTTTCTTTGAATATTTCATCTAGGCTATTGATAGGCTTAATTAGCTGCTTTTTAATAATCACTTTTAAAGCAATTCTACATTCCTTTAATTCTTTGAGTACAATGCCCATTTTGTGAATAAAATCATTCCTACTCTCGGCAGCTTGTACTTCACCATAATTAAAAGTTGGAGAATGGCAAGACCTAATTAACTGACCTGCAATATAATTTCCTGTTCTTGTATTTGGCAAAGCTTCAACTACATCAATCATTTTACATGTAAAATCTACAAATCGATCTTCCAAATCGAATTTTTTGTTTTCCATATATAAAATTTATACATGAAAATACAAAAATGTACAATATAAATTGATGAGTAATTTTTGTTTCAACATTCAATTGCATTTTAATTGAACATTGAAAGTTGAAAATTGATTATTGAACATTTGTTTTAACGCTCAATGCTCAACGAACAATGCTCAATTTACAATTATTGAGATTGTAACTCCTCCCAGTACTCAGCAGCTCTACGTGTATGAGGAATTACAATGGTTCCTCCAACAATATTGGCTACTGCAAAAATTTCGTACATCTGTTCTGTGGTAACGCCCAATTCATACGATTTGCCTAAATGATATTTAATACAATCATCGCAACGTAATACCATGCTTGCAACCAAGCCCAACATTTCTTTGGTTTTCTTATCTATTGCACCCTCATCGTAGGTATTGGTATCTAAGTTCCAAAGGCGTTTCATGACTAAGTTATTTTTACTTAGAATTACTTCATTCATTTTTTCACGGTAGTCGTTAAATTCTTTCACCAAGTTGCTCATAAAAAATTTGTTTTTGTAAAGGTAACAGTTGAACAGAACGGAAGTTTTATGAATGACGGAATTGCGTTTTTCGCCACAGAGAAAGAGAATAATGGAGTTGAACAGAGAGAATAAAACTTAGTGAGCTTTGTATCCTTTGTTTCTTAGCGTGAAATATTTCTTCTTGTGAAACAATTATCGTATTTACGCTCAACACCCTATAACCTTACACTTTCACCGAAAATTTGATGAACGGTTACAACCTTAACTGTATTTGATTAGTTTTATAGCAGAATAAAAACCAAAACAAACATGATGAGAAAACTGAAACTCTTGCTTTCGGCAATGTTTCTTGTATTGCTATTACAAGCACAAGAAACTTTTCCTATTAATGGTACTGCCGATGAACGCTTAGGCATTTTTGCTTTTACCAATGCCACTATTGTAAAAGATGCACAAACTACTTTACAAAATGCCTCACTAGTAATTAAACAAGGAAAAATTATAGGCATCAACATTCCAGTTCCTAAAGAAGCGGTGGTAATTGATTGTAATGGCAAATTTATTTATCCTTCTTTTATCGATTTGTATAGCGATTATGGAGTTGCTTCTACAACAACCTTAACAGTTGGTGGCAGAGGTTTTGGCGGTCCTCAACAATTTGTAAGCAATACCAAAGGTGCTTATGGTTGGAACCAAGCCATCAAAGCCGAAGTAAATGCCTATCAAAACTTTCAAATCAATGAAACTAAAGCTAGAGAATTGCGTAATGCAGGTTTTGGAACAGTGGTTGCCAATAACCAAGATGGTATTGCAAGAGGTACAGGAACTTTAGTTACACTAGGCAATCAAAAAGAAAACTTTGAAATGCTGAAAGAAAAAGTTGCAGCATTTTATTCTTTTAATAAAGGCACTAGTACGCAAGATTATCCAGGAAGTTTAATGGGTTGTATAGCCTTAATTCGTCAAACTTATTTAGATGCACAATGGTATAAAAACAAACCTGCAACAGAAGGAACGAATATTAGTTTGCAAGCTTGGTTAGACAATCAAAACCTTCCTCAAATATTTGATATTGGTAACGACAAATACAATGCACTTCGTGCTGATAAAATTGCCAAAGAATTTGGAGTGAATTTTATTTTAAAAGGAACGAACGATTTGTACCAAAGAATAGAAGAATTAAAAGCAACCAAAGCCTCAGTAATTCTTCCTTTAAATTATCCTGCACCAATGGATGTAGAAGATCCCAACGATGCAAGAATTGTAGCACTTGGCGATATGAAACATTGGGAAATGGCTCCGTCTCAACCAGCTATGATTGAAAAAGCAGGAATTAATTTTGCTTTAACAGCAGCAGGATTAGCTTCTGCAAATGATTTCTTAACCAACTTAAGAAAAGCCATTCAAAATGGGTTGAGTGAAAAAACAGCCATGGATGCTTTAACTAAAATTCCTGCTACACTCATTAATGTGTATGATAAAGTTGGAAGTTTAGATGCAGGCAAAGCCGCCAACTTTTTCATTACCAACAACAATATTTTTAAAGATTCAACCACCATTTTTCAAAACTGGGTGCAAGGACAAAAATATGTAGTGAAAGAAGAAGGCTGGAACGATTATAGAGGTGTGTACACTTTTTCTATCAATACAAAAGGTACTACTAAAACTTATGAAGCCACTATAAAAGGGAGTGTAGAAAAACCAACCCTTTCTATAAAAGCACCAACCGATTCAACCGCAACAAATGCTACTTTAACCATTAACGAAAAGTTGGTTAAAATTAGTTGGACTAGCCGTGCTGAAATGGGTAAACAAAATAATTTAAGTGGCGTATTAGGTAGACCAAATTGGAATGGAAATGGTTATTTAGCCAATGGAGATGTAGTTACTTGGAAAATGAATTTTAAAAGTGACTTACCAACTGAAACTGCTGATACTACTAAAAGACAAGGAGGAGCTGGTTTTGCTGGTGCAAGAAGAAATACACCATCAACCATTGCAGATGTAGTTTATCCTTTCAATGGGTATGGTTGGAAACAAGCACCCAAACAAGAAGAAATTTTAATTAAAAATGTTACCGTTTGGACCAACGAAAAAAATGGTAAAATTGAAAATACAGACGTATTATTAAAGAACGGAAAAATTAGTGCTATTGGAAATGGATTAAAAGGAGGCACTAAAATTATTGATGGAACTGGCAAACATTTAACTGCTGGAATTATTGATGAACATAGTCATATTGCTGCAACAGGTGGCATTAATGAATGTACACAATCGGTAACTGCCGAAGTTAGAGTAGCCGATGTAATTAATCCTGAAGATGTTAATATTTATCGTCAGCTAAGTGGTGGCGTTACTTCATCTCATATTTTACATGGCAGTTGTAATCCTATTGGCGGACAAACACAATTGCTCAAATTACGTTGGGGTGTTGGTCCAGAAGAAATGAAATTTGCCAATTGGGATGGCTTCATCAAGTTTGCTTTGGGCGAAAATGTAAAACGTTCATCTTCTACCAATAACAATCGTTTCCCAGATTCTCGTATGGGTGTTGAACAAACTTATATGGATGCATTTCAACGTGCATTGGATTATCAAAAAATGGGCGTAGATAAAAGAAAAGATTTAGAATTAGAAACCTTAAGTGAAATATTGAACAAGAAAAGGTTCATCACTTGCCATTCATATATACAAAGTGAAATTGCAATGATGATGAAAGTGGCAGAAAAATTCAACTTTAAACTCAACACATTCACCCACATTTTAGAAGGGTATAAAGTAGCCGATAAAATGAAAGAACATGGGGCTTATGCTTCAACCTTTAGTGATTGGTGGGCTTATAAAATGGAAGTACAAGATGCCATAGCATACAACCCTGCGATTATGCAAAAAGTAGGTGTAACAGTTGCAATTAATAGCGATGATGCCGAGATGGCTCGTCGTTTAAATCAAGAAGCTGCTAAAAGTGTAAAATATGGTGGTACCAGTGAAGAAGAAGCATTGAAAATGGCTACGCTCAATCCTGCAATTATGTTACATGTTGCCGATAGAGTGGGCAGCATAAAAGTGGGCAAAGATGCCGATGTGGTTTTGTGGAGCGATCATCCATTGAGCATTTATGCAAAAGCAATGTATACTATTGTAGATGGTACAATTTATTTCGACAGAGAAAAAGATGCTGAATTGCGTAAACAAATGGCTGCCGAAAAAGCAAGATTGATACAAAAATTATTGCAAGAAAAAAGAGGACCAGGTGGTGCAGCAGGCATGATGAGAGCTAGACCAAGACTAGACGAAATCAACGAATGTGAAATAGACCATAAACATAAACACAGTGTTTTAGAGAGAGATGATTATTAGAACCAAGGTTGAAGGTTTAGGGTAGAGGGTTTAAGGATTTTTCTATAAATGAAGATTCTAAAAAAGAACCTTAAACATTCAACTTTAAACACAGTTAAAAAAAATTATTATGAAACAAATACTCACATTAATAACGTGTTTGCTTTTATTCAAAAGCAATGCACAAGAAACCGTTTATCCTGCCAAAGCTCAACAAAAAACCATTGCATTAATTAATGCAACAGTGCATATTGGTAATGGAGAAATTATTGAAAATGGTATGGTGCTTTTTTCTAAAGGAAAAATAGTTGACGTAAAGCCATCAACAACCAATATTGCCGATGCTCAAGTAATTGATTGTAAAGGCAAACATATTTATCCAGGATTAATTACCCCACAATCGAATGTTGGCTTAAATGAAATTAATAGTACTCGTTCAACCATTGATGAAAGAGAATTGGGCGAAATTAACAGCAATGTTCGTTCGGTAATTGCTTATAATGCCGATAGTAAAATAATTGGTACCATGAGAGCCAATGGTATTTTAATGGCCAATATTATCCCACAAGGTGGTATAATAAGTGGTACATCATCGGTTATGCAATTAGATGCTTGGAATTGGGAAGATGCAGCTTATAAAATCGATGGTGGCATGCACTTTCGTATTCCCAATTTATCTGGTGCAAGAGGTGGTAGAGCTGCGTTTTTAGCTCAGTTTGGAGGTGCACCAACCGACCCTATAAAAGCAGCCATGGATAGAATTGAAAACGTTCGTGTTTTCTTTCATCAGGCTAAAGCTTATTTCAATGAAGACAAACATGAACACACCAATTTAAAATTTGAAGCCGTGAAACCTTTGTTCGAGCAAAAACAAAATTTTTATGTACATGCTCAAACAGTAAAAGAAATTCAAGTTGGTGTTTCTTTTGCCAAAGAATTTGGTTTTAAAACAGTGGTAATTGGTGGTGCCGATAGTTGGATGATTACCGATTATTTAAAAGAAAATAATGTGGCAGTTATTTTAGATGAAATGCACAGCTTACCTGTAACACAAGATGATGATGTAGATCAACCTTATAAAACACCTTTCTTGTTACAACAAGCAGGTGTGTTATTTGCCATTGGCGATGTGGATGCCAATACAAAAGGTAGAAACTTAATGTTTAATGCTGGCACAGCCGCTGCTTATGGTTTAACCAAAGAACAAGCATTACAATCTATTACTTTAAATGCTGCAAAAATTTTAGGTATTGATGATAAAACGGGCAGCTTAGAAAAAGGAAAAGATGCCAACATTATTATTAGCGATGGCGATATTTTAGATATGAAATCGAGTAATGTTACACATGCTTTTATACAAGGTAGAGCAGTTAGTTTAGACAATAAACAAAAACAACTGTACGAAAAGTATAAGTATAAATACAATATCAAATAATTTATTTCTTATTGAAATATTTATACTGAACAAAAGGACATGAAGTAATGAATAATTATTACTTTGTGTCCTTTGTTATTTTATTCAACATCATTCAAAAACAAACAACGTGTCAAATAAATTTCCATTATCTGGTATTAGTTCTATAGCCATGCATACAGCAGCAAGCAATAACGAATCGTATGCACATTTAACGCCTATTTATGCAACTTCCACATTTGTGTTTGATACTGCCGAACAAGGTATGGAACGCTTTGAAAGTTTAGATAAAGAACAAATTTATTCTCGTTGGGGAAACCCCACTTTTAAAGCTGCCGAAGAAACCATTGCAGCATTAGAAGCATTTGGCATTCAAAATCCTGACGGAACTCCGTTGCAGCTAAAAGCATTGTTACATGCAAGCGGACAAGCAGCAATGGCAACTATGTTTTTAAGTAATTTACAAAGTGGCGATGCTGTTTTATCGCACTATTCATTATATGGTGGAACTTATGAGTTAATGCATAAAGTATTAGGACAAGCTGGCGTACAAACCATCATTGGCGATTTGAGAGATTTGAATGTGGTGGAAGATTTAATTAAAAAACATCCAAGCATTAAAATAGTGCATATAGAAACACCTGCTAATCCAACTATTCAATGTGTAGATATTGAAGCAGTAACCAATATTGCCAAGCAACACAATTTATTGGTAACCGTAGATAATACGTTTGCTACACCTTATTTACAACAACCATTTAAATATGGAGTAGATTATGTTTTTCATAGCACTACTAAATTTTTAAATGGTCATGGTACAGCTATTGGTGGAGTGTTGGTTGGAAAAGATATTCAACTCATGAAAACCAAAGTGTGGAAATGGTTGGCTTTATTGGGTGGCAATGCCAATGCTTTTGATGCATTTTTATTAAGCACCGGCATGAAAACTTTAGAAGTACGAATGGAACGTCATTGCGAAAATGCTATGAAAGTTGCACAATTTTTAGCACAACACAATCATGTTGCACAAGTAAATTATACAGGCTTACAAACTCATCCTGATTTTGCTACTAGTGCAAAACAAATGAAACATCCCGGTGCATTAATGAGTTTTGAATTAAAAGGAGGTTTAGAGTCAGGTAAACAATTCATCAACAAATTGCAAATGTGTGTTAGAGCTGTAAGCTTAGGAACAGTTGATACCTTAATTTCTCATCCTGCAAGCATGACGCATTACAGTGTACCAAGAGAAGAAAGAATCAAATTTGGTATAACCGATGGTTTAATAAGAATGAGTGTAGGTATAGAAAATGTAAATGACATTTTAAACGATTTAGAACAAGCCATGCAATAAACAATGAATCAACAAATTGCTATTATTGGTGCTGGAATTAGTGGATTATCTACTGCTTATACATTGGTAAATGCAGGTTATCATGTTACTGTTTTTGCAAAAGAGTTTTCACCCAATTTGGTATCTAATAAAGCAGCAGCATTTTGGTTTCCTTACCATGTTCGTAACGATGCAAGAGCAAAAGATTGGTGTAAGTTTAGCTACAATTTTTTTGAACAATTAAGTGCCAATATTGCTACAGGCATAAGTATGGTAGAAATTATAAAAGCTGTTAAACCCAATGTGCAAGATGAAGATAATTGGTTGAATTATATGCCAGATAATTCTTATTCAATTGTAGAAGAAAAAAATTTACCGAACGGATATGCAAAAGCTTATTTGGCAAAAGTTCCATTAATTGAAACACAAATTTTTTTGCCTTGGTTAATGCAAGAATTACAATTATTGCAAACCAATTTTATTCAACACAATATTGAAGATTTACAAGAGCTTACAACACAATTTGATGCTGTAATTAACTGCACAGCATTGGGGGCAAAGCAATTGTGTAACGATGCAACACTTGTTGCTGTTAGAGGTCAAGTGGTTTTGTATGAACCCGGTTTTATGCAACACATTTTTATAGATAATCAAACACCTAGTTATATGGTGCCTAGAAAAGATGCAACGATTGTTGGTGGAACTTATGAAGAAGGCGTAGATTCAAATAGTGTAAATGAAAATGATTTAAAAATCATTCAAGCAAAAGCCGAAAATATTTTGCCTGCAATTCAACATAAAAAAGTCATTGGTTCTTGGGCAGGTGTACGACCATTTAGGCAAACTGTTCGTTTAGAAAAAGAAGGCAACATCATTCACAATTATGGTCATGGTGGTAGTGGTTATACATTAAGTTTTGGATGTGCCCATCAAGTATTACAAATTTTACAAAATGAATTTGAATGGAAATAACAATTAGAAAAGCCGAACGCAAAGATTGTAGTAGAATATTAGAACTCATTCGTGAGTTAGCAGTATATGAAAAAGCACCCAATGAAGTAACAGTTACATTAGAACATTTTGAAGAAAGTGGCTTTGGTGAAAATCCGGTTTGGTGGGGTTTTGTAGCCTCCCTAAATCCCTCCAAAGGAGGGACTTTAGAGGGGATAACTCCAAACAGTATTAGTCATATTAATGCAACGTCACAAAATTCCCCCTTGGTGGGAGATGAGGGGGCCATTGTTGGATTTGTTCTTTACTACATTCGTTACAGTACATGGAAAGGTCAACGTATGTATTTAGAAGATTTTTTGGTTACCGAACAAGCAAGAGGAAAAGGAATTGGCAAATTATTATTTGATAAACTAATCGAAGAAGCCAAAGAAAAAAAATTCAATGGTATTGTATGGCAAGTTTTACAGTGGAACGAACCTGCTATTAACTTCTATAAAAAATACAATGCTAGTTTTGATGGCGAATGGTATAACTGTGCAATAACTGTGTAAGCTTTATTTCAAAAGATGACATTCTATTAAAATTTCTTCAACCGCCGTCAAGGTTTAAAACCGTTGACGGGGTTAAAAAAAATAGTACTATTTAAAATATTATTCAAGCATCACACTCCAACATTATCAAATTACTTCATCATCACATCATCATATTCTCACATCACCCCATCCACCACAGCTTCTTTATAAATTTTCTGCACCAAACCTTGTAACACTTTTCCTGGTCCTACTTCTGTAAAATGAGTAGCACCATCTGCCACCATTGCTTGCACACTTTGAGTCCAACGAACAGCACCAGTTAACTGTGCTATTAAATTTTGTTGTATAGATGTTGCATCACTCACGGCAGCAGCTACCACATTTTGATATACAGGACAAGAAGGTGTATTAAAAGTGGTTGCTTCAATAGCAGCAGCCAATTCTTCTTTTGCAGCAGCCATTAAAGGACTATGAAAAGCACCACCAACAGGCAATACCAATGCTCGTTTAGCACCAGCAGCTTTCATTTGTTCGCAAGCAATTTCTATTCCTTTTAAAGAACCACTAATTACCAACTGTCCAGGGCAATTGTAATTTGCAGCCACTACAACTTCTCCAGTTTCAGCTTGAATGTTGGCACAAATTTCTTCTACTTTATCATCGGCTAAAGCTAATACAGCCGCCATTGTACTAGGATTTATTTCACATGCTTTTTGCATGGCATTAGCTCTAATGCTGACCAACTTTAATGCATCTTCAAAGCTTAAAGTATTGTTGGCAACTAAGGCAGAAAATTCTCCTAACGAATGTCCTGCAACCATATTAGGTGTTGCATTATTCAATGTTTTATAAGCAATTACTGAATGTAAAAAAACAGCAGGTTGTGTTACATTGGTTTGCTTTAATGCTTCATCTGTTCCTGCGAACATAATATCACTAATGCTGAAACCCAATATTTCATTGGCTTGTTCAAATAATTCTTTTGCAAGAGGGTTTGTATCGTATAAATTTTTCCCCATGCCACTAAACTGTGAACCTTGACCAGGAAAAACAAAAGCATGTTTACTCATAAAGCATTGTATTAGATGTCAAAAATAAGGGATTGAAAAAATATAGTCATTAACCAACAGTATGAATTGAGTTTCTCAAAAATTTACCTTTTCACTTATTCAACTTTATGGTTAAAACTGTAGGTTTACAACACATCTTTTATACATTGAAGTATCTACAAAAAATAGCTCAATACTTTTATCATCTTTCAACCAAGAGCAAAATAAAATGGGCAATAGGTTTATGCTTATTCATTTGGTTTTGGTTTAGTTTACCCAATGTTTTATTTAAAGCACCCACCAGTTTTGTAATTACCGATAAAAACAATCAACTACTCAATGCAAGTATTGCAGCAGACGGTCAGTGGCGATTTCCTTTTAATAAAAATATGCCATCAAAGTTTGAAGCTTGTATTACAGCTTTTGAAGACAAACGATTTTTCTATCATCCCGGTATAGATCCTATTGCAATTGCAAGAGCCATCAAACAAAACTTAGGCAATAAAAAAACAGTAAGTGGGGGCAGTACTTTAACCATGCAAGTAATTCGTTTACACAAACAAAATAATCAACGCAATTTTTGGAATAAATTATCTGAAAGTATTTTAGCCATTCGATTAGAATGTAGTTATCGAAAAAAAACCATTTTAGCATTGTATGCTAGTAATGCTCCCTTTGGTAGTAATGTGGTTGGTTTAGATGCAGCAGCATGGCGTTATTTTGGTAGAAATGCAGAGCAATTAACTTGGGGCGAAATGGCAGCATTGGCAGTATTGCCCAATGCTCCATCCTTAGTACATCCTGGAAAAAACACCCCCATTTTATTGCGTAAAAGAAATGCATTGCTCGATAAACTTTTATTGAATAAAACCATTGATGCCATTACTTGTGAATTAGCAAAACTAGAACCACTACCCGGCGAACCAAAAGCTTTGCCACAATTAGCCCCACATTTGTTAGATAGATTTAAAAGAGATTTCAACACATTACAACAAGAAAATAAACCAAACTCAACTGCAGCTCAAACAACGGTTGACGCTACCCTGCAATTACAAATCAATAGAATTATAGAACAACACCATGAGCAATTAAAAGGTAATCAAATAAAAAATGCAGCCGCTTTAGTGGTTGAAATTAATACAGGAAATGTGTTGGCTTATGTGGGCAATGTATATAATACAAAAGATGTTTCTTTAGAAAGCCATGTAGATGTATTGAATGCAGCAAGAAGCCCTGGCAGTACATTAAAGCCCATATTGTATGCTGCATTATTGAGCGAAGGCTCATTGTTGCCTAAACAATTAATTGCAGATATTCCAACACAAATGGGTGGTTACACTCCACAAAACTTTGATTTAGGTTTTGATGGTGCAGTGCCAGCAAACAGAGCATTATCCCGAAGTTTAAATATTCCTGCTGTAAAAATGTTGCAGCAATACAAGTATCAACGATTATATAATTTGCTTAAGCAAGTTGGCATAACTACGTTAAATAAATCAGCAGATTATTATGGTATGAGTTTAATATTGGGTGGTTGCGAAGTAAAACCTTATGAGTTAGCAGGAATTTATACCAATATGGTAAGAATGTATTTAAATGATGATGAAAATGCTGATTTTAAAAATAGTGGAGCAGAGTTGAATTACATCAAACGGAAGGATGACGTAAGTGTATTGTCAACAAAAAAAACAACAATTACCAATCAATCAAACCCACCATTTAACAATATAGCATTGTACCATACATTTAATGCAATGAATGAAGTAATGCGACCGGGTGAAGAAGGTTTATGGAACTTATTTTCATCGGCTCAACGCATTGCATGGAAAACGGGTACTAGCTTTGGTTTTAGAGATGGTTGGGCGGTTGGTTTTACAACAAAACATTGTGTATTGGTTTGGGTGGGCAATACAACAGGCGAAGGAAGACCCAATTTAACTGGCATACAAACAGCAGCTCCTATTTTATTTGACATATTTAGGTTATTACCTAGCAGCAATTGGTTTGAAGCACCCAAACAAAATTTTAACTATATTAAAGTTTGTGCTAAAAGTGGTTTTAAAACTTCTTTAGATTGTGCTACATCAGAAAATGTAATGGTGCACAATAAAAACAATATTGCAGCAGTTTGTCCTTACTGTAAAAAAGTAAATGTGGATGTAACCAAAACGTATCGTGTAAATGAAACTTGTGAGCAACCCAGTAACATGCTACAAGAATCGTATTTTATTTTGCCACCCACTATAGAATATTACTATAAACAAAAGCATCCCGACTATGTATTGTTGCCTGCTTATAAACCAGGCTGTTTGACAGATGGTGCAAAACTGTTAGAAATAATTTATCCCGTAGAAGAAGCTAAAATTTTTATTCCCAAAGAAATAAGTGGACAAAAAGGCAATACCGTTTTTACCGCAACACATAAAAACAGTACAGCAAAATTATTTTGGCATATCGATAATGAATATATTGGCACCACAGAAAAGTTTCATCAACTCTCTATTAATCCTGTGGTTGGTAAACATCAGTTGACTGTTGTTGATGGTGAGGGAAATAGTGTAAGTAAGCATTTTGAAATTGTGGAGCAATAAAATTTTGTTTAGAATGCATTTTGCTAATCAACTCATAAAAGCAATTTGGAGAAAATGATGGAAAACGCTTCATAAAAAAAATGAATGTTAGGAAACACTGCTTGGAAGGAAATAATAAATCAATGTTGGTCGAAAGACACAACATTGGCGAAGATTTTGAAGCAGGATTATTAAATTCGTAAGACCAACATGGGTGGAAAAAAAGTAAATAATTTATTATGAAACCTATTTATTATATTTATATATATAGTTTTACTTGATACAAATGTGTAATAAAATATATCATTTCCTGAAATATTATTATGTCAGACCCTTTATTAATCTATACTGAGAAAGAGTTAAATAAACTAATTGACAGATTAGGAGTGATAAATCATTCTGTAAGAATTAGAGGTGTCCATATTAAATCTCTCAAAAACGTCAGAATTATCAAGGGAAATTTCTCATTAGAAGATACTGAATTTGAAGACCTTGGAGAATTAGAAATAATCGAAGGCGACTTTACTATTTGGAATATTCAACATCAGTTAAATTTAAATTCATTAAATAAAATAAAAAATATAAATGGTGATTTAAGAGTTCGATATACAAAACTAAAATCATTAGGTGAATTAAATTTCGTTGGTAAAAATCTAATATTAAGAGATACAGATATCACTAACCTTAGTTCGATATTAAAAGTTGGTGGAGATATTCACCTACCCAAAAAATACAAATCAATTATTAATTTATCTCACATAGATATTAGTGGAAAAGTAAAGTATTGGAATGATTCTAAACATATTAAGACAACTCCAATAATTAGAAGAACTATAATGAAGTCTGAAATTGAAATTCCACATTGGGAGTTTAAATATATTACAAGTCACCGTGAAGTAGATTATTGTTCTAAAGAAATTAAAGAATTTTATTATTATTTCAAATATTCTTTCTACAATAGTAATTATATTGACGTAAGAGGAGAGTCCAATTATTTATTTACTTTCCTTTTAGAAATACGTGAGACTTACACAAAAGATGAAGATTATTTCATCTTAAAAAAATATTTCCAAATTCTCTCTGATTGTTACCCAGTTTTAAGACATTATACTACACGATGGATTATTGACATAGTAGAAAGAAATGAGGAATATGATTACTTGATGAAACTATTATTAGATGAATCTAATGACTATATAGTTAATTTACCTAATTATTTTTACCTCCTAAATCGAATAAAAGATACTTCAATTAATCCCGAATACATATGGAAAAATATTTCTAATTCATCACTAACTTCTTACGGATTAAATAATATCAACGATATTAAACTATATTTCTACAACAGAGTTTTAAAATCAATAAATTCGGAAATAATTAAATGTTTTCTAGATTTTGTAAAAAAATGGGACAAGTTTAATTCTATTTCAATTGATGAAATTGAACTAAAAGAAATAAATAAAGTCATGTCGTATTATGAAAGAGAGTTAAGAGAGTCCGAAAACGATTTTAGAGAAAATCGAGGTGTACCGAAAATAGGAGAAGGTTGGATATCAGAAACAGAATTATATTACAATTTAAAAAATGAGTTTTCAAATTACAATGTCATTCATCATGGACGCCCAAAATGGCTAGATAGACAACACTTAGATATTTATATAGAGGATTTAAATATCGGGATAGAGTATATGGGATCCCAACACTATCAACCAATTGAATATTTTGGAGGCGATGAGTCATTTCAAAAAACAAAAGAACGTGACCGAATTAAAAAGGAGAAATGTTTAAAACATAAATGTTTTTTCTTAATTGTTAATGAAGGATACCAACTTACTGAGGTTATAGAAACAATAAAACAAATAATAGATTCATCAATCATGAAACCATTAGTTTTAGAATTTCCAAAGAAATGAAAAACTAATTCATTGAAATTAAATTTCAAAATAACCACCAAATTAAATTGTAGATTTTCTGCCTTTGTTGGTGAAGAACACCAACAATATAATTATAATTTACTTTCCAAACCAACTTACAATAAACAATTAAAATAATAATCTTCTAAAAAAGTATTATCTATTAAAGTATAATTAATCCATTTTTTATCGGCAGGTAAATACACTTCTATAGCTTCTTGATCGGGGAAAATTTTGTAATCAAATTTTGTAATGGCTGTACTTATGTAGCCCGTATAATAATACTGCATGTTGTGCTGTAAAGCATAATTTATTTTTTGTAGCATTAAAAATTTACCTAAACTAAACTTATGGTATTGTGGGTGATAAAAATTAATAATGCCGGCAATGGCATTTTTGCCTTTATCAAAATAGCCAACTGCAATTAAGGTTGTAGTATCTCTTACCTCAATCATGTATGAGTCAAAAGGATTGGGTAAAAATCGTTGATGCAAATAATCTTCACAACTTTCTGCTGCACTAAAAGAAATATGGTTTCTATATAAACTATACAAAGCTTCTACTTCGGTTGTAATAGCAGCTTTTTTAATTTCAACTGTAAAAGCAGCACATTTTCTAACAATTGGCTGATTTAGTTTATGGGGTTTAATTTTTTTAACCAGTGTTCTTAACCAAAAAACAGGTACACTATAACTATTGTATTCTATTTGAGTATCGTTACAAGTAAATAAATTATGTTGCATACGATAATAGCCTTTTGCCAAAAAATCGTCTAGCAATTCGTTGGTAAAGCCATTTTCGTCTGCTACTAAAAAATCAACAAAACTCATACATCAATAATAATAAAAAACGATTGGCAAACCTGCCAATCGTTCAAAATAATTTTCATTTAAATTAAGCATCCACTTTCAATTCCCTACTCACCATTCACCACTCACGATTCACGATTTTTTAACTCCCACTCACTAAAGTTCCTACATCTAATCCTTGAACAACGTTTAATAAGTTGCCAGGTTTGTTCATATCAAAAACAATAATGGGTAATTTGTTTTCCATACATAAAGTAAAGGCGGTCATGTCCATTACTTTCAAGTTTTTAGAAATACAATCGTTAAAACTCAATTTATCAAAACGAGTAGCTGTTGGATCTTTTTCTGGGTCGGCAGTATAAATACCATCTACTCTAGTTCCTTTTAAAATAACATCGGCTTTCATTTCAATGGCTCTTAAGCTACCAGCAGTATCTGTAGTAAAATAAGGATTACCAGTACCAGCACCAAAAATTACCACTCTACCTTTTTCTAAATGGCGTAAAGCTTTACGGCGAATGTAGGGCTCGGCAACTTGCTCCATATTAATGGCACTTTGTAAACGAGTGTACACACCAATTTTTTCAAGCATGGCCTGCATAGCCATAGCATTAATTACTGTGGCTAACATACCCATATAATCTCCATGAGCTCTTTCAATGCCACTATCGGCTTCATTCATTCCTCTGTAAATATTACCACCACCAATTACAATAGCCACTTGAACACCCAAGTTGGTAACATCTTTAATATCATAGGCATATTGTTCAATTACTTTAGGATCAAAAGGGTCGTTGGTATTTTGACCCAATAAAGCTTCTCCCGATAATTTAAGAAGCACTCTTTTGTATTTTGGAAGCATGTTGGTTTTAGTTTTATAGACCTTGCAAATAACCACATTTTTTGTGAGGTTGCCAATACTAAATTTTTTAATGGGGCTGTTTTGTTAACAATAAAAAGCAGAAATCACAACATGAATGTTAATCTATAAAATTCAAATCCTAGAATAAACGTCGCTTCAGTCCTTCGAGTCCTTAGTGTAAATCTTTAGTTATTGATGGTATTTTTATTTTTTACTTCGATATTCAATTCTAGCTTTAGTCATTCGTTCTTTTAAGCCACCTTCTTTAATAAAGGCGGCTTCTAAAGATTTAATTTGTTGATAGAGTAAATAACTTACCAAATTAATTAAGCCAATCATTACATTGGAACATATTTCAGGATTTTCGTTTTCTATACCTTTTTTAAAAGTTTCATAAGTTGCTTGAGGTGTTTTATTTAACTCACGAAGCCTTGCAACCAATTTGTGTTCTTTGTTCCAAATTTCATATTGGTTACTTCTTAAAAAGTCTTCATAATCTATTTTCAATTCCTCTAAAGATGCTCTTGCTACATTAGTAAGTTTTATTTCCGTTTCTTTTGAAGTTGCAGAAGCCATACTTGCTTCAACAATGTTTTGTTTACCGCTTCTTGCGGCTTGTACCATTTGATCAATGGTGCGATCATATTTATTGAAAAATCGTTTGGTAAAGTAAATGGTACCATCATAAATAATTTCAGCCTTTTGATAAGTAATTAAATTTTTATAACCACCATGTTTGGGTATAAAACCTTCAATGTCTTTATCTTTCTCTTGCATAATCAACTAAGGACTTTTAGGACTGTAATGACTTATTAAAGTTAGCTATAATCATGAACAGAGAATGAATGATTTTTATTTAAGCTTAATAAGTACGCAAAACATAGGAACCGTTTAAAAAAATTTTCGTTTGAGTAATACAACCGCCGACAAGACTAAAAGCCGTTGTCGGTGTTGTATTGTTTACAAACCTTTCACCTTAAGCCATTTACCCTCTACCTTAAACCTTTTGCCCTCCACCTTCTATCTTTCACCTTGCTAACTCCCACTCACCACTCACCATTCACCACTCACTATTCAACCACTTCCACCCATTTACCTCCTACACCTCCATTAATCGTATGATCATACATGGCTTCTGCATACACACCTGGCCAATAATATTTACCCAAATAAGCTGCATTGAGTTGTACATAATAAGTAAGGGTTTCATTTTGTTTAATATCAAAATAATGATATACTCGATCATCTCTAATATCCATGTACTTACTAGTTGATGATTTAAAACTTCCTTCACTATTGTACAATCGAGTATTTAAAATTTCCCAACCGCTTGGAAAAATTTGTGCTAATGCCATTTCTGTGTACAAACCTCTTGCACCTGGATTTTTCACAGTTACTTTAGCCAGAAAATCGGTTCCTTGTTTTAGTTTGGTAATATCTACAGGTGTTCCACTGCTATTGATATAGCTTACGTTTACTTGTAAAATAGCTGGGTTATTGTTGGGTTTTACCGAATCTTGGGTCAATGGTTTTCCTTCGTTAATTAAACGAACATACAACACATTACTGCCATTGTTTTTTAACTGAACAGTTGCTTTGCCGTTTTGCCACTGAACTGTTTTTTGTACAAGGGTTGACGTAGAGCCGATATCCACTTTTTCAGCTCCTGCTTTACCACTTGCATTGATTTTTTGATTGCTATTGTTGTTGCCCGAAAACTTAGCAATAGCCAATAAACTATAAGCTGTAGTTTGTGTGCTATACCAATTTTCTTGCGAAAGTTTTGCTGCAATGCTTTTTACCAATTGTTCTGCCTCAGTTCTTCTACCCATGAGTGTTAATGTTTCAAGAGCCATTGCTTGATCTCTTACATCACTACCATAAGTAATACCAGTGTATGGTCGTGCAGAAAATATAGTAGGCAATCCACTGATGAGTTGTAAAGCAATTTGTTGCTGACCACTTAAATAATAAGCTGCTGCTAAACGCCATTTTGCTTCGGGGGTGATAAACTTATATTCTTTTAACCGATTCATTGCACCCATTTCAGGCGATTTTGCCAATGCCAATAAATACAAACGATAGGCTTGAGTTAAATCGCTGCCATAATAAGCTGCTGTGGTTATATTCCATGCCAATGCTTTACTTCGTTGAAATACTTTCCACTGTTGTAATAACCCCGATGGAACATTGTAGCCCTTATTGCTGGCTTCCATTAAAAAGTTGCCTGCATAGTTCGTTCCCCATTCATCGCTAATACCATTACCTGGCCAATAGCTAAAACCACCATCGGGCTGTTGAAAGTTTTGTATTTTTTGAATGGCAACACGAATATTTCTATCTATTTCATTTTTACGAGTTTCATTCAACTCCATTAATTGATTTAATACCAATTGAGGATAAACGGCAGAGGTTGTTTGCTCTATACAACCATGTGGATATTGAATTAAATAATTTAATCTTTTTTGCAAATTAATGGCAGGAATGGAAGAGATTTCTAATGTTGCTTTGCTGGTATTTCCTTCACCAATTATGTTTACAAAACTGTTCATGCTTTGCCCAGCTTGTAAAGTAAATTCTTGCACTTGCGTAATGGTAGAATTTGGATTACGAACATCAATTTCTGTTTCATATTTTGCTTTGTTACTGCCCAATGTTGCATCAATACTTATTTTACCAATACCCGTTTTATTTTTCACTTTTACCTGAACATAAGCAATGCCTTCTCCATTATTCATAAAATCTACATTTCTTATTTTTAGCACATCAAAAAAATCTGAGTTTTTTATAGAAATGTTTGGGTAAGTAGCACTTGCTTTTTCAACAAACACACTCATAGGAATGGTGATTGCTTCACCTGGTCCAACTACTCTTGGTATAGTAGGTAAAATCATTAAAGGAGCTTTTACCTGCACTGCTTTTTCTGCCATTCCGTATGCACCATTATTGGCAGCAATTACCATTGCTCTTACACTACCCATATATGCAGGCAACGTAAATTGATGTGTTTTACTGCTTCCATTGCTTTTAAAAGGACCATAATATTTTACAATAGGAGCAAATCGATTGGCTTTACGTGTTTTTGCTGCCAACTCAGCTTCAGCATCTCCACCAATAGTTAAAATTCTTTCTAATTCTGTTCCCCAAGCACCAATTACATAATCGTACACATCCCAAGTTTTAATGCCCAATGCTTCTTTTGCATAAAATGCATCGTGAGGATTAGGTGTTTTAAAACGAGTTAAATCGAGCAAGCCTTCATCTACAATTGCAATTACATAACTCATGTTGCGATTGTTTTTTTCTGAAACGGTGATGCTCGTTTTTGTTTCAGGTCTAATCACCTCATTCATTTTAATGAGCGGAAAAAGACGAGTGTTTTTATCTTCAACCGTAATTGGAATTACACCATACATTCTAATTGGTAAATCGTTAATGGTTTGTGCATGAGGTTGTAATAAACTTACATGCACATATACATTTGGACTCATTTCTTTTTCGGCTTTAAACTCATATTGGGTTTCGCCTTGTTGGGTTTCAACCATAAAAGTTTTCACTACTTTACTGCCTGATTCAACACTAATAATGGCTCTTCCATCTTTACTACTAGGTATTGTTAATTGAATAGATTCGCCAACGTTGTATTGAGTTTTATTGCTTTTAAAACTGAGCATGGTGGCTGTGCTTGCATCATTATTATTGCTTCTGCTTTGCCAACTATCATCATCTACCGAAAATGTTTTACCAGTAGTATGTCCACTTCTATTGTCTTTTATTAAAATCAAGAATCTACCATACTCTCCTTCATTAAACTTAAAAGAGAAGTTGCCTCTTCCATTATTCAAAACAATGTTTTCGTTTTTAACAAGTTTGTTTACATTGTTTTGAGTGAAGTTGCTCAAATTATCGCCACTATTATCCCACCACCAACGCCATTGAATTTTATACAACTGAACAGTTACATTGCTTGAACCACCAATGAGTAAACCATTACTATTTACATCTACAAGATTAAAATTGTGTGTGGTATTGCTGCTTAAAAAACTGTATTGATTGTTATTCACAGGAACCTGAACACCTACATAAGAACTATAAGGATGATAAGGCATAGAAATATTATCTACACTAAAATTACCACCAGGCTCAAACACTTTTACCATTAAATTGGCCAATAGCATGCCCGGAGGTTGTGAACCTGCATCAAAATTTGGGTTAATAGTTGCAGTGCCTGTTGCACTTAAACTACCATCGAAAATGGTTTTATTTTGTGTGGTGAACGAACTTGTAGGATCATCGAACGTATAGTTTTTAAAATTGGTAAATGCAGTTGGCTTGGCATACAATTGAGCATCTACTCTGGCTTTTAAATTTTGAGCAGTTGCTCCAAATAACCATTTGGCACTTAATGTTGCATTGCCTGTTGCATTTTTACCCAAAGCAGTAATGCCATTAAAATCTATATTAATTTTTAAACGGTTGGGCATTACCGTTTCTATTTTCAATTTCTTTTCAAATACTGCACCACCTATTTTTATTTTGCAAAACCAATTACCTGTTGGTACACTTGCGTCAGTAGCGGTTTTAAATACATTAAATCCATCTTCGTTGTTGGTAGTAACCATTCGTTTATACAACTGACCTCTGGGAGAAATTAATTCCATCTCTATAGGATGTTCCTTAGGTAATTTTTTTTCTTTGTCTTCTACAATAAAACCTAAGAACAAACTATCTCCTGGCCTCCAAACACCACGTTCACCAAATATGAAGCCCTTAATACCATTTTTTACTTCAGCCCCACTTACATCAAAATTGGCAAGCGATAAACTGCTGCCTTCATCTAATTTCAAATAACTTTTCTCATTGCCTTTTTTGGCAATTAATAAATATGGTTTTCGTTTTATGTTAATGAGTGCAATTCCATCACTACCTGTGGTGCCTTTGCCAATAATTTGTTGTTGATAATCTACTACTTCCAATTCAACATTATTAAAAGGTTCGGTAGTAATAATATTATTGGCTATCACCAATAACTCATTGTTGCTGCCACGTTTGGCTGTTAGCCCAATATTGGTAGCCATAATATTTCGGCTAGTAAAATGTTCTTTATTAAAATACGCTTCGTTGCAGGGGTTTTGATTTTCGTCCCAATTATAACCATACGGATAATAGTTATCGTAACGTTTCCAAAATTCATCATCATCATCTACAGCATCTGTATTTTCTTCATAGCCTTCATAATCATCATAACCATAACTATTGGCTTTGGTAATTTCACTACAAGTATATAAAGAGTAGCTTGGTCTAAAACCCATGAAAACTCTGTAAATAGCACCGGGTTCGGTTTTAATGTATTTATCAATATCTAAAGAGAAACGATTTTTTTTATGGAGGTTTAAACTTTTATCCTCATCTAATCGAACGGTAGCTTGCACCAATGGTTTTGCAACACGACGTAACTCGTATTCCCCATCCATTTTATTGCTTTGTAAGAAACGGGCAACATTGTTTTCATAAATTTTAATAATACTTACATCAACTGCTTTTAAGTTGGTAGCATCAAAAGGCAATACAATTTTACCGCCAGTATTGGGTAAAATGACGCCTTTGCCATGTATTTGAACTGATGGTAAACGGTTTTCAAAAAACACATTGGCTGTAAATGCATTGTTTAATTTTTCGCCCCAAGTGTTTTCAACTCCTTGTACTACCGATGCTGTATAACTGCCTTCTAATCTGTCGCTTGCATACACTTTTACTTCGCTTCCTAAAACAGTATAACTAATATTTTCTTGGTTAGAAATATTGATTAACCCATCTAACTGTTGACCAATTAAAATTGGGTCACTAAACTGCACCAATGCATATTGTTCTTCTTCTTGAATGGCTCTAATATTAAGTACTTTAAAGTCGCCAATAGCAGGCACAGCAATGTTTTTTTCATCTTTTATTTTAGCGTTAATAGCATCACCATTCCAGCTTAATGTTAAGTTGTTGGAATTATTGGTACGTTGAATATTTTCAATGATATAACCATGTGTTTTATTGGCTTCGTTGTGCTGCCATTTAATGTTCATTTTGCTGCTATTGTAATTGGCGGCCAATATTTTTTCTATGTTGGCACTTGTTTCAACATCGGCAGTAATTATTTGTCCGGTAAGTTGCATGGTGTTTTTACCTGCACTTCTCAATCCATTTTCTTCTACCTGAAAAGAAGGTTGAATGGTTTGAATATTGAAAGTAAATTTTTTGAATTTACTGGGAACACTCATTACTTTATTCAACTTAAAATCTACCTCATACAATTCATTAGGCGTAAAATCCTTGCTGGGTTTAAACTCAATGGTTTTTGCATCTACCCAATAAGCTTTTCCTTCTACCGAAGGAGAGAATTCAAAAAGTGTTTCTTCAATGGTTTCGTTGATGCCATGCGTAACACTAGCATCAGATGCCAAAACAATGCGTACTGTATTTTTTTTAGAAATAACACCACTCGTATAAGCATCTATGTATTTACTAAACTCAGGATCTATGTTTACCAGCTTTTTATTGTTTTTACAAGCAGTAAAAATGGTAATGGAACTAAACAAAAAAAGCCAACTCAACATTTTGAGTGGCGTTTTAAATAACTGATTCATATAGGTGTTGGTTGAATTGAAGAGGGTATCTTATTTTGACGATGTTAAGTTAGTTATTTGTTGAGGAGATTTCAAAGCAAATTATTTGTTAATTGATTTTGTTTGAATAGAATTGAAAGACTCAAAAAAAATTGTTTGGATGAAGCAATTATTCAATAGAGCCTCAGCTTTTAAAAACAAAAAGCCTCATTCGTTGATTGAATGAGGCTTTATACAAGTGTTGTATTGGTTATTTACGTTGCATCACTTTCTCAGCAGCAGCAACAATAAATGGTGTATCTAAACCATATTTAGTTAATAATTCAGTGGGTTTTCCACTTTCGCCAAACGTATCATTGGTACCAATATATTCAATTGGAATAGGTAAATGTTTAGCTGCAACTTGTGCAATAGCATCTCCTAAACCACCAATTACATTGTGTTCTTCAACAGTAACTGCACATTTGGTTTTGGTAATTGATTTCAAAACGGCTTCTGTATCTAAAGGTTTGATAGTATGTATATTAATTACTTCTACACTAAATCCTTTTTCTTCTAAAATTCTACCAGCTTCAATAGCTTTCCAAACCATGTGACCACAAGCAAAAATAGAAACGTCTGTTCCCTCACTTAATTGCTGAGCTTTTCCTATTACAAAATCACTACCATCTTCTGTAGTAAAATTGGGCCATTTTGGACGACCAAAACGTAAGTACACTGGTCCTTCATAATTAGCAATGGCTTTGGTAGCTGCTTTGGTTTGATTAAAATCGCAAGGTACAATTACCGTCATGCCAGGTAACATTTTCATTAATCCAATATCTTCTAAAATTTGGTGTGTAGCACCATCTTCACCTAAAGTTAATCCTGCATGGCTTGCACAAATTTTTACATTCTTTCCACTATATGCAACACTTTGACGAATTTGATCGTACACACGACCTGTACTAAAATTGGCAAACGTTGTGGTATAAGGAATTTTCCCTCCAATAGTCATACCAGCAGCAATACCTATCATATTGGCTTCGGCAATGCCCACTTGTATAAAACGCTCAGGAAAATCTTTTATAAAAGGAGCAATTTTCATGCTACCAGCTAAATCGGCTGTAAGCACAACTACATTGGGGTTTTCTTTACCAGCCTCATACACACCTTCACCAAAACCACCTCTGGTTTCTTTTTCATTCAGTACTTTGATATCAGAACATTTCATACAATATACTACTTGGTTTTTGCTGCAAGTGCTGCAAAAGTAAAGGAATTCACTTCAAGCTTCTATGTAAAACAGCTATTAAATAATAGAATGCATGTCAATTGATAAGATGCCATATTTTACAGCTATTTTACTTTCATAAACCCAACATTTTTTCGCAATTTTTTTTCTTTTCTCATTTAACGAATTCCTCATTTTATAGTGTGAAACTTTTCAATAACCTTTGCCACCGTGAAAAAGAGAAAACAACCCATAATTTTAAGAGATGTTTTGGTACAAGATTATGCTGCCGAAGGCAAATCGTTGGCCAAAATAGATGGCAAAGTAATTTTTATTGAACGTGCTGTTCCTGGCGATATAGTAGATATTCAGTTGGCAAAAAGTAAGAAAGATTGGGCCGAAGCTTATCCCATTGCTTTTAAACAATTATCTGCCATTAGAACAACACCTTTTTGTAATCATTTTCAAGTTTGTGGTGGCTGCCAATGGCAAATGTTGCCTTATGCCGAACAATTAAAATACAAGCAAAAACAAGTACACGATAATTTAACCAGAATTGGAAAAGTAACTTTGCCAGAAATGTTGCCCATTGCTGGTGCCAACCAAACTGAATACTATAGAAATAAAGTTGAATACACTTTTGCAACTAAAAAATTTGTACCAACAGAAGAGTTTCAAGCTTTAAAAAATGCAGGATTGCCCATTATTACCGAAGGCAGTTTTGGTGGCTTTCATGCAAAAGGCATGTTTGACAAGGTGGTAGAAATTACACAATGTCATTTACAAGCCGAACCCACCAATCAAATTCGTACAGCTATTGCACAGTTTTGTATAGAAAACAATTATCCGTTTTACGATATTAAAAATCATACAGGCTGGTTACGCAATATGATGGTACGTATTGCAACAACTGGAGAATGGATGGTGAATATTATGTTAGGTTACGAAAACGAAAAAATGCGAAAGCATTTATTGGATTTTGTGTTAGACAAGTTTCCCAATATTACTTCACTTATTTACACCATAAATACCAAACTAAACGATAGTATTTACGATTTAGAACCTATTGCTTATAGTGGTAAAGGATATATTATTGAAAAGCTGGAAGAATATCAATTTATAGTAGGGCCAAAATCTTTTTTTCAAACCAATACCCAACAAGCCGAAAAACTATACAATATCACTAAAGACTTTGCCGAACTAAACGGTACACAAACTTTGTATGATTTATATTGTGGCACCGGAAGCATTGGTATTTTTGTGAGTGATAAAGCCAAAAAAATTATTGGGGTAGAAGCAATACCAGAAGCCATTGAAGATGCCAAGAAAAATGCAGCATTAAACAATATACAACATGCTAGTTTTTTTGCAGGAGATGTTATAAATATTTGCGATAATGCATTTTTTGAACAACATGGCTTTGCCGATGTTGTAATTACCGATCCTCCAAGAGCCGGAATGCATGAAAAATTAGTGAACAAATTGTTAGAGATTGCATCGCCAACAATAGTTTACGTAAGTTGCAACCCAGCAACACAAGCAAGAGATTTAGCTTTATTAGATGAAAAATATGTGGTTACCAAAATCCAACCTGTAGATATGTTTCCACATACACATCATATAGAAAATGTTGTTCAACTTAAATTAAGAAATGAGTAATTTACTTACACTTTTTTGAACGAATACTAATGTAAATAAGGAAACGAATATGACGCAGTTTAGACCATCGAGATTTGAAATTTTACCTACCATTATTAAAAACCTACTCATTATAAATGGGTTGGTTTACTTAGCTCAAATAACCATTGGCGAAAAATATAATTTAACCCAACATTTTGCTTTACATACTTGGCAAAGTGTTTTGTTTAAGCCTTGGCAATTTTTCACCCACATGTTTATGCATGGCGATTTTTATCATTTATTTGGTAACATGTTTGCCTTGTGGATGTTTGGTTCTATTTTAGAAAATGTTTGGGGACCAAAACGTTTCTTAACCTTTTATTTGGTCTGTGGTTTTGGTGCTGCTTTATGCCACATGTTAGTATTGTATTACGAAATGCAACCTATTGCAGAAGCTTTTAAATTATTAACGATAGGTGAACAGCAAGATCTTTTATATGCCGATAATTTTAAATTAAATACAGCAACCCTTGGAGCTAGTGGTGCAGTGTTTGGCTGTTTAGCAGCATTTGGTTATTTATTTCCCAATACACAAATCTATATTTACTTTTTGTTTCCATTAAAAGCAAAATGGTTTGTAATGATTTATGCAGCTTTTGAATTGGTGCAAGCCATTAATAACTCTGCTGGAGATAATGTTGCACATTTTGCCCATTTAGGGGGAGCTTTAGTAGGTATTATTTTGGTGTATTACTGGAATAAAACAAACAAAAAAACGTTTTTTTAGTTAGTATTTCATGCAAATCAAGTATATGAACATTGTTAAAAGACCTTTATTAGGAGCAGCAGATAATAACTTAGTCATTTTAATTGCACTGAATGCTTTCTTTTTTATTGTATTGAATTTTTTAAGATTGGTATTTGCCGTTTCTTACGATACACAAATAATTGCCGAATCTCAATTTCAGCGTCAAATTTTAGATTGGTTTGTGCTACATGCCAATACTTCTAAATTGCTATACAAACCTTGGACTTTATTGGTGTACATGTTTACCAACTACAGCGTTTGGATGCTCATAAGTAATGTACTGTGGATTTGGGCTTTTGGCTACATTTTACAAGATTTAGCAGGTAACCGTAAATTGTTGCCCTTGTATTTATATGGTGGAATTGCAGGTGGTCTTATTTATTTACTTACTGCCAATACTTTACCTTACTTGCAACCAACTGTAACCAATGGAGGTTTTATGATTGGTGGTGGGGCAAGTGTTATGGCCATTGCAGTTGCAACAACAACCCTAGCTCCTGATTATAGAATTTTTCCGCTAATTAATGGTGGTATTCCGTTGTGGGTATTAACTGTAATTTTTATTGCAATAGATTTTGGTAGCATGGCAGGCACAACAGGTAGTACAGCTTTTGCCCACATTGCAGGTGCATTGGTGGGTTTTGTATTTATTAAACAAATGCAAAAAGGCAGAGATTTAGGTGCATGGATGTACAACTTAACCGCATGGCTAAACGATTTATTTAACCCAGAAAAGAAGCATCAACAAAAAAAACAAACTGTTTTTTATAAAGCTGATAAACAACCGTTTGAAAAAAAGCCTAATTTAACGCAACAAAAATTAGATGCCATCTTAGATAAAATAAATCAAGAAGGTTACCAAATGCTTACCCCAGAAGAAAAAGAATTTTTAAAACGAGCTAGCACCGAAGAACTATAACAAGCATGTCCATTTCTTTAAAAATAGTTAGTAAAAAAGCAATCATTATACTAGGCTGTTTATACAGCCTTTTGTATTTTGTAGCAACACTAACACCCTTTATAGACCCATCAGAATTTAGTTATATTACTTTCTTGGGGTTGTTGTTTCCCTATTTGTTTGTGGGCATGATTGTGTGGCTTATTGTTTGTTTTTTTATTTGGCGAAATTATATATGGTTGTTTGGGTTTCTCACTTTTTTAGGGTATAAAAATATTTCGGCTTGTTTTGCTTTTAATATTCCAACAACATTTACACAGCAAAAAAATACAGAACATATTAGAGTACTCAATTGGAATGTACAAGATTTTTTAGACAGTCAAATTTATACCGATACACTAGGTAATGCTCGTAGAGATATTATAGCTTTTATAAAAAATACAAATGCTGATATTGTATGTATTCAAGATTTTACAGAGAGAATTAGTCCTGCTTTTAGAAGCTCTGTTAATGATGTTCGAAATACGTTTAATTATCCCAACTATTTTTTTTCGGCAGATATTATTACTCAACATGGAGATATTACCACTAAATATGGTACAGCCATATATTCAAAATATCCAATTATAGATTCGGGTAGAATAGTATATAAAGAATCAAAAAAATCTGAATCATTGGCGTATGTAGATATTAAAAAAGGAAATGATACTATTAGAGTGTTTACTACCCATTTACAATCTATGTACATTAAACTAGAATTAACCAATGAAGCGTTAGCCGATGAAACATTGATAGACGATATGGAGTTTTTGAGAAACAATCCAAAACCGCATCAACGAATTAGGCATTTCGATTGGATTCATGCCCAACAAGCTCACTTGGTAAAAAACCAATTGAATAAATGTACATATCCATTTATTTTTTGTGCCGATTTAAACAGTGTTCCTTCAAGTTATACCTATCATACTGTAAAAAGTGGATTAACCGATGCTTTTACTGCCAAAGGGTTTGGTATTGGCAATACCTACAATGGCTTTGCTCCAACGCTACGTATAGATGTTGTATTTATGAGCAAGCATTTTACCACAAAGCAATATTATTCGCCCAGAATATATGCTTCAGATCATTTTCCCATTGTTACAGATATTGAATTAACCAATTAGTTTTTAATTTACTTTTAGGGCATGGCAAAACCCTTAGGACGAAGAATATTTAAGTTTTCTTTTGTACTCATTACTACATTGGTAGTAATAACTTATATATTGGGTTGTATTGCTCCTTTTGCTAATACTAAAACTTATTGGTGGTTAGGTTTTGCAAGCTTAGCTTTTCCTTATGTGGGTACAGTTTTAGCTTTGTTGTGTTTATTTTGGTTAATTGCTAAACCCAAATTTGCAATAGTAACATTGGTTATTTTGTTATTGGGTTATTACTCGGTTTTAAATATTGTTGGATTTAAGTGGAATAGCGATTTTAAACAAGCCAAGCTTGAAAACACCATTAGACTAGTAAGCTGGAATGTGCAAAGTTTTAACGGCTTATCTACCAATAAAGAAGCCAAAAAGTTAGCTAAATCTGAAATAGAACATTCAATTACAAAATACAATCCCGATGTAATTTGTTTGCAAGAATTTAATACCACAACCGTAAAAGGCGACGTAGCCGATCATATTGCATTGTTTAGTAAACAATACCCATATCATTTTTTTTCGGCCGATTATCAGCGAAAAAAAGGAACTTATCAAAGTGGTTGTATTATATTTTCTAAATATCCGTTTGCCAAAACAAAAAAAATAAAATATCCCGTAGCCGAAAGTTTAATTTATGCCGATATTGTAAAAGGAAAAGATACTATACGTATTTATAATACCCATTTACAATCGTTTAAATTTGGTAAAGAAGATTATGACGAGATTGATCATTTAAGTGCCAATGACGCAAGTGTACTTTCATCTATGAGTTTTGTAAAAAAAATGAAATTGGCTTTTAAGCGAAGGGCACTACAAACTAAAATTGTACAAGCCGAAATTGCAAAAACAAATTATCCATCAATACTCTGTGCCGATTTTAATGATGTACCCAATAGTTATACTTACAACACAATAAAAGGCAATTGGCAAGATGCTTTTTTGAACAAACAATTTGGCGTTGGCAGAACCTATATTTCATTAGCCCCAACATTGCGTATTGATTATATTTTAGCAGATAACAACTTCAATATTCAACAATTCGATTTAATAGATGAAAACCTCAGCGATCATTTAATGTTGATGGTAGATGTGGAGTTGAGGTGAAATAATTTCATCAATTATTCTTCTGTGGAGCAATCAATTCAAAGGAAGGAATTTTTACAAAAAAAGTTTGTAATGTATTTTGATTGATTAATTCATAATGACCATGCATGGTGCCCATTTCAGTTTTTAAATTACAACCACTTACATACTGAAATTGTTGTCCTGCTTCTAAAATAGGTTGTATACCTACTACACCTTCGCCTTCTACTTCTCTGTGTTCTCCATTGCTATCAAAAATAAACCAATGACGTTTGAGTAATTGAACTGTAAAGTTGTTGTGATTTTCAATAGTAATTCTATAAGCAAACATAAACTCATGGTTCAGCGGATTACTATAATCGTGCTGATAAAAAGTTTCTACATTTACTTCTACACCTTCTGAAATTTTTGATGCCATAGATGCTATTTGTGTAAAGTTAAGTGTTTGAGGCTTTGAATGATTGCATTCATAACTTAAAATTTAACTTCCCTAACCGCCAATAATATTGCCAAAGTAACACGGCAATTGTTACACCCTATTTAATTGAATATTCAAATAACAGAACTCCTTAAACAAGGATTTAAAAGGTTATTTAAGTACAAAAGCCGCTGAAATTACTTTCAACGGCTTTGCTTATTCAACCTAAACTAAACTGACTTTTTTATTGGCCAATACCACCGCCACCGCTTTGTACACGTTTGCTTTCATCTTCAGAACCTGTGGTTCTTTGACGTGCTGTTTTAACAGTTAACTTTCCAAAACGATAAGAGAAATTAATTTTAAACTGACGGCTTTCCCAGTTGCCACTTGCAGTTAATAATTGTCCTGCAAAATTGCTGGTACCTGCCCAACGCATGGTGAAGAAAATATCACTTACCGAAATCTTTACATTGCCTTTTCCTTTTAAAATTTGTTTTTGTAAACCTGCATCTACACTACCCATTGCTTTACTTTCAAAAGTACCTTGCCATATGGATGGTGAGTTGTACCAACCACTAATTTCACCTGTATAACCTTTACCTAATTTAAAGCTGTGTTGCATGTAAATATTAAATGCAGCAGCATCCAAATCTATCGTTCTGCCAGTACCAAAATTGGCTTTGTAACGAGAATAGTTCATGTTTACATTGGTAAATACACTATACCATTTGTATTGAAAAGGATAACTCACGTTTACACTTACAATATCTTGTGTAGCTAAGTTTTTCTTAGTTATAAAGCTTTTACTTTTTTCGGCTGTATCAATTAACTGTGTAAATACATCTTTTACATGGCTATAGTTTAAAGTGGTAGTTAATGTGTATTTATAACTATGCGTTACACTAAAACTATTGGTGTATTGTGGTATTAATTGAGTATTTCCTTTTTGAAAAGTGTATTCATCTAATTTAAATTCAAACGGATTTAAATCTTGATAAGCAGGTCTGTCAATTCTTCTGCTATAACTTAAACTCCATTGACTCATAGGGTTTTTGTTAAACGTAATAGCTGCACTTGGAAACAAGTTGGTATAATCTCTTTTAAATGTACTATCGTACACTACATAGCCTGTGCTATTTTTTGTGTAGCCTGTAGATGTTCCTGTTGCATTGGTATTTTCTACACGTACACCCAATTGCAAATTAATACCTTTAAATTGGCGATTGTAATTGGCATAAACAGCATTAATATTTTCTTTATAATTGAAGTTATTGCTACGTAAAGTATCCATTACTTTACCAGAATTAAACACATCGAAACGTTCAAAATTATTGGTAGTTTTTACCGATGCTATTTTACCACCTAATCCTAATTTACCTTTTGCAAAAGGTTGCTCATAATCTACTTTAAAAGTGGCAATATCAATATTGCTAGGTGCAATCATATTGTACACTTTTCTATCTAACTCGCTACTGCCTGCAAAATTGTAGTAGTAGTTAGGTTGAAATTGATTGCTGTTGATTCTAAAAGTTCCATAATCGGCATCCATATTCAATTCTCTTCCAGTGCTATCAGTATGTCTGTAGTTAATGTTGAAATTGGTGTTGTTTCTACTTCCACTATTGGTATTATCGGCAATTAATAATCTGTAACCAGTATTGGTAGGTACATAACTAATAGGTGTGTTGCTATAATTGTCTAAAGAGTTGTTGTTATAATTACCCGAAACAATTACACCAATGGTATTATTCTTATTAATAAAATAATCCATGCCTGCTTTGAAATTATTCGATCTGCTTTTAGAAGTCATTGTGCCTTTTTGATCGAATAAAGTATCTAATACTTTTCGGTACAAATTCATATTGCTTTCGTTGGTATTATCATTAAAACTATAATTACCAAAGAGATTGATTTTATTGTTTCTATGATTTAAATTAATACCTGTATTGTATTTGCCATAAATACCAATTCCATAACCAGCACTTACACTACCATTTGTGCCATAAGCTTTGTTTTTCTTTAAACGAATATTAATAATACCTGCATTACCAGCAGCATCATACTTAGCCGATGGATTGGTAATTAATTCAATTGCTTCAATTTGGTTTGAGTTAAGTGAACGAAGAAAATCGGCCAACTCTTTTCCAGCTAAAGGCGATGGTTTTCCATCAATATAAATTTGAACACCGTTTTTTCCACTCAAGCTAACATTGTCATCTCTATCAACAGTAACTCCTGGCGATTTTCTCAGCAATTCAAATGCATCACTGCCTTGGGCGTTAATGCTTCCTTCAATATTTACAATGGTTTTGTCGGCTTTTACCTCAATCATTGGTTTTTTGCTGGTAACTGTAACCCCATCTAATTGTTTTACAGCTTTAGCTAAAGGAAATGAAGGTACAGCAACATCGGTTGAATTGAAATCAAATACAGTACTCGATTGATTGTTATAACCAACAGCAATTACACTTATAAAATATTTACCAGCAGCAATGCCAGTAAAAGTAAAATTGCCTTCTTTATCGGTTATAGATAATTTAACAATAGAGCTATCTTTTGCTTTTTGTAAGCTAATAGATGCGGCGTTAATAGCTTTTCCTTTTTCGTCTTTTACAACGCCACTAATGCGTTGGGCTTGTACAAAAGCTGTTAAAAAGAAGCAGATAATTAAAGTAAAAAATTTATTCATAATAGTTGTATTGTGTAACATTGGTACACGAAAGTGATACAACCTTACAACAGAAATACAGATTACTGATAAATGGAATAATATTAGTTTAAATGGTAGCATAAAAAGCTTGAAGCAGCGAAAAAACAATTGTATTTTTACCGCATGAATAATACAGCAGCCTCTTTTATTGCCAAAAGCACTATTAAAGCAGCCGATTTAGAACATCGCCGAAAAATAAATTTCAATATTGGTAAGTACAATGCAGTAGTGCCTATTGGTAAGCAACAATTTACCAATGTGATGAATGCTAGAGAACAAGCCAAAAATATTAAATGGGATGCCATTGAACATTTAGATACTTATTTAGAGCAATTTGAACAAAAAATTACGGCTCGTGGTGCAAAAGTTATTTGGGCCGAAGATGCACAACAAGCTTTAGATGAAATTGGTAAAATCTGTGATGCTAAAAACTGCAAAACCTTGGTAAAAAGCAAAAGCATGGTTACCGAGGAAATTCATTTAAACCATTTTTTAGAAAACCGAGGAATTGAAAGTGTAGAAACCGATTTGGGCGAATATATTCAACAATTAGATGGAGAACCACCTTACCATATTGTTACACCAGCTATGCATAAAAGCAAAGAAGATGTAGCTAAATTATTTGCTGCTAAGTTGGGTGTACCAGGAGGTTTATCTCCTGAAGAATTAACGCAAGTAGCTCGACAACTATTGAGAGAAAAGTATGTACAAGCCGAGGTAGGCGTTACTGGAGGTAACTTTATTTTAGCAGATGTTGGCGGCATTGCCATCACTGAAAATGAAGGCAATGCTCGTTTAAGTTGCAGCATGCCTAAAACACATATTGTAGTTGTGGGTATAGAAAAAGTATTGCCTTCAATTAACGATTTACATTTGTTTTGGCCTTTACTCAGTACTTATGGTACAGGACAAAAAGTTACTGTGTACAATTCCGTGATAACGGGTCCACGTCAGGAGAATGAAAATGATGGACCAGAAGAAATGTATGTGATATTATTAGATAATGGACGAACCAATTTATTAGCCAATCCTACTGCTCGTGAAGCATTGTATTGCATACGTTGTGGAGCTTGTTTAAATGCTTGCCCTGTTTACAAAAATATTGGTGGGCATAGTTACGAAACAACCTATAGTGGCCCAATTGGTAAAGTAATTACTCCTTATTTAAGTGGCATGGATGAATACAAACATTTAAGTTATTCATCGTCTTTATGTGGTAATTGTACAGAGGTTTGCCCGGTGAGAATTAATTTACACGAACTGTTACTAGACAACCGTCATGAAGCAGTTTTACAAGGCAGTAGCACCATGGCCGAACGTATTGCTTGGAAAGCGTGGAAACATGCTAGCTTAAATCGAAAAACCATGAATATGGGAAGTGGTACTATAAAAAATTGGGTAGTGAATAAAGTATTTAAAGGATGGACAGCACACAGAAGCAATTTAGATTTTAGCGAAAAAACCTTTAATGAAATGTGGCAAGAATTTAGAACCGATTTGTAGTTTTTTAGTAATACCTTAGCTATAGCTTCAAAAAATGTGAGTGTATGAAACAAATTATTATACCAAAAACTTTTTCATCGGACGAAGAATATTTTTTGTTTGAAGAAAAGAGTGAAGTAAAACACGAATTTGTTAATGGAAATCTTATTGAAATGAGTGGAGCAAATAAGTATCACAATAAAATTACTTTGCAAATTGCATTGTTATTAAAAAGCATTTTAAAGCTAACCAATTGGGAAATTTTTATTGATGGATATAAAGTGAAAAACATTGATGGTAATTATTTTTATCCAGACTTAATTATTAGCCATCCTGATAATGAAACTTATTTTACCGAACGTCCAATTTTAATTGTTGAAGTTTTATCTGAAACAACTCGTAAGTACGATTTAACCGATAAGTTTATTCAGTATCAAAAAATAAACACCTTGCATTATTACATGTGTGTTGAACCTGAACAACAAGTAATTATTTTTTACTTTAAGAATAATGAAGGAGAGTGGATGACTGAAACTTATACAAGAGATGAAGACACACTTCAATTAAACGAACTAGGTATTTCATTTACACTTCAACAAATTTATAAGCCATAATACATTGCTATTATTTTCTCCTACCATAAGTGCAAGGCTTCAATATATAGCAAAAACCCTTTTTTCAACTATTGAATGTACCAATAATGTACAGGCGTTTATTGAAAGCAATGAACCCAAAATTAATTATTCTACAGAGCCTATCTCACCAAACGAATTATGGATTAAACCACATGGGTTACTAGAAGAAACAGGCATTAAAGAACAAATAATTGAAGTTGTTGAATGGGAAAATTTAAAAATATTTTTTAAAACCGAAGGCGGTATTCCATTTGATTTTTTAGCTGCATCGTTTTACTTAATTACTCGTTACGAAGAATATTTACCACACGAGAAAGATATGTATGGTCGTTATGCTCATACCAATAGTATAGCATTTAAACACAACTTTTTGCATTTGCCTTTGGTAAACTTATGGATGCAAAAAATTGAACA
>CALRVE020000005.1:0-152613 GCA_943371535.1 Asaia bogorensis | reverse complement strand
TCGACATATCTAGAGCATTGCTAAATGGATGACCTAAGAAACGTGAAGTACGACGACCTCCTGGTATGTAACGTTCTACTGTAACGTTACCAGAGATACTTCCAGCTGAATTGGCAATACTACCAGTACCAGTTGAATTGGATTCAATTGTTAATTTTCCATTAGAAGTTAACGTAGCACCAGCACCAACTGCTATTACACCCAAAGATTGAACAGTCATAGTAGAATTTGTATTTGCTGTTGCAAGATTTAAATTTCTATTAAAACTAAAACTTGCATTGGGTGCAATATTATATTTAGTAGAATAAGTAGCTCCTGAAACATCAGACTGATTGATATTTCTTGTACCCGTAGTTCCAATATCTAAAGATTTACCTATACCTGTAAACGTAATTCTAGTTTCAGAACTACCAGTACCAGAATTCTGCCCAAGATTCAGTGTTGAGTTGGTAGCAGTAGAATTATTACCAAGAAGTAAATTACCACTTATAGTATAAGTAGTTGGTGTACTAACTGTAACATCACTACCTAATGTTAATACATTGGTACCAGTTCCAGTTAAACCAAGGTTGACATTATTAAAAGAAAAACTTGGAGAAGCATTACCAGATGCCGATAAATTTAAAGTACCCGTATTTACAATTAAAGAATCGACTGTAGTAGTAATATTAGAAGTATTTGTTGAAGAATTGTAAGTTCCACCACTTCCAATTACAAGGGTAGAATAAGTTCTGCCAGCCATACTTAATGTATTACCTCCAAAACAAGAATAAATACTGCCAGATTTAAATTGAGAGATTCCTTCACCAGAACTGCTTCCAAAAGGATTTGCTCCTGCATAATAGGTAAATCTTGCCCCACTGTTAAAAACAACAATATTGTTGGTACCTGTATATGAGCCAAATGGTTCACCTGAATTTTCAGCATAAGTAATGATTACTCCACCGCTATTAACTTGTACACTATTTGCATCAACAGTAATCAATTTGTGGGTTTGTCCAGTAAATCCACTAGTGGCAAATGCATCTAAATTTAATCCTCCATTTATAGAAGCAGTATAATTTGTTGGTATGTTAATGATTGTACCAACATTACTTGCCGAAGCATTTAATACAAAATTTCTACTAGCTACAATAAATAATGCTGTACCACTCGTACCCCCACCTCCTAAATTAATAGTACGATTTGCACCTGTTAAAAAGGTAACATTTGCTGTGCCATTAATTGAAATTGAATTGATTGTTGTAGATGTAGTGAAGTCTAATGTAACTGTTACTGCTGCAGAGTTGGCAAATACTACATCATCTGCAACGCCTGGCACTCCAGAAGGACTCCAATTGGCAGGGGTATTCCAACTTCCATTTCCAGCAAGAGCCCAAGTTTTGGTAACCGCATTAGCCGAAATATTTATAAAAGCTAGAAGAAGAAAAAGGTAAAACTTTTTCATAATTTTTAAATTTTAATTTTAATAAATAGAATTTTTGTAAATGAGTATTTTATTATTGACTAAATTTATAATACATAATACATTTACCCTGATTGAGAAATGACCAATTGAATATGTCTAAGTTGATGAATAATTAGTATACCAACAGAATTGTGATTTTTTCTCATACAAGCAATATTTAGGCAATACAGAAAATGAGGAATTATATAAATTCTTAAGAAAGTAAAGCTATTAGGATTTTTTTTCTAATAAATATTTTTACGTTTCAAAAAAAGGGGATAATCTATTCAAATTAAACTAAGCACATTTAACTTGAATATCCTACTTGTTTATAAAGTTGATAATTAGAGAAATGGGAATGGTAGCAAAACTTAAAGGAAAAAGTTAACGATACATCAACTCTATTTTTCATCTTCTAAAAACTCATCTCGGTAAAAATTCACTTTAATTTTTTGGGTATCTATTGTTGGATATAACCAATGAACACCAGATTTAAAACCCATTCTAAAAACAGGCAATCGATGTACTGTTAAACGAAGTGTATCGATAGTTAATGTATCGTTAGGTGTTTGTTTAAAATGTTCTTGAATATTTGTATGAACAGATTGAGTGTAACTAGATGCATTTTGAAATACTATGGAAGATTGATATTTACCCCAACACCAATACACACAAAGTATCATTAAACTAACTTTCATCAATTTAGGATAAATTTTCTGATGCTGTTGACAGTAAATGGCTAATCCAATTACTAAAAATAAAGAAGGAAAATATAAATATCGCCCAGATTCAAACGAACGTACAGTAACTCCAAGCGAAACAATTGGTGCAATTATTACACCCATTACAACTACAAACAACAACCATTTTTTATTTATCCATTCTTTTTTATGTAACCAAGCTAGTACAACAAAAAATATTGTAACAAAGCCTACAAAAAAAGAAAAGACTTTTATTGTTGCAGGGTTCAAAAACAATCTATAGAGTATTCTAATTGCATTAGCTACTAATACCATTAGTTTACTAAAATTACCCCCCTCATAAACACCTACAATCTCTGTAGTAATCAGCTTTCGTGCAATAATGTATACCACTGCTGCAATACTTGTAGTAATTGCAAATAATAAAATAGATTTTTGTTGTTGCTTATTCTTTTCGGCATAAGCCAACACAAAAAATATGAATGGAAAAAGTATGCTTTGTTCGTATGTAAATAAGGTAAGCGAAAACAAAATGAATGCTAATAAATAAGTTTTTACACTAAACACACTTTGCATAAATAATTGCAACATTGCCATAAAAAAGATAGCTGCTAATGTGGGCGTTCGTCCTAAAATCCAAGCCAACGATTCGGCATGTTGAGGATACAATAAAAATAAACTACAACCCAATAAAGCGGTTTGTTGTGCAGTCACTTTATTTACTTTGAAATATTTTAACTGTATAGCTTTAGTTAAATAATACAATTGCACGGTTACAATTGCATGCAGCAATAAAGCTGTAATATGAAAACCAATAGCATTTTTCCCCCATAAGTATAAATCAAACCTCACCAACAATTCATGTATAGGCCTGATTGATCTTTGCTGAAACAAAACGCCATCATCGGTTAAAGGAATATGCACCAAATCATCGTTCAAAAAATACATATTGCCCGGCCAGTATAATACTACATTTGCAATTGCTAAAATGAACAGAAGTAATATGTATTTGTTGGTATTCAATACAAGCATATTTAAAACAAGATTAAGTATTTTTCAATTGATACAAATAAATAGTTCGTTTAAAAATTAAAATAACCATACGCATTATGTTTACAGGAATTATTGAAACAACAGGCATTATCACTCATATTGAAAATAAAGGAACCAATGTAACTTTTACTATTCAAAGCCTTATTAGCAACGATTTAAAAGTAGATCAAAGTGTTGCACACAATGGCATTTGCTTAACCGTTGAAAAAATCATGAATGGCACACATTCACTTACAGCTATTCAAGAAACTTTACAAAAAACAAATGCTGGTAGTTGGAAAATAAATGATGTTGTAAATATTGAAAGATGTTTACTAGCCAATAGCAGAATTGATGGTCATTTTGTACAAGGACATGTAGATGCCACTGCAACTTGTATTTTGAAAAAAGATGAAACCGGAAGTTGGTTATACAGTTTTGAGTTTGATGAACAATTTGCACCATTACTTATTGAAAAAGGCTCTATTTGTATTAATGGTACTAGCCTAACTTGTTTTAATGTAACTAAAACCAACTTCTCGGTAGCCATTATTCCTTACACCTATACACATACCAATATTCAGTTTGTAGAAGTGGGCAATAGCGTAAATATTGAGTTTGATGTATTTGGTAAATACATGAATCGTTTTTACGACTTAATGAAAACTGCTTAATGCTGAATAATTAAACTAGTATCTGAATATTGAAACCATGCATCGGTAGATGGGTTAAAGAAAAGCTGAAGCGTATCTTTTTCAATATAATTTTTTCTAAATGAAGTATCGGGTATTAATATGCTTGAAATACTTGGTATGGTTATTTTCTCATTGAATTGAACTCTAAAAAAGTTATAGTGATGTTGCTTCGGCACTTCATCACTATTATCTTTTGTAACTACAATTAATTGCTGTTCACTTTTCTTGCCCAACCATTTAACTGCATCTTCTAACCCTGTTCTAAATACTACTGCACCTTTATTGTATTGAGGAAGTTGGTAAAAGAAAATTCTTTGTTTATTGGGTAATTGATTGATTTGTTCAATGGTTAATTGGGTTATTGTTCCTGCTTTTGTATAATAATTTCGGGCATTTTGCAAAAAGAAAAAATTGACTGTACAAACTACAAGCACAGCAATAATAGTTGCTTTTGAAGATAACAACTGATGCAATAAATACACCAACCAAATGCAAAAAAATAAAGAAGGCAAATACAAATAACGTTCTCCTTCTACCCCATGTGTATCAATACCAATAGATAAATAGGGCAAATAACTAAACAACCACACAAGTGTTAATACAACATAAAAACGATTCATTTTTTTTGTACGAAACATTACCACAACCATCCATATAATGATGAAAATTGCTAAGAAAAATATGCTAAGAAAAAGAGTATTACTAAATAAAGGAGGCACTAAAGTTCTTGCAAATAATCTAAAAAAATTTTGTAATAATAATGGAATATTAAATTGAACAAAACTATTGGCATCGTATTGATTCATGAATTCTCCTGTTGCTTCATATCGAATATATAAATGAAGCATCAACTGAAATATGATCAACAAAAACAATCCAAGCAACGTTCTTATATATTCCTTGTTAGTTGACCATTGGATATACATGAACAGTGCAATTACAATAGGAAAAACCCAAGAAGATTCATAAGAAAATAATGCCAACTGAAAAAAAACAAATACCCCAATTTTAAATAAAACAGATTGTTGTTGCTGTAACCAACAATAAAAAGCAGCTAAAAAAAATAGAGCACCCAAACTACCACTTCTTCCAATAATCCAAAAAACTGCTTCACTATGAAATGGATAACTAAAGAAAAAAATTGCTATAAGGATAGATAGATATGCATTTTGAATATTTGCAAATTGCTGAAATATGTGTCTACTCACACTATACACCAACACTGCATTAATTATATGCAATAACAAATTGGTTATATGATAACCTAAAGCATGGTTGTTACTAAAAAAATAATCCAACTTCAAAGAGAGATTACCAATAGGCCTTAAAGAATTTTGTTGCACCCAAACATTGGTTGCACTTGCAGGAATGTGCAAAAAATCATCGGCTAGAAAATATAAATTAAAAGGGTTGTAACAGTACAAAGTAGCCACCACTATAACAGAGCTTAACAAATAAAAGTATGGCTTTATAGTTTTATCCATCATTGTAAAACTACAGCTTGAATGAAATAAAATACTTTTTATTGTGGGGAAATAATAGAACAATAGGATTAGCTAATCCTCTTGAGGATAAATTTTCAATATTCAATTTTCAACTATCAATTTCTAACTATCAATTTTCAATTGTAAATTGTCAATTGTCCACTGTACATTGCCTAAATTTTCTTCCCCTTCATTGCACCACTTACTGCTTCATCCATAGCACGTTCGGCATAAGGACGGCTGATTTCATTCAGCTCTTCAATTTTGGTTTGAATTAAATTTTTATCCTCCATGGTTAATGCCAGCTGCAAAGCTTGCATAGCTGCGGCAGTAGCCATTAATTCATCTTTAGTCAATAAGGCGGTATTTTTAGTAATAAATTTTTCGGTGGTGTCTAGTATTTGTTCCCCCTCTGTTCTAGCTTCCACCAAAGCTCTGTTTGCAATATCGTCTTTAGCATGTTGAATACTATCAAGCAACATTTGTTCTACCTCTGCATCGGTTAAGCCATATTGAGGTTTTACTTCAATGGTTTGTTCTACCCCACTTCTCAATTCTTTGGCTGTTACCGTTAAAATTCCATCGGCATTAATTAAAAAATTCACCTCTACTTTTGGTAAACCTGCTGGCATACCAGGAATATTGGTAAGATTAAATTCAGCCAGTTTTCTATTGTCTTTTACCAAATCTCTTTCACCTTGAAAAACAGATATACGCATACTACCTTGCCCATCTTTTGAGGTGGTGTATTGCCTTCCTGCCTTAGATGGAATTTTTGAATTACGAGGAATCAACACATCCATTAAGCCACCCATGGTTTCAATACCTAAACTCAATGGGGTAATATCTAATAATAAAAAATTTTTATTATTTCCTGCCAAAATATCGGCTTGTACAGCTGCACCTAAAGCAACCACTTCATCGGGATTTACTTCATCATGCACTGCTTTTCCAAAAAATGCACTCACTGCATTTTTCACAATAGGCACTCTTGTGCTTCCCCCTACCATTACAATTTCATCAATATCTGTAGTGGATAAAGAGGCATCTTTTAAAGCCAATGTGCAACTTTGAATGGTTCTATCAATTAAGGGTTGAATCAACGTTTCAAACCTTGCTTTAGTAATGGTGAGTGCATCGCCATTTAAAGAAGTACTATATTCATCATGAGTGCTCAAATATTTCTTAGCTTCTTCGGCACGTAAACGTAGGCTTTGAGCCAACGATTTATTTTGTTCCAATTCTTCTTTAGTAATAGTAAACTGTTGCAACCATTCATCTACAATAGCTTTATCAAAATCATCTCCACCTAAATAAGTATCTCCATTGGTGCTCAACACTTCAAAAATGCCATTGACAATTTTAAGAATCGACACATCAAAAGTGCCGCCACCTAAATCGTACACAGCAATGGTTTTTTCTTGTGTTGGATCAACCCCTAAACCATAAGCCAAACTAGCAGCAGTAGGTTCATTGATAATTCTTAATACATCTAATCCTGCTAATTTTCCAGCATCTCTCGTTGCCTGACGTTGAGCATCATTAAAATATGCAGGCACTGTTATTACTGCTTTGGTGACAGGCGTTTTTAAAATATGTTCAGCTCGGTTTTTTAGTTCAGTTAAGATAAAAGACGATAAATCGATGGGTGAATAAAAAGTATTACCCACTTGCACTTTTACCAAACTTTCAGTGGCATCATCTATTACTTTATACGAAAAGAAACCTGCATTTTGTTTTACATCGTTATAACTCTTACCCATTAATCGCTTGGCAGAAAAAATGGTGTTTTGCGGTTCGGTTTCTAAATATTGTTTGGCATCTTCACCTACTGTTACATTACCCAATTCATTAAAATGTACCACACTTGGAACAAGGCTACTACTATTATGTTCTTTCAAAGCAATGGGTTGTCTGCTTTCTGGATGAATGATAGCCACTAAACTATTAGTAGTGCCTAAATCTATACCAACAATCATTTCTGCCTGTTGTAAACTTCCTGTTGCTATGTTGATTGCGATTTTTGCCATAAAAAGAGAATTAAAAACTAAAGGTTTAAAAACTAGAAAATAAAAAAACTAAAAACTAAAGTTGAAAAAACTGAAAAAGTTGAAAAACTAAAGTCTAAAAGCTTCATCACCCTACATTCAAAACCTATCTTGCTGCAAATGTATAGAAATGAAATTCTGTTGGCTTTGCGATAAGGGGAAATTGAGTCTAAGAGTTATGAGTTATAGGTTATGTGTTATAAGTTTTAAGTTAGGAGTTTTTGTTTTGCCTTTTAACTTTTGACTTATACCATTTACCTTCTCCCTCCTATCTTCTATCTTCTCCCTTCCACCTTCCACCTTCTCCCATCTACCTTCTACCTCCTACCTTTTGCCTACACCCTTTTGCCCTTTCCTTTTTCCCACTTACTTTTATCCAATCGTATGCAACAAAAAACTACTTCTATTGAGCAAACTGGTATTGCACAACAAATTTTTCGTTGGACTATTTTAGTACTTCCTGTTGCATTCATTACGGGTTCATTGGTCGCATTTTTTTTATGGTTACTCGATGAAGCAACAGCTTTACGTCATGCCAACACTTGGTTACTTTTCTTATTACCATTTGCAGGTATGGGCATTTATTTTTTCTATCAGTATGCAGGCCCAAAATTAGCTACTGGCAACAATTTAATTATTGAAGCTATACATGAACCAGTGCAACAAATTCCATTGCGAATGACGCCTTTAATTTTATGTACCACCATTATTACACATTTATTTGGAGGCTCTGCTGGTAGAGAAGGCACTGCTGTACAAATGGGTGGCAGCATTGCAGCATTCATAGGCAAATGGATAAAACTTACCAAAGAGGATACCCGAATTATTCTATTGGCTGGTATTGCTGCTGGCTTTGGTGCTGTTTTTGGCACACCAGTTACAGGTGCAATTTTTGCATTAGAAGTAATTTCCATTGGTAAAATCAATTACAAAGCATTACTACCATGTTTAATAGCAAGTGTAATAGCAGATATTACTTGTTCTGCTTATGGCATACAACATACTGCATATCATATTAACTTTCAATCAGCCGTCAATCAACTTTCCTTTGTTCGATTCGATTTTTTATTACTATCTAAAGTTGCTCTTGCAGGCATTGTATTTGGTTTTGCAGCATATTTTTTTACCCAATTATTGCATACCATCAAAAATTATAGTAATAAATTAATTCCTACAAAATGGTTGATTCCTTTTGTGGGTGGTTGTATCATTATTGCATTAACCTATATACTTGGCACTACAGATTATTTAGGCTTGGGAGTAAATGGCAGCAATAATCAATCTATCACCATCACATCAAGTTTTACAGCTGGCGGTGCAACCAATTTTAGTTGGTTATGGAAACTCTTGTTTACCACTATAACTGTTGGTATGGGCTTTAAAGGTGGAGAAGTTACCCCTCTATTTTTTATTGGTGCAACGCTTGGAAATACAATTGCTGTTTTATTGGGTGCTCCAATAGATTTAATGGCTGGCTTAGGCTTTATTGCTGTATTTGCAGCTGCCACTAATACACCTATTGCTTGTACCATTATGGGTATTGAACTGTTTGGTGGCGAATATGTTGTATACTATGCCATTGCTTGTTTTTTGGCTTATTATTGTAGTGGACAAACCAGTATTTATACTGCTCAAAGATTGTTGGTCTCAAAAAATAGTACTGAGCAAAAAAAAAGTATATAAACCATACAACAAATTCGTGAGCAACGAATAAAAAAATAAGTCAACTTCGTTTAAAACATTACAACAGATTTTATAAATATTTTTTATGACCAATGATGCAATTGCCGACAATTTTTCTTTGTTATCGAAACTAATGGACATTCATCGTGAAAATAGTTTTAAAGCAAAATCTTATGCTACGGCTGCTTATACTATTGAAAAATTGCCCATGCAATTGAGCAAACTTGAACCCAATAAAATTTTTTCTATCAAAGGCATTGGAGAATCGGTTGGGCAAAAAATTATTGAACAACTGAACACAGGAGGCTTAGCTGCTTTGAACGAATACATTTTAAAAACGCCACCCAGTGTTATTGAAATGCTGCACATTAAAGGCATTGGGCCAAAAAAAATTTCTACCATTTGGTTAGAAATGGAAATAGAATCTTTAGGTGAATTACTGTATGCCTGTAACGAAAACAGGTTAACCTTATTCAAAGGCTTTGGCGAAAAAACACAACAAAGTGTAAAAGAAAATATTGAGTTTTACATGGGTACATTGGGTAGTTATTTGTATCAGCAAATTGAAAACTATGCCAATAATGTTACCACGAAACTGCAACAAGAGTTTTCTAACGATACAATTTTAATTACAGGAGCATTTAGAAGGGAGCTAGAAATTATTGAAAAATTAGAATGGGTAACTACTGTTGATGAAAACACACTTACGTCGTTCTTCACCAATAATGGATATGAAATAACACAACAAGAAGAAGGCTATATTAGTTTTTGTGGTAAAGAAAATGTTACCTTAGGTTTTTATATAACCAACGAAGATGTAGTGTACAACCAATTGTTTGCAACCAGTTGTAGTAGTGATTTTTTACAAGCATGGATTGAATTAACAGGTTGGGATCCTAGTTATCCGTACGATAGTGAAGCAGCTATTTTTGAAGATGTGCATTGCAGTTTTATTGAAGCTTATAGAAGAGAAGAACCCACCATTATTGAACAAGCTTTACAGCAAGAGTTACCTAAAGTAATAGAAGTAAATTCTATCAAAGGAATAATTCATAGTCATAGCAATTGGAGCGATGGAGCCAATACCATTGAAGAAATGGCTCATGGTTGTATAGATAAAGGATTGGAATATTTAGTCATCAGCGATCATAGTAAAACCGCAGGTTATGCCCAAGGCCTACCAGTAGAAAAAGTATTGGCACAACATGCGTTGATAGATGAGTTGAATAAAAAGCTCTTTCCCTTTAAAATTTTTAAAAGTATTGAAAGTGATATTTTAGGAGATGGAAGTTTAGATTACGAACCCGAAATTTTACGTCGATTCGATTTAGTGATTGCCTCTATTCATTCTAATTTAAAAATGACTGAAGAAAAAGCCATGATGCGTTTACTGAATGCCATCCAAAATCCGTTTACCAATATTTTAGGACATATGACTGGCCGATTATTGTTGAGTAGAAATGGTTATCCTGTAAATCATGCCACCATAATTGAGGCTTGTGCAAAGCATAATGTAGTGATTGAATTAAATGCACATCCAAGAAGATTAGATATTGACTGGAGATATATACAAGCAGCCACCCAAAAAAATGTACTCATTTCTATAAACCCCGATGCTCATGCCATTGAAGGATATGAGGATTGTAAATATGGAGTGTTAGTTGCCCGAAAAGCTGGCTTAACCAATGAGCAAAATTTAAGCAGCTATAATTTGCTTCAATTTGAAGCATTTATAGCAGAACAACACCAAAAGAGAGGATGATTTGTTGAATTTGTTTTTAGAAATTTTTAAACTCTGACAACAATTTAATTGTTGCATGCTTTTTTAAAAACCCACCGCTAATGACAGAAAGTTTAAATTTTGACATCAAACCAGTTGGAACAATTTCAAATCATTTTTTAGCAAATAACATTTCGACTTTTAGCGAAGCAACCCAGTTCGTAAGAAAACTTGCATACGGACGAAATGAAAATAAAGCAGACTTGACAACCGTTTTTGCTGACAATTGTGGAACTTGTAGCACTAAACATGCCTTACTGAAACAACTTGCTGAAGAAAATAATTTCACTGAGTTGAAACTTATCACAGGACTTTTCCGAATGAATTCAAGCTACACACCAAAAATCTCAGCGACACTAAAACGACATAACCTTGACTACATTCCAGAAGCTCATAACTATTTGAAATATGGAAACCAAATTTTGGACTTTACAAATAAAACTTCAAAGCCAGCCGACTTTGAAAATGAACTGATAGAAGAAACTGAAATTCAGACAGACCAAATTGCAGACTTTAAAATAAATTACCATAAACAATATTTGACCAATTGGCTAGAAAAACAGGAAGCACTGAATTTAACACTTGACGAACTTTGGAAAATTCGGGAACAATGTATTGCCGACCTTTCGACAAGCTGACGAAAAAAACAGCTTGAAACAAGGGTTTGGCGTTATGTCGGCAAACATCAATGCAATCGTCAACTGTAGAATAACTAGCAACTGTAATTTCAGCTTGACGTATATCGCCAAACAAATAGTCTTAACTTCAACTCATTAACTTTACCCGATAGTTATTGGATTCTGCCACAAGGCCAATCTCCGAAGGTTAGTGGTCATGCATTGGAACATTGCAAAATTGAAAGCCACTGCAAGAAACTAAATATAACAACCAATGAGAAAGAACATCTTCCTATTTATCAAATATGCTTTGCTGTTATGTTTAGTTGCTTTTATGCTTGCAGTTTTTATACCAAGAAGTTATGAAGTTCCTCAAATGCATAACCGAAAAGGAACTCAATATTGGGAATTGCAGACGGGTTCAAAGATTGCCTATACGCTAGTATCTGCTAAAGGCATAAAGAAACCTTTTCCTATAATTTATTTGCAAGGTGGACCTGGTGGATTTATTTCTGATATAAATATTAAAATGCTTTCACCACTTTCAGAAGACGGTTTTGATATTTTTCTATACGACCAAATTGGTAGTGGGCATTCAGAAAGATTATCAAACATTAATGAATACACTGCTGAACGACACAAAAAAGATTTGGAAGAACTAATAAAGAAGATAGGTTCAGAAAAAGTAATTTTACTTGGTCAATCCTGGGGTGCAGTTCTTGCTACTTTGTTAATTGCAGATAATCCTAACAAAGTAGAGAAAGTTATTTTAACAGGTGCAGGCCCTATTCTACCAATGCATGAGAAATTATTAAACACAAATGCACCTGATAGTTTAAACTTGAAAAAACCACCCTACTCAAATAGAGAGGCAAATGAACAATCAAAAAATAGTAGAATAAATGCCATTACATTTTGGGCAAAATCTTTCGGCAAAAAACTTGCTTCAGATAAAGAAGCAGACGATTTTCAAACTTATATTAATAATGAATTGAACAAAGCAACAGTGAGTGATACTTCAAAAGCACTGAAAGCGGAGGGTGGTGGAGGTTTTTATGCACAGGTGATGACCGTTCATAGTTTCAACAAAATTCAAGACAGAAGACCGAAACTAAAAGGTTCTAAGGTTCCTATCTTGCTAATGAGAGGACAGTATGATAATCAGCCGTGGGGTTTTATGAATGAGTATTTAGAACTCTTTACAAATCATCAGTTGAAGATTATTCCAAAAGCTGGGCATTCTATTTCAATTGAGCAACCCGAACTATATTTAAAAACTATTCGTGAGTTTTTGATTCAGTAAATTTAAAATGACTGCAAACTTCACACTTTCTTTAACAGAAAAGCAAAAAACGTAAGCTGAGGGTTGAAGTTATTGTGATCAACATCAACACAATCGCTAACTTTAGAAAAGCGATATGTCTTGTTCTCAGCTTGACTTATATCGCCAAACAAATAGTCTTAATTTCAACTCATTAACTTTACCCGATAGCTATCGGATAAACTATCGTAACGGGTTGATTTTTTTTAATCCGATAGCTATCGGCTTCAACCACATTGCTAAAGCCCCAAACGTTAGTGGCAAGCATAAATTTGCATTCAAAAACATAAATTCAGCTTGAAAATGAACTTAACTTACAGAGAATTCACATTAAAAGATATCGACAAGTTAAAAAAAATTGGACTAACATTATATGGACAATTTAAAAAAGAATTGACCATGGATAATTGTAGAAAAATGTCAAATCTTGATTCATACACTGACTTGCTCAACAACTGTTTGACTAATGCAACATTAGAGTAAAGACGAACAATTAATATCCAAACAATATGATTAAAATTCGTTTATACAAAAAATCTGACCAAGTTAAAATAGATAAAATGATAGATTCGATAGCAACAGAATTCGAGTTACCTATTTCAAACCCAAATAAAGCAAATACCCCTTTACTCGATAAATATTGGGTTTCACTTCATAACAATGAAATAATTGGAACAATTGGAGTATTAAAAATTGGGGGTGAATTTTCAATTCTTAAAAAGATGTTTGTTAAGAGAGCATATCGAGGTAAAGATTATAGGATAGCTTCATTACTCTTAAATAAAGTTTTTGATTGGTGCAATTCACAAAGTATTGATACAATATATTTAGGTACAATGAGCCAATTTAAAGCAGCCCATAAATTCTATGAAAAAAATGGATTTGAAACAATCAGCATCAATAAATTACCATCAAGTTTTATAACCAATCCTATTGATGATGTTTTTTATAAAAAAATAATTAAGAAATAATAATCACTTAAAATCCTTTAGCAATGATAACATATCAAATAGAAAAAAATTTAACAGCAGAAGAGTTTATAGATGTACTTAATAAATCTACGCTGGGAGAACGAAGACCAGTAGATGAACCAGAACGAATTTTGAAAATGCTAGAACACGGTAATTTAATAATTACTGCTCGTGAAAAGAATGTTCTAATTGGTGTAGCAAGGTCTTTGACAGACTATTTATTTTGTACTTATCTATCTGATTTAGCAGTAGACCAAGCCTACCAAAAACAGGGAATAGGTAAAGAATTAATCAGACTCACAAAATTGGAAACACCAAGAGCGAAGTTGATATTACTATCGGCACCAAAAGCGGTGGAGTATTATCCTAAAATAGGAATGAAAAAATGGGAGCAATGTTATGTTTTAGACAATGTACAAGACCTTAAATAAAAAAGTATGATTAACTATAATGACAAAATATTCAGACCTATTGTTAATTCAGAAAATGGAGAAACATCAAATGAAACCGTTTTTATTTATAAGCAAACAGGAAACATTTTAATGTCTGAATACTCAGGTGGCAAAATAAAAAGTGGACATCTAATTGGACTTGTTGATGAGAATGGTAACATAGATATGCGTTACCACCAAGTAAACAATGAAGGTGAAATAATGACAGGAATTTGTAAATCAATACCTGAAATTCTTGAAAATGGAAAAATTAGACTTCACGAAAGTTGGAAATGGACATCAGGCGACAAATCAGAAGGAAACTCAGTAATTGAAGAACAATGAAAATGCCAACCACTAACCAATTATTTAAAATTATCTCCATTAACGAGTCAACTAAATTCAGGTCGAGACAGTAAAACGATATCTAGAAAAATTGAAATAAACAAACTACTTTAATTCTATGATACAAAAAATTCTATTAGTTTTTACTACATTTTTTTACACACAAGTTTTTGGGCAAACGGAACTTCGTGAAAAAATTGAACAAATTATTTCAACAAAAAAAGCTGATATAGGCATTTCAATTTTGAATTTAGAAAATGGTGACACTTTGAGTATTAATGGAAACAAACACTATCCTATGATAAGTGTTTTTAAGTTTCACATTGCCTTAACTGTTTTAAATAAAGTTGACAAAGACGAACTTTCCTTAAAACAAAATCTTTTTATTAAAAAAAGTGAACTTCTTGAAAATACGTGGAGTCCATTTCAAAAAAAATATCCAGAAGGTAACCTTTACATTACGCTCAAGGAAGCCTTGGAATGGATGATTATCTATAGCGATAATAATCTGTGTGACATTCTTATACGATTGGCGGGAGGTGTAAAAATGGTAGAAAAATTCATTAATAATCAAGATTTTATAATTCAAAATAACGAAGAAGGAATGCACCAAAATTGGGATGCACAGTTTTTAAACACAACAACCCCTAATTTTTCCAATCAACTTTTAAATGAATTACTAAAAAATAAACTATTAACAAAGAAATCCACAAAATTCCTATTCGAAACAATGGTGTCTACTTCAGTAGGTCAAAATAGGATTAAAGGAAAATTACCAATAAAAACAGAAGTTGCTCATAGAACAGGGAGTTCATATACAAATGAGGCTGGTATGACTGGAGCCATAAATGATATTGGAATTGTGAAGCTCCCAAATGGAAATCATTTCGCTATTTCGATTTTTGTGCATAATACAACCGAAAAATTTGAAGATGGAGAAAAAATAATTGCCGACATAACAAAAGAAACTTGGGAGTATTACGCAAAATACTCACCCCATGAAGCTGCTAAGTCAACATTTAAACTTGATACTTTAACATTGTTTGACTCAAATAGACAACGAGAAATTCCTATTGCCATTTATAAACCAAACACCAATATTAATGGAAAACAAAAAGTTGTCATTTTTAGTCACGGTTATGGACAAAATAAAGGTGGAGATTATGTTGTATATTCATATTTGACTGAATTTTTAGCCTCTAATGGATTTTTCGTTGTAAGTATTCAACACGAACTTGCTACTGATAGTTTATTACCATTGACAGGAAACCCACAAATCTTAAGACGACCTTTTTGGGATCGTGGTGCAGACAATATTTTATTTGTTATCAACGAACTTAAAAAGACAAATCCAGATTTAAACTATAAGCATATTACGCTCATTGGGCATTCAAACGGTGGAGATATGACTGCACTTTTCCCAGCAAAATACCCCAACACAGTAGACAAAATAATAACCTTGGACAACAGAAGAATGTCATTTCCAAAAACAAAAAAAGTTAAAGTTTATTCATTACGTTCAAGTGACCAGGCAGCAGACGAAGGAGTTTTACCTACAGAAAAAGAAATAAAAAAGTATAAGATTTTAATAGTAAAGTTGACAAAAACAACCCATAACGAAATGGACGACAATGCAAATGATAATCAAAAAAAAGAAATACAAAACTATATACTTACATTTCTAAATAAATAACAACGAGACACTAGCAAAAGGTTTGAAGTTATGGTGATCAACATCAACACAATCGCTAACTTTAGAACAGAGATATGTCTAGTTTCAGCTTGACGGATATCGCTGAACAACAAAACTTATCCTCAACTCATTAACTTTACCTGATAGCTATTGGGTAAACAATCTTAACAGGTAAAAATTTTCATCCGACAAAATACAAAGTCTCAAAAGCTAGCGGCAAATATGAACGATAACCTGTAGAGCAAAAAAATTAAACCCTTCTATAAAATGTTTATTCAAATGACAACAACTAGATTAAAAAAAACAATCTTTTCTTTTCTATTGGTATCAATGTTTTTTACATCTTGTTACGGACAGACTACAACAAACCAGACGACAAATAGTGAAAATTCAAAAACGAAAAAGCAACAATACCCAAAGATTGTTCGCTCTTTGGGAACACAGTACGAGAATGTAGTTTGCCAGATTATTGACAGAGACGGTAACTTATGGTTTAGCATAAGTGGAGAAGGTGCTTATCGCTATGACGGAAAGTCATTCATCAATTTTACTACCAAAGATGGTCTGTGCAATAATAATGTAGGTTCAATTATTCAAGACAAAGCAGGTAATATTTTGCTTGGAACAAGTAACGGAATATGCAAGTATGATGGAAAAAACTTTACCAATATTCCTATAACAGATACGCTGAATATTACCAGCCTTTTAGAAGACAAAGATGGAAACTTATGGTTTGGTGCGATGAATAAAGGAATATATCGTTATGATGGAACTAATCTCACTAATTTTCTTTATAAGTACAAGCACCCATTCTATGGTGATAAGTACGAAAAATTTATAAGTGATATTATACAAGATAAAAATGGAAACATTTGGTTTAGTTCTTGGAATGGTGGTGGCGTATGGAAATATGACGGAAAAAATTTTAAGAGCTTTCTTCCATCATTAGACTATTACAAAACAAATCAAGACAATAGAAGAATTGGCAACGCTGAAAATTCTATAAATTTTATGCAGAACACCAAGAACTCTTTTATTCAATCGCAAGATTATATTTCTGATGATATGATTTTCTCAATGACAGAAGACCATTTAGGAAATATTTGGTTTGCAACAAGAAATCACGGTGTTTGCCTTTACAATGGAAAAACATTTACAACCATTGGAAGAAATGAAGGTTTTGAAAGCCAAGGGGCATACGCTATTTTGGAAGATAAAAAAGGTAATTTTTGGTTCACGACCGAAAAGGATGGCATATGGCGTTACGATGGTAAGACCATTAAAAACTTTAATGAAAAAGACGGACTAATAAACAATGCCGTAATGAATGTTTTGGAAGACAAAGAAGGCAACCTATGGTTTGGAACAAAGCTTTTGGGTTTAAGTCGTTATGATGGTAAAAATTTTACTACATTTTCTCAATATGACAAATAGATATAAAGCAAAATTCCACTTATAAAAGATATGGCAACAGCTTACAATTATCTTCTGAAATAGGTTAACTAAAAACACCCCACGGTTTAAAATTATGTATAAAGGCAAGCCTAAGCTTGCCTTTATACATAACAACACACTTACGTCAAGTTCATTTATCGCATTAAATACATTTTACCATAACCTCCTTTAAAATATTTATCCGTTTTAAAGGTATCGCCAAAAGAATCTTTTAAATCGAATTTCTCTAAACTAGAGCCATCTAAATTGGTAATTACTCTGTACAGGTAAACGCCATTGGCTAGTTTTTGTCCATACATATCAGTTCCATCCCATTTATAATCGGTAATATTTCTGCCTATTCTTATAGGCCCTAATTCGTCTTTATTAATTTCTTTTACAATTTTTCCAGTAACCGTTAATATTTGAATTCGCATGTTAGATGGTAGTTTACTACCCGTTAATGTAAACACAAATGCAGTTGATGTACTAAATGGATTGGGATAATTGAATACATCTGAAATCATAGGTGCATTGTTTACATTAAATGTTACCCTATAATCTTGTGTACCAGCAGTATTGCCATTTCTATCTTTTCCTTTTACAAACAATTCATATTCGCCATCTTCGGGTAAAGTAGGTGTAAACTCTGATACAGCTACATTATTGTTATTACTAATTGTTGCTGGTATAAAGCGTAAAGTATCGGTTCCATACCTAAAGGTTTTTACAGTATTGTTTGGATATCTCAATTGTACACTTACGCCTGCTGTATCGTTAAGTGGCATAAACTTAGATTCATCTTTAAGGTTAATTCTAATAGCTGGCCTAGCCGAAACAATATCTCCATTTAATATATGTACACCATCAAACGTAACATCTACAATGGGTTGTATTTGATCGTTAATTACAAAGAAGTTTTTAAACGTGAAATTATTAAAATGAGCTTGCTCTAATTGATCATTATCTGGGTTTACTTCTACAAACAATGTATTGTTACCAATTAAATTTTCGGTAGAAATTGTTGCAACAACTGTTGCTGTATCACCAGGTTGTAAAGGCTTTTTCAATTTTGCAACTGTAATATTACTAATTACATTGTTGCTATTAAATACTTGCATTTTCACTTTAATGCTATCTGTAAAAATGGTTGTACTTACGTTTTTAAATGCAATAGCCACTTGCAAAGGTTCGCCCACTTCTAATGTGTCTTTAAACTTGTATTGTATGTTTGGAGCCAATGCACCTTCAGGAACCATATCGGCAATTAAACGCCAATAACGCAATTGATAAGGTGTTAAGTTTACTTTATCTTCATTACGCATTTTTAGTTTTAAGAAAGGATAAGTTGCTGCATTAATATTAGTTAAAACAACATCTTGCTGCGATAATGTTAGGTTACTAAACAATGTTGTTTCAGTTCCTGCATGTGTTATACCTACAATATCAATAGTTGGCATATCTCCTACATTCAATTCAGCCGAAGAACCTCTCCATTTCAATAATTTCCAAGATTTTGCTGGACCAAAAATAGGCGATGCAATAGTACCCAACGTATCTCTTGAAATAGCAGTAACATCTAACAACGAAACATCATTTACATCAAATCCAAATTTCCATTTAGGTGTAAACGAAGCTGTATTTTTTTGGAAAACAAATACCCAAGGTTTTGGTGTATTGAAAGAGTCTAAAGATGTAAATCCATTCTCCATTAATTTTCCATACAATGTATTGTTTAAACTTCCGTTTGAAGTTTGATCTGCTTTCCAAATAGCAACAGGATTGGCATCAAAAGGAGCATCTAAATTAACTCTAGCTAATGCAATAACACCAGTTGGAATCCAATTAATAAAATCTCTCATTCTATTTCTATCGACCAATGTATTGTAAGCAAATTCAAAATTAAATTGTCGTCCAGCTTTTGCACAGTTTACTGTACTGCTGCCCATAAAACCACCAGATGCACCAGAAGAATCTAATGAGGGAACAGCTTGATTGTAATATGGCTTCATGGTTACAGGATCTATTAAAGTCCACCGAACAGAATAACCAAAACAGCCACTATTAATCATAGCCATTCCATTTTTATAAACAGAAAAATCAGCATCATAATTGGTAAAAGGAAAAACACCTTGTGTAATGGTAAAGTTGGTAGCTGCTAATCCATAATTCCATTTTCTACTAGTACTATCTATTGAAATTCTATTGGTACTACTTTTTAAATGTTGATAGAGATGCGATTGATTGAACCCTTCTTCTACCCCATTCAAATACATGAAACTACTATTGTTCCAGCGAATATCACCTGTGTTTGCCGAAGGTGCAACCCTCCAATAGTATACAGTAGAATCGTTGTACACAATTTGAGGATCAAACTCAACTACCCCACCTGTTGAAGTTACATTTTTAGTAATTCGAAAAGGAGAATTGAATAATTCAGTAGTATCCATTTGCATTACATATTGCTTAGTAACTGCTAATGGATTGGCAGTGGATGCAAATAATTTAGCATTATTTTTATTGGTAATACTAAAGTTATAAGGGAACACTGGCTTTACGTCATCGTCAAAAATAAAGAAGCAATTGGTTGCAGTGTTATTGGTTTTGCTCAATTCATCGTACTGATTTAAACTGTCTAATATTACGGTTATACAGTTGTTGCCTTTATCTCTTGTAGGTACAATTGGCACATCAATGGTAATTGAATCGGCAAAACGAATAGATGGTTTAATGAATCTTCTATATAAATATTCTATACTACCATCGCCACGTTGCCATTTAATGGTTACTTGTAAAGAATCGCCAGAGCCATTTACTTTAGCTGCTTGCGATTTACCTAAATTATAAATATTGGCTTTCAATGTAAACTTAGTATCGGCAACTGATAAAACTGATGGACTAATTGTTACTGTTTGGTTTTCTACTGCAAAATCGGGTTTTGCGTGAGCATAAATTTTTATTGCAGGATCGCCATGTAACAAAAATTGTTCAGCATGCATACGAGCAAAGAAGTCGTTATTATTCAAACTTTGCATAGCATCTATCATATTTTTTCCTACATAATTATTGTAGCCAATTTCTCTTCTGAGTGATTGATACAATGATTGTGTGTAAGAATTTAAATAGCCTGTTAAGCCAAAATGAGAACTAGCAATTACACCAATTGCACCACGTTGATTGGCAAATACAAATTTTTCTGAGAAGGAAGTAATATTAGATAAACGTGAAGTATCGTAATCGAAAAAATTTCCTGCATTACATCCATTTAAACAAAACATTGGATACTTGCCTTGATTGCTATAATCGAATGGATTATTTAAATTATAATCTAACTGTGTAGCAGCACTATGACCAAAATAAGTGAGTAAAGAAATACCGTTAGCAAATAAATTTTTCAAGCGTTCAATTACTGCAGGGGTTGCACCACCACCTGCTGCAACAGAATTAAAATCGGTTACCGTTGCTCCAAAAATTGAATCCTTAATTATTTCTTTATACTGATTTAAATAAAAAATCAATATTCCTTCTATTCCAGGATCGTTACCACCTGCCACATGCACAACATTTTTCATCCATAATTTATTGGCTATTGTTTGTGTAGTGTTGGCAGCTTGTGCTTCAAACTCTTTCACTTTTTGCAAATAGATATTTACTTCATTTGCATTTACAGCAGATAAACGCCCCACCATTGCAATAGGTGTTGGATTTAAATCAGAAGAAACCAATAACATATCAGATGCTGGCCAACCAAATGTGGGTACTAAATTTAATTGATTGGCAAATGGTTTGTTTTCGTTCAATCTAAACTCATCATAAGAAACACCTTTACCAATAATAAATACATGGCTAGGATTTACACTAAAATTTTGTTTTGCAAACCGAACAAAATTTTTCACACTCAATGGATGTTTTTTAATCCCAAATGCAAATTGATCAGTGAGTTCGTCTATATCGTAAATTTTTGTATTAAAACTTCCTCCTAATGAAGATGCTCTATATTGCCTATATAAATCAACTGCTTCACCTGTATTAATACCTAAAAGTTTATTAGAAATAATTAAATAACTAGCTTGATTTCCGACAACTGAATAATTGATAAAATTCTTTGTTTCGAAAGTGTTTACCGCTTTAATGTTTCCTGCATCTTGACTAACCAATACAAAATTTCTTGTACTTGATGCAGCAGGTAAAGCAAATTTTATTGATCCATTATTTACAACAGCAGTGTATCTAACTCGATTGGTTACATCATATAAAACAGGAGTAGCTGTACTATTAAAATTGGTTATTTCTATATAATTACCTTGTGCATTTGTGCTAGCTGGTAAAGTGAAATTAAAGTTAGTAGCATTACCAAAATTGAAGATACGAGGATAGGTTAACGAAACATAAGCTGCATAAATGCGGTTTACATTATCGCTAGCATTAACTGGAGTTAATTCAATACTAAAATTATTATTACCTGTACTAATAATATTTGATGCAAGCGTTGCATTATAAACAGCCGACTGTTGACTATTTAATAGTTGATTGTTGATTGAGGCTGTATTATTGAATTTTAATGACACATTTCTTGAAGAATAAGAAACTCCATTTACCGCCATACTTAATGTTGCCGATGGACCAGTGGTAAAAGGAAATAAATTAGTTGCTGAAAACACATAAGGAGAGTTTTGATAAATATCTCTTGTTCCCCAACCTTCTCCTACATCGTAAGAAGATGACGTAACTCGTTCTCCAACATTTTCACCATAACCTCTTGCCAATTGTTCTTTAAAATTAAAACGTTCGGTATGCAAGAAAAAAGGCTCAGGCTGTAATGTATTTCCTGCAACATTATTCACTCCTTCAGTAAACCTTAAGTTAGCAGCAACATTGGTATTAATTGTAAGAAAAAAGATGGCTGTGTCGGTATGTAAACTTATTTTATCGGAAAGTTGGTTATTGGCATTTCTGTATAAAACTTTATCAGGCACTCCATCATTTTGTTCTCCCCAAAATTCAATGTAACCGTTGGTAGGTAAAGAGCCGGAAGCTACACTAATAAATAAAGGAACTTGCACCCCGTTACGCCATAGTTGAAAATGTTGAACAGGCGTATTTAGTAAAGCAGCTGGTAAATTGGATTGATTAATTCTATACAAACCAGTTTCTCCAACTTTAAATTTGTAATAGGTTTTACTATAATCAATCCATTCGTTGTTAAATGTTTGAGCAAAACTCAACAACATGCTACAACCAAAGATGAATGATAAAATAAGTTTACGCATAATATATAAATGTGTAGTTTTTTTTTAAGAAATACGTTATAAGTAATGATTACTTACGCTTCATTATTTTTCTTTCTTCACCAAATCAATTCTTAAACTAAAAATATGGGTATATAAAGGATTACTTTGATTGGCCAAATTGGTGAAACCATAATCTATACCCACATTTCCAAACTTAAAACCTGCACCAAAACTTGGTTGAAAAATCCATACTTTTTTTTGATTGGTTGTATCTCCATCGGCCAATGCTTGTTGAAAATTAGAGATACCAGCTCTCAAGAAAACGCTGTTGTTAATGTTGGCCTCTATACCAACATTTGGATCAATACTAATAGGGTTGGTACTAATTACTGTATTTCTTTTTCCATCGAAAGTAAAATGTAGGTTAGCTTCGGCTAGCAAACTAAATTTTTCATTAAACACAAATTTTCTAGCAACTGCACCAATTAAACGAGGTGCTGTTAACTCTGTACTTTTTGTAGGAATATCGTTATTGGTTAAGTATAAAACTTCTTTTTCTCTATCGGTAAAAGTAAAATTCCAAGCATTAAAAGTGGTGGTTACATCTCTTGCAGTAACACCAAACATCCATTTGTTTTTTCTTATTTGAATTCCAGCATCTAAACCAAAACCCCAAGCTTTTGCAAAACTGCCTACACTGCGATGAATGATTTTTGCATTACCACCAACACTAATAAATAAATCGTCTTTTTCTTTAAGTACTTGAGAATAGCTTAACAAAACTGCATAATCGGCAGAAGAAAAACTAGTGATATTGTTGTAGTTGGGCGAACCATCGGGTTCAATTAAAAATAAGGTGTTGGGAATATCGTCTACTGCAAAACGCATAAAACTAATGCCTAATGTTCGATTACCATTTTTTGATGGCATAGCTAATCCAACAAAATCGTATTTACCAATGCCTGCAAAATATTCGGCATGCATGGCTATTAAAGAAGGATCATTTTTTACATGTATTAATCCTGCAGGGTTCCAATAACCTGCTGTTGCATCTTGTGAAGTAGCTACTTGTGCACCACCCATGGCCAAGCCTCTTGCACCTGCACCAATGTTTAAAAACTCGTTAGAGTATTTTCTAAACTGTGCATTTAATTGCTGACTAACAAACACAACCAATAAAAAAACTGAAAATTTTAAACCACCTTTCATTCTATAAATTTTATATACCTTAAGTAAAAATACTTTACCAAAAGAAAATTAAGTGTAGAGTTAAACTATAGCAAATATTGTATGAAGGTGTTTAAGATACAATAAAAGTAATGTTAATACACTTTGCAACAAAATTTTGTTTAAAAAAATAGCCGGTTGTTTTACAAACCAGCTATTTTTTTACTTACTAACACCTTTTACATTTTTTGAATGGTAAATGTTTGAATACTGCTACCGTCATTCACTTTTAATAAATAAGTGCCGGCTGCATATTTACTGAAATTAATTTGCGTATTTGTATTAAACTGAACAGTAGTAAGCAACTGCCCAAAATTATTATACAACATAGCAGTATTTGCTTTATTATCTTCTTTAGTTACTACCAACTGTACAAAATTTACAACTGGATTAGGATAAATATTTACTGAAACGCCTTTACTAAACTGAATTAATCGTACAGGAGAATAACTAAAACTTCCATCTTTATTCACCATTTTTAAACGATAAAAATTCTTCCCAATTACTGCGTTTATATGGCGATAATTGTACTGTTTATTACCTACAGAGTTGTTTGCTGTAATGGTAGTTAAGGCTTTAAAACTATTGGCATTGGTACTATGTTCTAGTACATAATTGCTCATATTGGTTTCTTCAGTTACTTCCCAAGTTAGTTCTACATTAGAAGTATTGATTGGTTTTGCAACAAAGTTTAATAACCTTACCGGAACAATTAAACTAGTTTTTAGATATACATATTTGTACAAAGAATTATTAAATAAATATTGTTCTTTTTGTACACCATTTTCGTTTAAAACCAAATACAAATTATAATCGTCTTGTGGTAATGTACCTACTGGTATTACAAAATTGGCATGTAATGTATCGCCAACCAACAAAGCTTTAGTTTTAGGCAAATCAAACGTATATATTGTACCTAAACGCAAGTTGTATAATGTTGCTTTAAAAGTTAAACTATCAAAATTTACTTTCCCTACATTTTTAAATGCAAAGCCTCCTTTTAATGTATCTGTTGCTGCAGTTGTTGTTACACCCACCGAATCTGGAATATTGAAATATAAATTAGGGGCAATAGCACCTTCAGGCACTGCATCATACTCTACACTCCAATTTCTTAATTGATAAGGCGTAGCTAAAATAGAATCTTGTGTTTTAAACTTCAATTGAATGTATGGATATTGGCTTGCACTAACTGCACTAATATTAAATGTATTTTGTAAAGTATCAAGTGTATGTAAAACCGTTTTAGCCCCAATACTGTCTATACCAATTACGTCCATTGTGGCTCTTGAATTTGCATTTCCAGCTCCACTCCATAAAACATTTTTCCATGCTTTTGCAGGACCAAATTTTGGGGAAGTTACAAAGCCTAAAGTGTCTTTTGCATCATAATCTACATTCATTACCACTCTATCATATAAACCATTGGTAAATTGATATCTAGGACTAAATCTTGCACTATCATTTTTCTTGAAAATAATACCAAACGTTCTTGGTGCATTAAACGAATCAATAGGTAAACCTTGTCTTTTTAAGAAATGATATAATGAATTTCCAGAACCATAAGTAAGCGTATCGGCAGCCCATTCGTTTGCCCAAGTTTGTACCCCATCGTATACCAAACGAACAGCTACTAACATTCCGTTAGGAATACTTTCTAAAAATTGTTTTGCATTATTTCTAGCGGTAGCATTGGTATATGCATATTCAAAATTATATTTTCTGTTTTCATCGCAAGTTGGTTCGGCACCAAATGGATTGGTTAAGTTTTCTCTTGGTTTAAAAGTTAAAGTATCTATTACATTTATAATTACCGAACTACCTAAACAAGCACTTGCAATAATACCAGCACCATTTACTTTAATGCTAAACTGTTGATCTTCTGTTCCGCCGAAAGGATAAATTGAATGTAAAACAAACAAGTTATTGGGCTTACTATTAAAGTTGAATTTTCGTGTACTGTCTAACTCCATTCTTTCAAAACTACTTTCGGTATGCTGATAGTAATGTTGTTGTGTAAACCCAACTTCAGGTGTGGTTTTATAAGTAAAAGAAGCAGTGTTCCAATATTGGCTAGGTTCATCTACAGCCACTCTCCAATAATAAGTTGTGTTATTAGTTAATGTTAAGCCATAATCAAACTCAACTACTCCACCTACCGATGCTTTGGTTTGTGTGAATTTTAAACTTGAATTAAATAAAGCAGTTGTATCAATTTCCATTATGTAACTTTTAGTAGTTGTTAATGGATTAGCTGTTGATGCTGCTAACTTAAATGAGGCATTATTTACAATTGCGTATTTATAAGGATATACAGGAAGTATAGCTGCCTCATTAATAGTTACTGTAAGTGTAGCAACATTATTGTTTTCACTCAATTCATCAATGCTATTGGTATAATCAATTACTGCGGTTAAAATATTATTTCCTTTATCTCTATTAGCAACAATTGGCAAAGCAATAGTTAACGAATCTTGAGCTGCAATTGCAGCAATTCTTTTTGAAAAAGCAGTTAATGTATTTCCATCAGGATATTGACGTTCAAGTTTAATATTTACTGAATCGCCAGTCATTTGACCAACGTTAAACAGTTTTACTTTTACATAAAACGAATCATTGGCAGTAGAAATAAATTGAGGCGTAACTGAAATTTGATTGGCTTCAACTATATAATCGGGTTTAGCAAAAGTGTTTAATTTTAATGCAGGATCTCCATGAAAATTAAATTGCTCGGCATGAAAACGTGCAAAAAAATCGTTTCCTCCAGTAGTATTCAAAACATTGGCAATTCCTGATTTAATAACTTCTCCAAACGGTTTATTGTATTCGGTTGAACTTAATGATCTATAAAATTTAGTGGTGAACGAATCTAAATAATTTACTACACCAAAACTTGTGGTTGCCAAATAACCAATAGCTCCTTTTTGTGGTTCTAAAACAAACTTTTCAGATAAAGTTGTTTTTAAGCTTAAACGTTGCGATTCGTATAAATATAAATTTCCTGCATCGCAACCATTTACTATGAAAATAGGATAACGATATTGGTTATTGTATGCACTTGGATTATCTAAGTTGAAATCTAAATTAGTTGATGAAGAGTGACCGAAATAAGTAATTAACGAAGCACCCGATTCAAAAATATTTTTAAAGTTTTTGAGTGACTGAGTATAAGCCGATGGATCGGCCAATTTATCAAAATTGGTGGCTTTTGCACCATATAAAGAATCTTCAATAATGGCTTTATACTTCTTCATGTAAGCATCTAACTGTGTACCAATATTATAATCATTGGCACCAGCAACTTGCAGTACATTTTTCATCCATGCTTTATCGCTAACAGTTTGGGTTGGACTATTTTGTAAGGAATCGTATTGCTTTACTTTAGCTAAATACACACCAACTTCTGCAGGCGAAACAGCACTTAAACGACCAATAGGAATTTGTGGAATTGGATTATCGTTTGCTATTGCACTCAATAAGTTATCTGATGCAGGATGCCCCCAAGTAGGTACTAAATTTTGAAAATCAATATTCGGGTCACCGCCATTAGCCCTATAATCAATATAGTTAAGCCCCTTTCCAATTAAAAAAGTGAATTTGGGTGTTATAGCAAAATTGGTTCTTGCATAATTTAAAAAATTTCTTACTGCAATAGGATGTAGTTTAATACCATAACCAAACTGATCGGTAATTTCATTAATATCTACTAAAATAGATTGATAATTTCCTCCAGCTGCACTACTTCTATAATCTTTATATTGTTGTACATAATTATTACTTCCAGAGCCATAAATTAATGGGTTCGAAATAATAATATAATCACCTTGATTTGAAACGGTATTATAGTCAACGAAATTTCTGGTTTGTAAAGTTGAAATATTGAGTGCATTGGATGCACTACTATTTACCAATACTAAATTGGCTTTAACAGTAGAAGGTTCTGTTAAAAATCTTATTGTATCGGCAATTACTAAATTACCCTCATATTTTTTCCCATTGGTTAAATCATATAAAACTGGAGTTCCTCCAGCATAATTGAAATTATAAAATTTTAAATAATGCCCATCGTTAGATGCTGGTAAGCTTAATTCAAGACTTGTTAAATTATTTCCATCTAAAGATCTAGGATAGGTTAATTCATTTTTAACCAATCGAAATTCATCACAACTCACACCGCTTTGATTAATGTGTTGTATAGCAGCATTCCCACTAGAAATTAAACTTACAGGTAAACCAAATTCTTCCATTTGTGCATCAAAGAAATAATCCATCTGAAAGTTCATTACATTGTTACCATTTAACCTTACTAAAACAGTTCTTGCATTATTGGCACTACCAACAGCATTCACTTTTAAAGTCATTGATGGACCGGCTAAATAAGGTCTCAGATTGGTCATATTAATGGTAAAAGACACTTGCCCACAAGCACTACCAATTGGTCTGATGGGTCTGGTGGCGTAACCTTCGCCTCTATCGTAACTAGATGAATATAAAGGCAAAGCAGCTTGGGCAGCAAATCCTTCATAACGTCTTTGCCTATGTGTAAAACCAATCGTACGCATAAAATATTCTGTTGCAGGCAAAGTATTATTGGCAACATTGTTTATGGTAGACTGTAAACGTTTATTGTTAGTGGTTGGGTTGGTAGTTAAAAAGTACGTTGCCGCATCTTCACTTAAACTCCAGATATCAGATAATTGAAAATCTGGTTGACGATATAAAGCATTATCTGCTTTACCGTCATTAATTTCGCCCCAAAATTCAATGTAATCATTTGCACCTAAAACACCAGAAGCAACCGAAGTAAAAATAGGCACTTCTACACCATTTCTAAATAATTGAAAATCTTCTGCTAAAACACTTCCAAGCCCATTGCTTTGTAAAGTAGGTTGAGTAATTCGAACCAATTTTTTACGAATTGGATGATTTTCGGGTGGTTCTGTTCCAAAGAAAACCTTGAACTTATAATAAGTTTTCGAATAGTCTATCCATTCGTTCCTAAAAGATTGTGCCGACACTTCTGCAATAAAGAATCCCACAAGAACCATAAACAATAACTTCAACTTCATACAAAAGATTTTATTAGCTAACAAAGGGCGTTTCAATTTTTCAAGGGCTGCAAGTAAACAGAGGCAATTTGCTAATCAACTAGATATTGAATAACTATTTATTGCTGTACTTGTACAAATTTCGACCATTTCTTCAACTAAAAGATTAAATGTTGATAATATGAACGAAAAAATTACTTGAAAATTACATATATGACTCATTTTAATCAAAAATCGTGCAGTATTTATCCACTATTTTTGCTGCAAACCATTTTTTACCCATGAATTTGATTACTGAATTGCGTTGGAGAGGCATGATTGCCGATATTATGCCAGGTACAGAAGAACAATTATTGAAAGAAATGACCACTGGATATGCTGGATTTGACCCAACAGCCGATAGTTTACATATTGGAAGCTTAGTACCCATTTTACTACTGGTACACATGCAAAGAGCAGGACATAAACCCGTTGCCCTAGTAGGTGGTGCAACTGGCATGATTGGTGACCCAAGTGGAAAAAGTGCGGAAAGAAATTTATTAGACGAAGCTACTTTGGATAAAAATATTGCCGGTATAAAAGCACAATTGGAGCAATTTTTAGATTTTGATACCGCTAAACCCAATGCTGCAATAATGACCAATAACTATGATTGGTTTAAAACCATTTCTTTCATAGATTTTTTAAGAGATACGGGTAAGCACATTACTGTTAACTACATGATGGCCAAAGACAGTGTAAAGAAAAGAATTGAAGGTGATACAGGTATTAGTTACACAGAATTTGCATACCAACTAATGCAGGGATACGATTTCTACTGGCTATACAATAACCTGAATTGTAAACTACAATTTGGAGGTAGCGATCAATGGGGTAACATGACTACAGGCTCGGAATTGATTAGAAGAAAAAGTGCTGGTGAAGCATTTGTATTTACTTGCCCATTAATTACCAAAGCCGATGGTGGTAAGTTTGGTAAAACAGAAAGTGGAAATATTTGGTTAGATGCCAACAGAACAACTCCTTATCAGTTTTATCAATTTTGGCTCAATGCATCTGATGCTGATGCTGAAAAGTGGATTAAAATCTTTACTTTTTTAGATGAGCCTACAATTAATAATTTAATAGAACAACAACATCAAAATCCTGCTGCTAGAATTTTACAAAAAACTTTAGCCAAAGAAGTAACCGTTTTTGTACATGGTGAAGCAGAATATATTAAAGCCATTGAAACCACTGAAAAATTGTTTGCCAATGTAAATGCACCTGCTGAAAGTTTGAGTGTAGATGATTTAGAAAATATGGAAGGTGTACAAAAAATTAGTTTTGATAAAAGTAAAATTGAGGCAGGAATTGATATTGTTTCTTTCTTAGCAGACACGGCTATTTTTCCAAGTAAAGGAGAAGCAAAAAAAATGGTATCGGGTGGAGGAATAAGCATTAATAGAAAAAAAATAGATGGGCTACAATTTAATATTGATAGGTCTTTGCTATTACATGAAAAATATATTTTAGCACAAAAAGGAAAGAAAAATTATTACTTGATTTATTGCCATTGAGACTCTGAAATAAAAAAAATAAATTACTTTTTCAATGCTTCTGTGGCAAACTCAAATTATGCAAAACGTTTACTTCATATCGGGTTTAGGAGCTAGTAAAAAAGCATTTAGTTTTTTAGATTTAAGCTTTTGTATTCCCATTTTTATTGAATGGATAGAACCATTGAACAATGAAAGTTTGCCTAATTATGCACAACGACTAACAGCACAAATTAAAAAACCCAATGCAATAGTTGTAGGACTTTCTTTTGGCGGAATGTTGGCTACAGAAATAGCCAAGAACAATCCTAAAATGAAGGTGATTCTTATCTCAAGCAATAAAACACACACCGAATTTCCGAAGCTGTTAAAAATTGGGAAATACATTCCTGCTTATCAATGGTTACCCAATAATTCAATGAAAAAATCGAGCAACTTCTTTGCATGGTTATTGGGAGCAAAAGGAAAAGAACAAAGAATGATTCAGCAACAAATTGCCAGAGATACCAATCCTGCATTTACCAAATGGGCTATCTATGCTATTTTACATTGGAACAATACCATAATACCCAGCAATATTGTTCATATACATGGCACAGCCGATAAATTATTACCCTATCGTTTAGTGAAAGTAGATTATACCATTGAAGGAGGTGAACATTTAATGATTATGGACAAAGCCAAAGAGGTTTCAAGCTTACTAAAACAATTACTTGAAGTTTAGAGTTTATTTTACTGTTTTAATAACTTCCCAAATGGCATTTGCTACCAAAACATTTCCCCTTGCATTTAAATGCACACCATCGGTAGTTAAAATACCTTTATCGAGATTTTCTAGATTATTAGCTAAGTTGTACTCAATAAAGAGTTGACGTGAGTCGACTAACGGTAAAGAAAATTCATTGGTCAACTTTCTAACAATATCACTGTAAATATTCAAATCATTGTCTTGTTCGTTCATCCATTCTTTACGTTCACCAATTACCGTTGGTGTGCAAAGAATAACCTTACTACCATTGTATTGTAACTTTTGAATAATGGCTCTATAAAATTGTTCAAACTTAACTTTATCAGTTCCTGTTCCATCTATTATTTTATGCCAAACATCATTAACACCAATATAAATCACTACAATATCTGCTGATTTGGAAATTACATCTTCTTCTAATCGTAAATACAAATCGTACACTTTATTGCCACTAATTCCGGCACCAATTAATTGATAATTTATATCGGTATTTTCTTGTTTAATAATTGAATCCATTACTACAATATAGCCACCCATTTTCATGCCTTCAGCAGTAATTGAATCACCTAAAAATAAGATTCGTTTTTTCCTGCCAGCTTTTGTAAACGACATAATAATTAAACTTGCTACAAATAATACAACTAAAATAATTTTAGCGGTCATACTGAGAATTTGAAATTGGAACTATTGACTCAACTATTTTACTGAACCTTTAAAACAATTGTATTCAATTATTATACTATTTTAAAACTTCTAAACTTCTTACATACTCAAATTGTAAATCTTCGTGCAAACCATCTATTGCTTTAGCTATTTTTTTTAATTGAGCAGCATATAAATTGGCTAATGCAGTGCTTTTAAACACATAACTACCTTGCTTTTTAAACTGCTTGCAGTAATAGATTAATATCTCCACCTCTGCTTGTTTATTACTTGCATACTTAATGTGTTTATTGGCAAAACGTAAAATTTTCCTGAGTGTTTTCTTAGCAAAAAAAACATGACTGCTATTTACCTCTTTAAACATCTCTAGTATTTCTTCATTTACATTTTTTATATATTCATCTACATCATGAGCATTAAAAAGTAAAAAGCCGAGCAACTCTTTATTGTCTTTTTTATACTTAGCTAACCTAAGACATAAATCTAACAATTGAGTTTTACTCAGTTCAATTAATTCTTTTTTAACTTCTTGTATAGAGGCTGTTTTCATTACTCGTAAAATTCACTTAAAGAACGAAAGTAGGTGTTTGTCCAACCATCGGTAATATCATCAAATGCTTCATCAGGAATGTTGGTATGACGCAACTCAGCTGACGTACCATCTTTATGTACATGTAATTTAATGGTTACAATAGAAGGCTCATCTTGACCATCGAAATACCATTGTTGCACAATTTTTTTACCCTGTTCAAATTCCAAATTTTTCCCAACAATGCTACCTTCCCATAAAGAAAATTCAGAGTTGGGCTCTGTACTCATTTCAGATTCTTCACCAGTCCATAATTTAATGGTTGCAGCATTGGTTAATGCTTGATAAACAATCTCAGGTTCTTCGGGAATGATGTAATATTTTTTAAAATCTTGCATACAATTTCAGTTCATTAATTGGGTATAAAAGTAGGCTAAACTAGCTTCACTTACATTATACTTAACTTCGCCTATATTATATTTTACAAATGATACAAATAGGACAATACAATACACTTACTGTAAGCAGAAAAGTTGATTTTGGATTTTATTTAGACGATGGTGGCGATGGTATTTTATTGCCTAAACGTTTTGTACCAAGAGGCACTAGAATTGGCGATGCATTAGAAGTGTTTTTATACCACGATGGTGAAAACAGAATTATAGCAACCACCGAAAAACCCAAAGGAATAGTTGGCGACATTGTATTGCTGAAATGTGTGGGCTTAATGGGTGCAGGTGCTTTTTTAGATATGGGTTTAATGAAAGATTTGTTTGTAGCGAAATCTCAACAAATTATGGGTATGAGAGCTGGTGGATGGTATTTGGTAAAAATTTATATTGATGAGCAAACAGGTAGAATTGCTGGCACTGAAAAAATTGAAAAACACTTAAGCAACGAAGATTTAACTGTACAAGAAAAAGAAGAAGTAGATTTATTGGTGTATAGAAAAAGTGATATTGGCTACGTATGTATTATTAATAATTTACACACTGGTGTAGTACACGATAACCAAATTTTTCAGGATTTAAATATTGGCGATAAGTTAAAAGGATTTGTACAAGCCATTAGAGAGGATGGAAAAATTGATTTGCTACTTGGGAAAAAAGGCTATCAAAAAGTAGAGGATGAAGCCGATAAAATTATACGATTATTGAAGGAGAATGACAACTATTTACCTTACCACGATAAAAGTGAACCAGAAGCCATTTATGCCTTTTTTGGTATGAGTAAAAAAACATTTAAAATGACTACTGGTGCTTTATACAAGCAACATAAAATTGCTTTTACACAAACAGGCATTCAGTTGGTTGAAGCATAATTGATAGTTACGAGTTAATGGTTATTAGTTAATTCACTGAGCCTTAAAACTAAATAATTTGTTCATAGACGATCCCCTCTTTGGAGGGCAGCAGAATTTTTCAGGTTAGACAAATTTTTATTGGGGTGGGTTTATTATAAAGCCTCAAAAACATATCCCATTTTAGCAAAATATTCCAATGTTTTTGGCAAAGCATAACTAAGTCTATCCCATGCTTTTTCACTATCATGAAATACAATGATACTGCCTTGTTTAGCATTGTTTATAACATTGGCTAAACATTTTTCTGGTGAAATATGTATATCAAAATCGGCACTTAACACATCCCACATTACAATAGTTTGAAGTTGAGAATTGAGCGTTAAAAGTTGTTTGGCTTGCGATTTTTTTATTCTTCCATAAGGAGGTCTAAATAAAGTGGAATCAATGTGTTTTGCTGCTTGTTGTATGTTTTCTATATACACATGATTATTGGTTTTCCATCCATTTAAATGATTGTGCGTATGATTGCCCACTGAATGACCTTCTTGCAAAATTTGCCGATAAATTGCTGGTTGGTCTACTACATTTTTTCCAATACAAAAAAATGTTGCTTTTGCATTGAATTGTTTTAATTGAGCAAGTACAAATGGTGTTATGGTTGGGTGTGGACCATCATCAAAAGTTAAATACAACACTTTATCTTTTGTTGGTTTACTCCAAACAAAAAAAGGGTACATTGCTTTTAACCACCAACTTGTTTTTACTAAATACATTATCAATTTTTAACCATTGTTTGTAGCATATACTAAATATTCATAAGCTTGTAACTCAAATACTTCTTTTTGCTTAAAGTTATAATCAAGCTTAGAAAAAGCATTGACAAACTTATTGTTTAACCAATTGTGTTCAACAGAAATTTGTAATTTACTTGCTCCTGTAAAATTCAACAATACCAACACAACTTCGTTTTCGTGTTTTCTTAAATAACCCATTACACCTTCGTGTTGAGTAGGTAAAATAAAAGTTTCGGCTAATGAAATTACCTTTGATTTACTTAACTGAAGAATGGTTTTATAAAAGTCGAATAATTGCAAAGGTTGATTCCATTCAATAACATCTTTATCAAAAAATTTCAACCTTTTTAAATTAGGGTTTTCTTGTCCACTATACACCAATGGCATTCCACTCCAAGTTGCAGCAAATACAGCCATTACTTTAGCAGCACCGCCAAATTTTTCATACTCAGTTCCATTCCAACTATTTTCATCGTGGTTAGTAGTGAAAAATAGTTTTCTGGAATCTTTTGGATATTGAGTGTATTTATGCAATACATCAAACACATGATGTAATGAAGCATTGCCTTGAAAAAATTTTTCTGTAACATGCATCCATTCCCAAGCATAAGTAACATCAAATACATTGTGGTATTGCACGTCTTCACATTCGGCCAACCAAAATAAAGGTTTTAGAGCATCACATTGTGTTCTAGCTTCTTGCCAAAAATCTAGTGGAACAAGATGAGCCATATCGCATCTAAAACCATCAATATTGCAAGTGTTCACCCAATATTGCATTGCTGCAATCATTGCTGTACGCATGTGTTGGTTTTGATAGTTTAAATCTATCACATCATGCCAACCATTTCTTTCTGTAAAATTGCCTTGCTCGTCTAATAAATAATAATCTTTATTGGTTTTCGTCCATTCATGATCCCATCCTGTATGATTGGCTACCCAATCAATTATTACTTTCATACCTAAGCTATGGGCTTCTGCTACCAATGCTTTAAAATCGTTCAGCGTTCCAAATTCGGGATTAATTTCAACGTAACTGCTACAGGCATAATAGCTACCTAATGTACCCTGACGTACGTCAAGACTAATCGGTGTAATGGGCATGAACCATAGAATATCAATACCCATATTTTTTAATCGAGGTAAATGTTGTTGAAAAGCTTTGAAAGTACCTTCCACCGAATACTGACGAATATTTATTTCGTACATACTTGCTCCCCTACTCCAACTAACACTTGGAAAATGATTGGCCATAAAAACAAGACTTTAAAACAAAGTAAGTTCTTTTAAAGCAAAGCTTATGAAGATGCAGAACAATATTATTTTATTTACAAAGGAATTTTACTTCCTTTAAATGCTGTGCCGTTTGCAACACAGAAAAACTAACTCTTATTTACACCACAACCATGTATTGTTCAATACATGGTTGTGGTATCATAAATAAAGTTGATTACTTTGGGTATTTTTGACTAGTCAACAATAATAGTTACTGTCTCATTTACTTTATTTCCTACAATATTTAATTGGTAAGTACCTGATAAAACATTATCTAAAGCAATTGTTTGCGTAGCTGAACCTCCTAAATGATTGATTGCTTTACTGGTAATTTTTTGACCAAGATTATTATACACTAACACATTGTAATTGCCCTTTTCAACGTTTTCTAACTGTAATACAACAGTTTTATTTTTTATAGGATTACCAACTACAGTAAACACATTTTTAATGCTTCCTATTTTTACATTAACAATGGTAGAGTATTTAAAACTACCATCTTTTTCTATCATTTTTAAGCGATAAAAATTATTGCCTTTGTTAGCATTAACATCAAACCAATTGTAACTTGTAGCAGCTGTTGCTTGCACAGTTCCTACTTTAGTAAAGTTGGTTGCATCGGTTGATTTTTCTACTTCGTATTCTTGCAGATTCAACTCATTTTGTGTTTTCCATTCTACTTGTACTCCAGTATTTTTTTGGTAGGCTTTTAGGTTAGTAACGGCAACTGGTAACGAAGTGTTGGATCTAAAAACAATTGTAAATCTGTTGTTTGCTCTACTTGCTGCCACTGCATTGGTTGTAAAATTTACATTGGTAATACCATTTAAATTTAAAGGTGTTTCGTTGTTTAAATAATTGTCTTGCAAATAGGCAATAGTTGTTCCTTCAAAGTTAGAAGCATCAATTTTTAATGTGTAATTGTTCTGGGCTAACTGCCATGTTTTTAGTTGTACAGTATCGGTTAGTGCTGGCATGTTTCTTCTTTCTATACTCATTAAACTAGTACCTCTTTGTATGGCTATGTTTTCATCTAAATTGGTAAACTTATTGGCATCTTCATCGTTTACGGTATTACTGTAAGTGTTATTAAACAACACCGTTGCTCCATCTTGAGATGTGCTGTTAATATTACTAGTTAAGTACAATTGAATAGCTAATGTTGATGTGCTAGCTTGGGTACGAAACACATTGGTATTACCAGTTATTTTATTAGCTTCGGTAATTTGTAATTGTCTTGCAGCAGTTGCAGATGTGTTTTGCACAAAGAATGCTTGTCCACTTTGTATAGCAGTTGTTACAGCAGACGAGTTATTGCTTTTTGTACCATCTGTAAAGCAAGAAACATAAGCACCTCTGGTGGCTAATGTAGGGTCCCAAATGTAGTAATAGCCAGTAAGTCCTGTTTTGGTTATGTCATTCCAATCTATTGGGCTTGCATAAGGATTACCAATAAAACTAAACTCACTGGCATTAGTTGCTAAGGTTGGTAAAGCTGACGGACTGCTGCTTACATTTCCAAAGGTTACAGCTCCTGTTATTAAAGTTCCTGTGGCTCTTAAAGTAGTTGCAGTATTGGTTAAAGAAGTAGAAGCTAAATCAAACGAACGGTTACCTCTAACCAAAATTCGATATGCATTACCAGCAATTAAGTTTGTAGCATTTGTATTAGTTATAGAAGCCCAACTTTGTGTATTATTATTAAAAGCAAACATACTTGCTGCTCCAGTTTGTGTTGCATCAAAACCATTTACACCTGTGGTACTACCTGTAATATGTGTACCATAATTGGCAACAGGATTTTGGTTATTGTCATAATCTATACTTGTATTATTTACTCCTTCTTGCCAGTTGCCTTTTATGAAGTTGGTGGTAGTTACTGGTGAAGCTAAAAATCTAAAACTTCTTTTGCCAGCTGGTATATAACGCTCTACTGTTACATTGCCAATAATGGTTCCAGCACTATTGCCCACTATAGCTGTATTGGTGATGGATGTTGATTTTAGTGTAAGTAAATGATTGGTTGTTAATGTAGCACCTGACGCAACTGTTAATACACCTGTTACAGGTAAATTATTACCACTAATGCTACTATTTGCAGCAATATTTAATGTACCAGAACCTGCTAAACCATTACCATTATTAATAATATTACCATTAACTGTAGCAGTAATTCCTGTAGTGGTTAAAGCAACACCACTGTTTATGGTTAATGTTTTGCAAGCAAAACTGCTAGGTGCTGTATTGCTTGCTATAATGGCATCTACACCAGCAGATGGTGTGCCATTGCTCCAGGTAATACCATCCCAAATGGTAACAATATCTGCATTACGAAAAACAGAAATTGTTGCTGAACTCATATTCGATACAGCCAAATCGGGTTTACCATCGCTATCCAAATCGCCAATGGCTAATGAAAGCGGATCTGCACTTGTTGCAAAATTTGCTCTAGCTGCCAAACTAATGGTACTGGCAACTGAAGTATTTCGAAAAATAGAAACGGTGTTATCATGGCCATTTGTTACCCCCAAATCAGGCTTCCCATCGCCATCTAAATCACCTATGGCTACTGATATTGGACTTATACCTGTTGCAAAATCTTGCTTGGCAGCAAAACTTGTTGCTGTAATACTACCTGCAATTGAAGTGTTGCGTAATATAGAAAGAAAATCAAATTTGGCACAAGCTAATGCTAAATCTGGCTTACCGTCTCCATCCAAATCACCTATGGCAACTGAATAGGGTTGCCCCTCTGTTGCAAAATCCATTTTACCAGCAAAACTATTTACATCGATAATTCCTTTGGTTGAAGTATTACGAAATATTGAAACTGCATTTGAATTGGTGCTAGCTACTGCTAAATCTATTTTACCGTCGCCATCTAAATCGCCAAAAGCTGCTCCGTTAGGCCTTGAGCCAGTTGCAAAATCTACTTTGGTACTAAAACTATTTACATCAATCATTCCGCTGGTGGAAGTATTGCGAAATACTGAAACCGAATTTGAGCTATTATTTACGACTGCTACATCTAGTTTGCCATCTGCATCTACATCGGCAATTGTTACAAAAATTGGTTCTATACCTGTTACAAAATCTACTTTGGCTGCAAAACTATTTACATTAATAACTCCAACTGTTGCAGTATTGCGAAGTATAGAAACAGAATTTGAACCATTATTAGCTACTACCAAATCAGGTTTACCATCTCCATCTACATCACCTATTGCTAGTGAATAAGGGGTTGAGCCAGTTGTAAAATCTACCTTGGGTGCAAAACTGCCACTATTTATACTGCCAGTTGTAGATGTATTGCGGTACACAGACACTGTGTTGGCACTGCCAGAAAAATCTCCAACATGGGCTACCACCAAATCGGGCTTACCATCTCCATCTAAATCGCCTATGACTACTGAATATGGACGGGCATTTGTTGCAAAATCTTGCTTGGGTAAAAAATCAGTTGTGGTAATATTTGTTTTAGCTGGACTATAAATAGGGGTAAAATTATTAATACTATATGCAGCTAAACGTGTACTTGTATTTAAGAATGTAATGGGTGCATAAGTTGCACCTGTAGGTACAGTTGCAGTTACGCTAGTGGCACTTGCTGCTGTTACTATTGCCCTTGTAGCTCCAAAAAATACAATATTGTTTGCATTAACAGTATTAAAACCTGTACCAGTAATGGTTACCACATCTCCCGGCTTTGCAGTTGTAGGGGTAAATGAAGTAATGATTACAGGAAGATCTGCATTTCGTATAACCGAAACGGTATTTGAACTATTATTGGCTATTGCCAAATCGGGTTTACCGTCGCCATCCAAATCACCAATGGCTACAGACTGTGGCAGTGTGCCTGTGGTAAGATCTACCTTGGCTGCTAAGCCAATGGTATTGCCAGCAGAAGTATTGCGTAATATAGAAACATTATTAGAATTAGAATTGGCTACCGCTATATCTGGTTTACCATCTCCATCAATATCGCCAATGGCTACTGAAAAAGGGGTTGTGCCTGTAGCATAATCAATTTGGATTGCAAAGCTGTTTGCATTAATTATACCAGTTGTTGCAGTATTGCGAAATATAGAAATATTGTTACCATTAGAATTGGCTATTGCTACATCTGGTTTGCCATCGCCATTTAAATCGCCAATGGCTACAAACCAAGGATGGCCAGCCGTGGCAATATCTACCTTAGCAGCAAAACTGCTACTATTTATAGCACCTATTGTAGTTGTATTACGCAGTATGGAAATATTGTTTGAACCAGCGTTGGCTGTAACTAAATCAGGTTTACCATCACCGTCTATATCACCAATGGCTAATGAACGGCACTCTGGATTGGTAGTAAAATCTACTTTGGCAGCAAAACTACCTGTGGTAATACTGCCTACTATTGCAGTATTTTGATATATAGAAACAGTTGCCGAACCAAAATTGGCTACAGCCAAATCGGGTTTACCATCTCCATCAAAATCTCTCAGTGCTACTGAGGTTGCTGTAACACCAGTAGGAAAATCTACTTTGGCAGCAAAACTACCAGTGGTAATAGTGCCTATAGTGGCTGTGTTGCGAAGTATAGAAACAGTGTATTCACCAGTATTGGTTACTACCAAATCGGGTTTACCATCTCCATCTACATCGCCTATGGTTACTGCATAAGGGTATAAACCTGTTACAAAATCTACTTTGGCTGCATAACTGTTAGTTCCAATTGCACCAGTGGTTGATGTATTGCGGTAAATAGAGACTTTATTAGTACTAATATTAGCTACTGCTAAATCGGGTTTACCATCGCCATCCAAATCGCCAATGGCTATTGAAAAGGGGTTAGCACCTGCAGCTGCTGCAAAATCTTGCTTAGGCAATAAATCGGTTGCTGTAATATTTGTTTTAGATGGACTATAAATTGGGGTAAAATTATCAAGGCTACTGGCTGCTAAATTGGTAACTGTGTTTACCAATGTAATGGGTGCATAACTTGCACCTGCAGGCACAGTAACTGTTAAACTATTAAAAGATGCTGCGGTTACAGTGGCTTTTGTAGCACCTATAAACACAATATTGTTGGTTGTGGTATTATTAAATCCAGTACCAGTAATGGTTACCACATCTCCAGGCTTAGCTGTAATTGGGCTGAAAGAAGTGATAGCAGTTGGTATATCTCTATTACGGAGAATAGAAAAATTAAAACTATTTCGATTAGCTACTGCCAAATCGGGTTTACCATCGCCATCCAAATCGCCTATAGCTAATCCTAGTGGATACAACCCAGTAGGATAATCTACTTTTGTTGCAAAACTGCTACTGGTTATACTGCCACTTACTGATGTATTGCGAAAAACAGCTAAGTTATTCAAGTTTGGATTTGTAGCAATCAAATCAGGTTTGCCGTCGCCATCTAAATCGCCAATAGCTACCGAATATGGGTTTCCGCCAGTTGCAATATCTATTTTTGGTGCAAAACTGGTACTGGCTATGCTACCCATAGTAGCAGTATTGTATAGCACAGCAATAGATGCTACACCATCTGCAACAGCCAAATCGGGTTTGCCATCGCCATCCAAATCGCCAATTGCCACAGATTGAAGGTTACCTCCTAATGCAAATACTACATTGGCAACAAAACTATTACTGCCGATGCTTCCAGGTTCAGAGGTATTCCGAAATATGGAAATTTCGCCCGAAAAAGCTTCAGCCACAACCAAATCGGGCTTGCCATCTCCATCTAAATCACCAATAGCTACAGAAGTAGGCATAGTAGAAGTGTGAATAGCTCCTGTTACAGCAAACTGCACATGTGGCTTAAATGTTTCACTATTTATACTACCAATAATGGAGTTATTATGCAATATTGAAATATTTCCTGAACCCAGATTGGTCACAACTAAATCCAGTTTGCCATCTCCGTCTAAATCGCCTATAGCAACGGAAGAAGAACCTAAGCCTATTGGATACTCTACAAGGGATGCAAAACTGCTACTGTTAATAGTGCCACTGGTTGAAGTGTTGTGTAGTACAGAAACGGTGCTAGCAGACGTTGTTGCTACAATTTCTGGCTTACCATCGCCATCTAAATCGCCTATGGCAACTGAGTAATTGCTACCACCGCTATAAAAATCTACTTTGGGTGCAAAACTGCCACTTGTAATACTACCATTAGTAGAAATATTGCGAAATACTGAAATCGATCCACTTCGCCCTACCACCAAATCTGGCTTACCATCGCCATCCAAATCTCCTATGACTACTGAATATGGACGGTCATTTGTTGCAAAATCTTGCTTGGGTAAAAAATCTGATGCTGTAATATTTGTTTTTGCGGGGTTGTAAATGGGTGTAAAACTTGTTTTGCTCAATCCAGTAAAGCCATTGGCGGTATTAAGCAACGATATGGGTGCATAGGTTGCTCCTGTTGGTACAGTTACATTTAAGCTGGTTGCAGTTGCTGAATTTACTGTAGCTCGTGTAGCTCCAAAAAATACAATATTATTATTGGCAGTTGTATTAAACCCTGTGCCACTAATGGCTACAGCAACGCCTGGCTTTGCAGCCTGTGGAGAGAAAGAGGTAATTTTAGGAGCAGGAATATCTGCATTACGCAAAACAGGCAAACTAAATGACATTACCAAATCCGATTTTCCATCTCCATCTAAATCGGCAATGACTCCAGATTTTGAGATTTGGGTTGTTGGAATATCTACTCTTGTTGAAAAACTAACAATACCACTTACAGAAGTATTACTAAAAACTGAAACATTTTGTACGTCATTATAAAAAACTACTAATTCAGGTTTGCCTGTACCTTCTAAATCGCCAAATGCAATAGAAGACGTTTGTGAGGTTGTAGTAAAATCTATTTTTGTTGCAAAGCTTGCTGCATTAATGGTTCCACTGGTTGCAGTATTACGAAATATTGAGACTCTATTACTATTGCCTACAACAGCCAAATCAAGTTTATCATCACCATCAATATCTTCAATTATTACATTTAAGGTTGGTAAGCCTGCTGCAATGTCAACTTTTGCAGCAAAACTACTAGTATCAATAACGCCAACTGTTGATGTATTGCGAAACACAGAAACACTACTTGATGCAAATGTAGCTGCAGCCAAATCGGGTTTGCCATCTCCATCTAAATCGCCTATTGCAACAGAAAAAGGCCTGAAATTTGGGGCTGTGCTTGAAGCTGTTGTAAATTCAACATTGGCAGCAAAACTTCCACTGGTAATAGTTCCAGTGGTGGCTGTGTTACGAAATATTGAAATAGACATTGAACCATAAATAGCCACCGCCAAATCTAGTTTGCCATCTCCATCCAAATCACCTATTGCTACTGAATTAGGAGTATTGCCTGTTGCAAAGTCAACTTTTGGTGCAAAACTGCTTGCATCAATCGTTCCCATAGTAGTAGTATTACGGAATACAGAAACCGTGTTTGAAAATGCATTGGCTACAGCCAAATCTAGTTTGCCATCTCCATCCAAATCACCTATTGCTACTGAATTAGGAGTATTGCCTGTTGTAAAATCTACTTTTGCAGCAAAACTGCTTGCATCAATTTTCCCAGCAGTTGAAATATTGCGATACACAGAAATTATATTGCCACTTGTCAATGCTACTAAATCAGATTTTCCATCTCCATCCAAATCACCTACGGTTACACTTTGAATTGATTCGAAAACTGTAGCGAAATTTTGTTGGGGCAAAAAATTAGTTGTTGTGATGGCTGGTTTTGCAGGGCTGTAAATGGGGGTAAATTTTTTACGGCTACTATTAGCTAAGCCAGTACCTGTATTTAACAAAGTAATAGGTGCATAAGTTGCACCAAAAGGTACTGTAACAGTTAAACTGGTTGCAGTTGCATCAGTAACAGTAGCCCTTGTAGCTCCAAAAAATACAATATTGTTGGTGGCAGTTGTGTTAAAACCTAAACCAGTTATTGTAACTGTATAACCTGGAATTTGACTTAGTGGACTGAAAGATGTTATTACTGGTTGTGAAAAAGCCACATTAAAAAATCCTGCACTAATTAAAATACTTAGCAATAATTTGGTAAAAAATTTCATACTGAATGCTTTTTAAGTTCAAAAAAAAATGATAAGTAAAAGAACATTAAAAGCTAAGAATTATAGAAAAACAGGTGTAGACAAAGTATGGACAAAGTCAATCAAGTTTATAACAAGCTGATTGTCAATAAAAAATATTGCCCAAAAGGAGTCTTTTTTATTGAGTAAAAAATGAGTGCAAACTAAAAGTGATATTTATTGAGTAGTAGTCCATCAACAAAATTTTGAGGCCTTAATCAAGATCAGAAGGTTGAAGGTTCATTTTTTTGTTCAATCTTGTTTTGGCTCTTCTTACACTTCCTGGGTCAATATTTAGTAATGCAGCAATTTCTTTTGTGCTCATATTTAGGTGCAAATAGGCACAAAGTCGAGTTTCGTTTTTGGTTAAATCGGGGTATTTCTTTTTTAAATCTTCAAAGAAACTTGGGTGAACGTTTTCAAAATGCAGCTTAAATTTATCCCAATCTGCCTCTAAAAATTGGTGGTTTTGTAAAGAGGCGTCTATATTTTTTGAAGTTTGTGTAGCACTTTCGGGCAACATTTTGTTCAACTCTTTCATTTGCCCCTTTAAATAAGACAATAAACTATTTTTTTGATACATAAACATGGTATTAGAGGCCAATTCTCTTTGATTGGCTTCTAATTTTTGCAGCAATTCTTCATTTTTAGATTTCTCTACTTCTATTTCTTCGGCAATAATTTCATTTTCCTTTGCAATTGTTTCTTGCCTTTTTACTAAGGTTTCAATTTGTTGTTTTAAAGTTAGTGCTTCTTCTTGTTGTTGATGAAGACTAAGTTTTAAATTTTTTAACCTCAAATGCAATGCAATGGCAAATGTGAATGCTTGCGAAACCGCAGCAATATCTGGCAATATTTGAACAAACCCTGTAAAAAACTTAAACCATAGCAAGCTGCAAATCAATACTAAAATAATTGATAACGGAATCAAGTTAGCCATTAATAAATAAAAGGCTGGCTTGTATGAGTGTTTGTAACTGTACCAAGTTGCATAAAAAATGTAGCCAACAACAAGTAAAAGTGTAACATTCTCTATAATATTATAACTTGTAGGCAATGTTGAATGTGTTAAAGAAGCTATTATCATTGCTAATTCAACAACTATGTACAACCCCAATATTAATTTTAAGCGTTTATCAATTGTAGGTGTTTTTATATGGGTAGCTAAGAAATGTCTGGTTAGTTGCACAAAACTTATAATAATCCAAATAGTACTTAGCCTGTTGGCAAAGTTGTTCTTCTCAAAATACATAATTTCTCCATTGTTGTTTGTAAATAGAGAACAAAATGGAGCTTCTACTAAATAATTAAACATTTTTGTAGCAGCCGTTACATAAATAGCAGCTCCAATTTGAAGCAGTAAAAAATATAAGTAAGTTTTATCTTTTAAGAAAAAGTACAAATAGGCATTGTATAAAAAAAAGAGCAGCAAAATTACCATAGTAATGCCCCAAGCATAAAATGGTAAAGCTTTTTTCTCAGAAAGGCTTTTCTCAGAAACAACATACAATTCTGGTTTAAAGCTTTTTATATATTTTTGAAACTCAGTTGCGTTGCAAAGAATATAGTTTACTGGTGCTTCATTTCGTCTAATAGTTAAAATAGATGATGGGGGATTATAGAAATATCTACCAGCAACTCTAAAACCAGCTTTTTGAGAAACCCATTTTTGTTGAGAACTATCAAATTGGAAAAAGGTATTTTCCATTGCTGGATTAAAATAAAGTACAACATTTTCATCATAATTAGATGTGTTGTACAATGTATATTTTATCCAAAATTTATTATTTGATTTAAGGTACAAAGAGTCTACAGCTTTAAATTGCAAATTGGTATCTGTAGAAACCTGTTCTATTGTATATCCCTTGTCAGGCAATACTTCAAAATAGTTAGATATCTTGGTATTCTTTTGTATTAATTGATTTTTAGGTTGTGCAAAACCAATAAAAAAATTAAACAATAAAAAAATAACAAGTAACTTATTTTTCATTTCAAAACATTGAAACTATGGTCTATAAAAATATACACAATAAGCTAATTTAAGGGATTCTAAAATATTAGCATAACTGAAATATAATTTTTCAATAGTTAAATAAAGTAAAACAATATTGCTAAATTAAAATTATTTACTACTGGTAAAGTTACCCTGCACAAATTGTATTACCCAACTTAACACTACCACCAATAAAGCCCCAACTACATTCAACCATAAAAAGCCTAAACCAATTGTGCCATTTTTATCTAGAATAAACAATAAAATGGTAACCAATTCTCCTATGATTGCTCCTATAAAAACTGCATTTCCTTGAATACGTTTCATATAAAAACCTACTAAAAAAATGCCTAAAATAACACCATAGAATAAAGAGCCCAACACATTTACAGCTTCAATTAAACTGCCCATGCCAACTACTAGCTGAGCTACTATAATACAAAATATACCCCAAAACAAGGTGTACATTTTAGAGAGTTTGTATTCTCTTTCATTATGCTTTACTTCATCTATGATTACTGTTTGTTTTGTAAATCGTTTATGAAAGTCAATCATGGTGCAGCTTGCTAAAGAATTTAATGCAGCTGCAATACTGCCCCAAGCTGCTAAAAAAATAATGGCTATTAGTAACCCTACCAATCCTTTGGGTAAATAATCTACCACAAATCGTAAAAAAATGTAGTTGGTATCATTATCATCTCCTTTAATATTTCCTGTTTTAAATAACCCTTTATATACTTTCTTCAACGAATCAGAAGTATGATTTAAATTTTTCAACTCTTGTTGAGCTACTACTTCATTGCTTTTATAATTTTTAAATACAATTTGCTTTTCGGCATTCAATTGTTGATATTGTTGCTGTAGTGCTAATGCACTATCTCTTTTTTCGCTGATCAATAATTTTTGGTCTTGTGCCGAATTAAAAAAAATGGGTTGTTCTTTAAACTGATAAAAACTAAACAACAATACACCTACCAATAAAATTAAAAACTGCATAGGTACTTTTACCAAGCCATTCATTAACAAACCCAATCTACTTTCGGTATTGTCTTTGGCGGTTAAATATCTACCAACTTGACTTTGATCTGTTCCAAAATAACTCAAGGCTAAAAAGAAGCCACCAATTACTCCACTTACAATATTGTACTTATCCTTCCAATCAAAGCCTTTCTCAGTAAAGCCAGTAGTTATAATATTCATTTTCCCATTTGCTCCGCTAATGGCTAATGCATCAGAAAAACCAATACCTTCTGGTAACAAATGCACCACCATGTAACCTGCAATAAACATAGCAATGAATATAATACCCAATTGTAATTGCTGTGTATATGCTACTGCTTTTGCTCCACCACTTACTGTATAAATAATGAGTAAGCCACCCATTACAATATTGGTAGTAAAAATATCCCAACCCATTAAAGAAGATAGAATAATGGAAGGTGCATAAATACTGATGCCTGTGCTTAATCCACGAGATAATAAAAATAAAAAAGCAGTAAATGTTCTAGTTTTTACATCAAACCTTTTTTCTAAGTATTCGTATGCCGTAAACACTTTTTGCTTACTGAACAAAGGCACAAATGTTATGCATAATATCACCATTGCAATGGGTAGCCCAAAGTAGTATTGTACAAATCGCATTCCATCGGTAAAGGCTTGTCCTGGTGCTGAAATAAATGTAATGGCACTTGCTTGAGTACCCATAATGCTGAGTAATACTAAATACCAAGGCATACTTCTGTTACTTAAAAAATAACCTTCTAAGTTTTTACTCGTACGGCTTTTATATAACCCATAAGTAATAATGGCTATTAATGTAATAGAAAGTACAATCCAATCTAGTTTGCTCATTGTTATTTTTTATAGTACTAGTTAGTTATTAACGTCGATGACTATTTTAACCTTATCAGTAGTTGTTAATATTAATTTCATTAAAGTATTATTTTTTTCGCTTAAAACCGCCGTCAAGGCTTGAAGCCATTGACGGGGTTATGAAATTTACTTTTCTGAACCTAACCCCGACGATGATTATTACCTCGTTGGCGGTTGTTAATATTTTAATTTAACATCGTATCTACAACCGCCGTCAAGGCTTGAAGCCGTTGACGGGGTTAGGAAAAATAATTGGTTACCCATGTAAAGAAAACAATTAGAACAATCAATACCATTAATACAAATAGGTACCATTGATTCCAAGATTTAAATAAAGGCAGCTTGCTCATTCAAAATTTATTTATACTATTTTTAATTTGTATAACTCATTACATTATCAAACTAGGATTTTTTACTACTAAATAATCCACCCGATAAAAGCCCTAACACCAATCCTATGATTAAACCAATTTTTACATTCTTTAAAAAAATACCTGACGCAAGTCCTATTGCAATTAACATGATTCCAACCATTCGTTTTCTACTGTTCATACTATTTATTTTTAGGCAATGCAATCATATTAGCCAATAATTTATAAGCACCAGTAATGCCTGCAGGCAATTGTCTAAACAAAACCAAACTAGAATATACAAAATTGCCTTTACCATATTTAGCAATCACTAAACTACCATTACTAGCTGGTTCATTTGTATCATTCATTGATAAAACAGCCTCAAAATTTTTATCCAATTGTACTGCTTGATACGTACTACGTTCTTGCACCCATGCTTCAAAATCTTTATTGGTAATCTTGTTCGGATAATTCAATACCGAATGTTTAGGCAATAAAAAATTAACTGCTGCATCTTCTTCGGTAACTCTAGATTGAGCATTAACTGTTAATCCATAAGGCCCAACTTTTACTTTTTGAGTACCTACTGTATTACTTTTTAAATATTGTACAATTAAGTTTCCTCCATTATTTACATAAGCATTGAAAATATCATTTTTACTACTCATCCATTCGTGAATATTATAAGCCCTAATACCAGTAATAATAGCATCAAATTGCTGTAATTTTTGTAAAGTGATATCTTTTTCAAATAAATATTCCAATTTAAAACCCAATGCTATTAGGGCTTCTGGCACTTTATCGCCTGCACCAATAATGTAGCCAACTTTCTTTCCTTTAACCTGTACACTATCGGTTAATAGCTGAATATTATCTTGATAGAAATAATGTAGGTTAGGAATATGGTCGTAACTAATTTTCCTTAAATAATGACTATATGATTTTTGTTCTGTCCCATTTTTTTGAAATACAAGTGATGCACTTACATTTTTAGAAAGTGATTTTTTGAAAAATTTAGTAATAGATAAATCAATACTATAAGATTTCCCAGCTTCAAAATCCAATACGGTGTCTTTTACATAAACCACATTATCGCCTTGAAAAATTTTTAATTGTACAGCTTCATTACTTGCATTAAAATTACTTTTATACTGTACTTGTATGAACTGATTTTTGGTTTTTGTTGTACGTGGAAAAATATTGGTTAACACATTATCAGGACTTAAAGAAATTAATATAGGGGGAACTACAACAACAGGTTGTAACACTTCTCCCCTAGTGGCATCTACAAATTTATATAGCAATGGAGTTTCATGTATAAAGCTGATATCTCCAATTGAAAAAATAAATTTTGCTTTATAAGATGCATCGTTTTCGGCTTTACCAATTTTAGCTTGATCATTCACCGTAAACATACTTCCATTAACCATAGGTGCATCTAACCAATATGGCTGATCTACTACTTTATCAGTTTCTACCAATATACTTTTATTGTACATTAAATTTTTATTGATAGATAAGGTGCTATTTAAAATAGTATCAATCACTGATCTATAGCCTGATTGCAATTGTATTTGCTCTACTTTAATTTGAGAGGATAACCGACTATTTATTAAAAAACTAACATTCAATTTTTCACCTTTCACAGCATATTCATTATCGGTGGTGGCTTCCATAAATAATCCTGAGCAATCGATGATCAACTGTTGTACTTCTTTTATTTTCTTCCATACCCATCTACTATCTTTTGGCATTCGCTGTAATGCTTTATATAAATCAATCAATGCATTTACACTAAATTCGGGTTTTTCAAAATTAAATGACTGAATAATTGCATTGATTTTATTTTCAATATCCATTCCACCTTCAATATTTTTCCAACTAGTAGCAACGCCATCCATTAAATCGTTTTGCATACTATCGCCAGCAGTTAAAGAAAAATATTCGGTGATAGTACCTTTGCGTCGTGGTCTTCCTTCGCCTTGGCTTTTATGCATGGTTCTTGCTTCTCCTCCAATTTCACCATAACTTTTTCCCAATAATGCATTGTAATTACCAATTTCAATTTTTAATTGATTATTGCTAGTGGTATTATTGCTACCAAAGTTGTAGGTATTCCAAACAATTCTTTTGGCTTGCCAAGCTTGTACACCTTTTGTAAGTTGTTCTGGAAATTGAGTAGCATCGGCAGCAGCTGTAAATGCTTCATTGGCAATAATTGCAGAAGCTGCATGATGCCCATGACCAGCTCTTTTATCTGGAGGAAATCTGGCAATAATTACATCTGGCTTAAAGGTTCTTATCACCCAAACTACATCGGCCAACACTTTTTCTTTGTCCCAAAACTTCAATGTTTCGTCCGATGATTTGCTAAAACCAAATTCGTAGGCTCTGGTAAAATATTGTTCACTCCCATCAATGGCTCTTGCAGCCAATAGTTCCTGTGTTCGTATTAATCCTAATTCAATGCCTTGTTCACTACCAATTAAATTTTGTCCACCATCGCCTCTGGTTAAACTTAAATAAGCGGTGCGATACATTTTTTCTTTTGCGAAATAAGGCAACAATGTATTGTTCTCATCATCGGGGTGAGCAGCAATATATAAAACGCTGCCTAACATATGCAGCTTTTTAAGCCCCATGAAAATTTCGTTGGTAGATTTTTGTGCAAACAATAAACAAGGAAAACTAAATAGTAAAAATACAATCAACAATTTTTTCATTTTCTACAATGGTTTATGTAACGAAGATAAAAGCACAAGTGATTTAGCCAACAACCATTTATACAAAAAAGGCGTTACAATATTTGTAACGCCTGTACATATTGAAATATAAACGAAGATTATCTTGCCATGTTACAAGGAACACTTTTAGATGCATACAATAACTTCATTTCATCGTTATCAAATAAGAATACATAGAATGAAGCTCGCACATTTTTATTTCTAATACCTTCTGGTATTTCAGAAAAAGGGATGAATAATTCTAAATCTTTTTTACCCTTATTCACATTTAAATTTAAACCCGGATTTAATACAGCCGATTTTGAAGTACCCGATACACCAAATACTTTGTATTCGCTACTAGATGTTTCAAACATATTTCCTTTTTCATCGGTAAATACTGCTAAATAATATACTCTACCAGTTTTACCTGCTGTAGTAATATTGAATGAAGGATAAAAACTAACTCCTTGTTTTGAATCGTTTCTTTCAACAGACATGTTTGAAAAACCACTTACTGTAAAACGAGGCACTTCATTAATTCTGTTACCCGTTTTTGGATACAATGCTGAAACTATTTGTTTATCACCTTCAGAAATACTGTAGTTCCAATCTACAAAAAAACCATCTAATGTTTCCCAACGAGAAATTGGATAATGCATGATTGATTTAGGATCGTATTTTGTACCATTGGTATAAGTAATACTATACTTTTTAAACAACTGAGCATCTACTTGTTCTTTATCCCAACCTTGTTGTAATTTATAGGCAGCATATACTCTATTCTTATCCCACTTAATACCAGATACTGGATTCATGTGTTCATGCATTAAACCAATTGCATGTCCAAATTCATGTACAATAGCTGTGTAGGTATACTCTTGAGTTGTAAATGAAGTAGTATCTAAGTGCATGGTATGCTCATCTTGAGAAACCATATTGGCCATTGTACCCAATTTAGAATAGTTACCTCCACCATCGTTACCAGTTAAAATTACACGAATATGAGAATCACCAGTTTCTACAAATTCAAATTTCAAGTTGGCATATTTTTCCCACTCTTTAGCATATTTTTTAATCATGTCTTTATAGCGTTTACTACCACTCATGATTCTTACTTTCAAGGTTTTTCCATTATCCCATAAGTAATAGTTATCGGCCATTTGACGACCTTTTAAAGTATCGAAAGCAAATACTTGTTGAAAAGGCTCTATGGTTGCACAACCCATTTTTTTGTATTGTTGTTGCTTTTGTTGTGCCTGTGAGGTAGTTGCAAAACAAGCAACTAAACCTAAGATGAATAAGTGTTTTATTGTTTTCATGTTTGTTTGTTTTAATGTTGAAAGATTTGAATATTTTTTAGTTAGATAATTTATGCTTTAATAAAACTGAATACTTTTCGTTTAGATTGATAGAGAATCTTCATTTCTTTATCGTCTTGCAAGTATACTCTAAATTCTACCTGAAAATTATTTTTACCTGCATTGGTTGGTAATTCATTGTAAGGAATGAATAATTCAAAATCGTTACTTTTTAATTTATTCGCTGCAATTGATTTACCAGATCCAATTACAGATGATTTAAATGTTGCAGCTACATTATTGATGTTGTAGGTTTCTTTTTCTTTAGTAATTGGATTACCTTCTTCATCATAAAAGAAAGCTATAAAATATACTCTGGCAGACTTACCTTCCGTTGTAAGTTTGAATGATGGATAAATAGAGATTCCTTGTTTAGTATCATTTTTTACTACGTTAATATTGGTAAAATTAGAAACCGTAAATCGAGGAACTTCATTTTGCCTTTCACCAGATTTTGGATATAAAAGAGTTACTAAATTTTTATCTCCTTCAGACAAATCATTGTTCCAATCTACACTAAAACCAGTGGTTGTCCATCTTGCAAAAACAGGATAATGCATAATGGAAGATTTATCGTACTCAGTACCGTTGGTGTAAGAAACTTTGTACTGTTGAAATAAATTTAAATCTACTGTAGATTTATCCCAACCTTGTGTTTTTTTCAGCTCGGCATATACTGCTTCTTTGTTCCAAGGAATTCCAGCAACAGGGCTATAATGTTCGTGTAACAAACCAATAGCATGACCAAACTCATGTAACACTGTTCTACGCATGGCTGCAAAAGTTTTAAAATCGGTGGTATCAAAATTCATGGTCCTTTCATCTTCCGCAGCATTATTTGCTAAAGTTCCAACCATAGAATTATGCCCTCCTTTATTGTCTAAATTAATTCTAATGTTAGATGCTCCTACATTCACAAATTCAAATTTCAAATTTGCATAACGTTCCCACTCTTTTGCAATAGCTTTTACTTTATCCTGCATGGCTTTGCTACCACTTAAAAACTTTATATAAATGGTTTTACCATTAGACCATAAATAATAATTGTCGGCCAAACCACGAGCATTCGTTGTGTCTTTTATATACACTTCACTCGATGGTATTTCGGCACTGCAACCATATTTTTGTTTTGGCTTTTCTTTTTGAGCAATTGCAAAATTTACAATACTCATTGCAACAAAAACTAATAACCCAATTTTTACTTTTTTCATAACCCTAAATTTTTATTTCAACTGAAGTTTTTTTGCTACACGAAGAAACCATTTTTATTGTATTTTTTACTACGTATTTCTGGGTAATTGTTCTTCGCTAGTACAGTGAAAAGATACCCAAATGTATTTTTTTACACAGCTTTACATTGATTTAATGTTAAAATACCCTGTAGTACGTAGGGCAAAAGAATTGAGTTGAAGATGGTAGGCATAAAAAAAGTTCACTATAATAGTGAACTTTTTCGTCGGGAGGACAGGATTCGAACCTGCGACCCCCTGGTCCCAAACCAGGTATTCTACCGGGCTGAACTACCTCCCGAAAGTCTTTACAGACTACCCATCAATTTTTTGATTGGGGTGCAAATATAGGAGCATCAACTTGAAAAAAAAATTATCCTTTAAAAATTCTACCTAAATAAAACAAAAAAATATTAAACAATACAACTGGACCTACATTCTCAGCAAGATAGAGTAAATGTATAATGGCTTTTTCACACTTTTTTAAACTCAATTATTTAAAAAAACTCATTCATTCTTACTCAACTAATTATACAATTACCACTTTTCAAATGCAACTACTATTCTTAATTGTTAAATAGTAGCTTGCTTAAAACAAAAAACATGTTTGAAAAGAAGCCAAATACATGTGTATTAGAGCCTCTTTATCAAAGCATGTCTTAAGTTATTCAAATACAAGTTGAATTCTTAATGAATCAACTATATTGAATATTGTTTGGGGGAAGAAATTTATTTTCTCTTTAATTGATAACGCAACATAAACTCGTTGGCATTAACATTAAAATTACTGCTTGCATTATTGTACAAATCAAAAGCATAATCTACCGATAATCCTTTTGATACATTCAACCCAAAAGAAAAAGTAAAATTACCTGTTAAGCTACTACCTAAACCTAGCCAACAAACATCGGCATACTTAAATCTTGTACCTAAATTTACCTCTGTTGGTGCATTTGGAAAGTAGATGACCATAAAATTTGGAATCATACTAACGGTTTCATCTAAATGAATTGTATAGTTACCAGTAGCATAAAAATGACGATACAATCTTGCTTCTTCTGTTCTATTTAAATTACCAACATAATTGTTTAAACGGCCTTGCAATAATTGAGTTGCAGCAATACCTAATTGTAATTTTTTAGTTGTATAAGAAATACCAAAACCTGCATCGTACTTTACACTTTTATTGGCATTACCAATAGCAGCATCTGTACCTAAATATTCTGTAAGTTTTGATTGATCTAACATAAACTGTTGAAATCTATTTTCAATTCCAAAAGATAAAGTTGCATCGCCTTCTAACTTAATATGCTTTGCCACAGATAAAGAAATACCTGTTCTTGACGTAGGTCCAGTTTTATCATTATACACATATCCACTCATACCTAATTTTTGTTTAGGTAAAGCAAACGATCCATAAATAGTAGCAGTTTTAGGACCTCCATTAATATTTGCCCATTGATTTCTATAATTAATTCCAATAAAATTATTTTCACCAGTTCCAGCAAAAGCAGGATTGTGCATAATTTGTTGTGCCTCAAAAAACACTGAGGTTTGTAATTGCTGGGCATTTAATGAAGATGCCCCAGCAATTGTGAATAGTATGAAGATGATTTTTTTCATATTAATATTTTTGTATGTTAATTATAATGTAGTTATCTAATAATGGTTACATCACCAGAAAGATTTACTGTGTTACCATTGATTAATTGATATTTAATGTAATAATAGTAAGTACCATCTGGCAACTTATCACCCTTATATGTACCATCCCAATCGTTTTGATAGTTTTGATTTGTGTACACTGTATGACCATACCTATTATACACCACTACATTAATTCTAACAGTACAACCATTTGAACTTGTAGCTAACCATCTGTCGTTATTACCATCTCCATTTGGTGTAAATGCACCCATTGGTTTAACACAATAAGGTAACACATTTACTGTAACATTATCTGTAGCTGTACAACTATTTGCATCGGTAACTGATAATGTATAAACTGTTGTAGCAGTTGGATTTGCAACCGGACGATATGTATTTGCACCAGTTAATGTATTTACTGGAGTCCAAGAAATTGAACCTGCACCACCTGAACCTTCTAGGGTTACAAAATCACCAATAATAATGGTTTTATCTGGACCAGCATTTACAATTGGGTTAGGTTTAATAGTAACAGGAATTGACTTAGTTCTTACACAACTATTTAAAGTTGCAGTAACAGTATAAGTAATGTTTGAGTTAACTGTAGCAATTGGATTTGCAATAGATGCATTGCTTAACCCAGTAGAAGGAGTCCAAGCAAATGTTGCACCTGTTGTAGCAGTTGCAACAAAAGGAACTGGAGCACCAGCACAAACACTAGTATCAACAGTTGGTCTTGTAGTTAGGGTTAGGTTATCAGTAAATCCTACTATGATTGATTTAGTTAATGTACCACAAAATGCATCTTTTACTGTAATTGTTTTAGCACCTTGGTTTAAGCCATTGAATACATTACTAGATTGAAACGCACCACCATTAATGCTGTATTGATATGGAGGTAAACCACCAGTTGCTGTAACTGTAATACTACCACCATTTAAGTTTGAGCAATTGGCATTAGTAACAGTTTGATTGAAATTAACATTAATATCAAGAGGATTACCATATTCCATAATACTTCCATTGGCAGTAGGAGCAGATAGACCTGTTACAAATAATTTTCTATTTTGAAAACTAATTGCAGCAGGCACTGTACGTGGTGCAAAAGACATTGTTTCAAATAAAGAACCAGTTGGTGCAATATCCATAGTCCAATTTGCACCACCATCAGTTGTTTTAAACAATGCACTACCAGCAGATACATAGCCATTATTGGCATCGTGCCATTTCATTCCAATTAAATTACCAACAGGCAATAAAGCAGCTAAATTGCCTGTAATATCTACCCAATTAGCTCCACCATCTACTGTTTTATATACCCTTTTTACACCAACATTGGTAAACATATTTCCTATTAAGAATACCGTATTATCATCTAATGCTTGTATTTCTTGATATGCAATTCTAGCATTTGGGAAGCCAGTTGGAGCATCATTCAATGCAGGGAAAGGATTAATTTTAACCCATGTTGTACCAGCATCAGTTGTTTTATACACTGCATTTCTAGAGCCTGCTATATAGCCCACATTTCTTGAAGGAAAAGCAATTCTTGAAATTTGTTCATTTAAGGTATTTACTGGGAAACCTCCAATTTCACTCCAAGTTACACCTGCATTAAAAGACCTAAATACTGCTGAAGTTCTTGATGCTGCTGGCACAGAAAACTGACTATAACCAATTGCCCAAATACTATCATTACCAACTGTAGCAACACCACTTATTTGATAATTGAAGTTTGAATACAAAGGATCTAATGTGGTACCTTTATCAGCAGAGGAATATAAAATGCCATTACTTACTGCAAAATATGCTCTCGTCAAGCTTGGATAAGCAATTCCCATAATGTTATAGTTAGAAGCTGCAAAATCGGCTCTAGCTTTATTTTGCCAAGTATTACCACCATCTTCTGTTACAGTTATACTTGCACCACCTGCTAAAATTCCATTATTACAATCTACAAATTCAGATGATGTATGTGATACTGCATTAGGATTACTAATATAAACACTAGACCAGGCACCACCAGGCAAAGAATCTGACACAACACCATTTTGCCCCATAGCTATAAACTTACCATTAGGTGCAATATCAATTGCCCAATTGGTAAACGTACTAAAGGTTTGTCCAACAGGAATATTTCTTTCTTCTACCCAATTTCTACCAGTATCTATCGAAGTCCACATTCTGTTTGCAGGTGCAAAAGTGCTTGAACCAGATGTAGCAAATAATTTACCATTACTTGCTTTAATCATATGATATGGGTTTGAAGCATTTAATACTTGAACTGCTGGAATTGCTGGATATCCAGCAGGTGCTCCACTACCACCAGTATTGAGTACTTCAAATTTTCCTCGTTCAAATGAGCCTAGTCTATTAATATTTTCTGTACTATCGTTTTTACCTGTTCTAACACGAACAACAACGTTATTGTTGAAGGACATTAACACAACCAATGAATCACTGATAATATTAAATGCTCTATACTGTTGAACGGTTTGAGTTACTGTACCAAATTTAGAAGTACAATTTAATGCAGCTGTTGGATTATAACCTGCATAGCCTAAACGTTCTTTACTTAAAGAATAATCGGTAATCATTCCATTCTCAACTTTCCAAAATAAACTTGCATTATGAGAGCCAGTAGTTTGTGTACCAGTTAATGCACAAGTTGTAGTACTAGTAATGTTTGGAATACCAAGGTTTGGAAATAATGAAGAACCACTTCCACTTACATAACCTACTCCACTATTTGAAAATTGTATTCTCCAGATTTCTTTTGTTTTTGCATCCACAGGAAAATTTCTTGCCGGATAAGTTGCGTTATTCACAAAACCTACTTTGGTAGTACCATTCACAGCTGGAGATGCCAATGAATCCCAAGTTGCACCACCGTTATTGGTTACATATATTTTAGGGATTGAATCTGTAGAAAAATTCCACTGACCAGCTGCATAGCCTGTATTTGCATTGATGAACCAACAAGTGTTAATACTTCTACTTGTGCTATATAAAGGGGTAGTAACTAAATTCCAAGTTAAACCACCATCTGTTGTTTTTGCCATACAACCACCAGTACCCACTACATAAGCAATATTTGCTGTTATATAGTGTACATCTGTTAAAGTAGCTTTTGTAATTAATCCAGTAGGGGTTGGGTAAGTAAAAATACCATAAATCCAAGTTCTACCACCATCTGTACTTTTTGCAATACCACCATCGCTACCAACTGCTAGTACATTATTGTTATCAAAAAAATCAACATCAAAAATGGTAAATCCAAATTGTTTTGGATTACTGAATTTCCATGTAGTGGTGTTATAATTACCTTGTGCCCAAATACCGTTGGTAAATAACAAGCATAGAATCAGAAAAATCAAAGTTTTTCTAATATTCAATCTGTTCATAATGCATTAAAGTTTTGGTGATTGTAAGAATGAGCAACAATATTAAAGCCCTATAAAAAAATTGTTTGTAGAATTAATTCTACAATAGAATTTAATTTAAAAATTGAATATTGTTCTAAGAAAAAATATGGCTACAAAATTTAAATTACTAATCTTAATAATGTGCTTTTCTAGTTTAGTAAATGCACAAAACAAATCGAATAGAGGAAAAGAGTTTTGGCTAGCTTATGGATTTAACTATAGCTTTTTCCATGAATCGCCTGTAAACAATCAAGAATTAGCTATATACATTAGCACTGAAAATGCTGCTGCCGTAGTAACTATAACTATTACCAATACTGGTTATACACAAACTTTAAATATACCTGCAAATACTGTAAATGCCACAATTTTAATTCCAAAATCTGGTGTTAATGATGCTCGAACTTTAACCGATGGATTACAAAATAAAGGTATTCATATAGTAAGTACAGAACCTGTTGCAGTATATGCACATGTTTATTCAACGTTGGTTTCAGGTGCTACAATGCTTATGCCAGTTGAAACTTATGGCTTCTCATATTATTCTATTAATTATTATCAAGATAAATCGCAAAGTAGCCCTACCGATTGGTATTCGTGGTTTTATGTAATTGCATCTGAAGATAATACTAGGATTCAAATAACACCAAGTGATACTACCAAAAATGGATGGCTACCTGCCCAAACATATACAGTGAATTTAAATAAGGGCGAATCATATCATGTTTTTGGGAAAGCTACCTTTAATGGTAATCCTGTATTTGCCAGTAAAGACATGACAGGAACTAAAGCAGTATCTATTCCAGGAGCAGATGGAACTTGCCATCCAATAGCTGCATTTTCTGGTTCGGGAGGTATACGTTTATGCAGAGGTGATGGTGGCGAATTTATGCACCAACAAATTTTTCCAACACAAGCTTGGGGTACAAGATATTTAACGTTTAGAACCATTAACAATACTAACACCAATATCAATGAAACCAATAGAAATTATTATAGAATTTGTGTATTAGACCCCACCACGGAAGTAAAGAAAAATGGTGTTGTGATGACAGGTTTAATTAAAAATTTTTTTTACGAACATATGGACTCTACAGGTGGAGACTATTTCACCTCTAACAAGCCTATGATGATTGCTCAATACACTCCTAACAAAAATCAATGTTGGAATTTTCCTACAACCAATCCATCTCCACCATCTTATGGCGATCCTGAAATGTTTTATTTAAGTCCTATTGAGCAAGGGCAAAAATCTGTTTTATTTTATGTTAGCAGAAAATCATCTATTGATTATGTGTATGCCAATATTCATGTACCTACTGCTGCAATTGGATCTTTAAGAGTGAATGGAAATCCTGTTCCATCAGTCAATACAGTTGTACATCCAAACAATCCAAATTATACTGTAGCATTAACACGTTTTATTGGTGCTGCTTCTCAACATACCATTACTTGCGATTCGGCTTTTACTTCTACAATTTACGGACTTGGTAACTTTGAAAGTTATGGGTACAATGTTGGTACTCTTGTAAATAACTTAAATTATTATAGCTCTATAAAAAATACTTTTAGTAGCAACTCAATAGATAGTTTTAGTTGCCCTAAAACACCTATAAAAGCAACCATTAAATTAGCATTTCCAGCAAGTAGTATTCAATGGAAATTAAGCCAAGTAACAGGAGTTACTCCTAATACAGATATCTCTATTAACAATCCAATATCGGTAGGAACTGAAACAATCAATGGTAGAAATTATTATTTATACAACTTACCCCAAGACATTAGTTTTGCTAATGAAGGCAATTATTATATTCCAGTAACTTATGGTGCTACTGTAATTGAAAATTGTAGCCAAACAGAAAATGCAACCGTTGAAGTAATTATAAAAGCTGGTCCTAAAGCAGATTTTACTTATACCAATGCAGGATGTTTAAAAGATACTGTAAACTTTACAGCCAATATTTCAAGTGCTGGATTTACCATCAATCAATACAGGTGGAACTTTGATGATAATACAAATGTCACAACCATAAATGCAAAAAAGAAGTTTGCAAATGCAGGCACACAAAATATTAGATTTAGAATATATGCAAATAATGGTTGTACAGGAGATACTACTAAACAAATAACCATCAATCATTCGCCCATTGCAAAACTTGGTATTATTGCAACTGCTTGTTCAAAAGATTCTGTTCAAATAACAGACACTTCTAGTATTGCTGTTGGTAGCATAACATCATGGCAATATTTTTTTGGCGATGGAAATACCCTTACTAAAACCAATAACAATCCTTTCAAATACGCTTATGCAATAGCAGGAAGTTATACAATAAAATTGGTTACTCTTTCTAACAGCAATTGCTTAAGCGATACTGCTTTTAAAACAATTACCATTAATCCAAAACCTACTGCAAAGTTTGGATACAATAGCAACATTTGTATTGGTGATTCAATTCGATTTAGTGATAGTTCTTCTATTATTAATGGAACTATTACTACAAGAAGATGGTTTTTGGGCGATGGTCAATCTGTTATTCGAAATAACAATACACCTTTTTTTTATAAATACAATGCAGTTGGTACATATGAAGTAAAATTAGTAGTTACCTCTAATTTAGGTTGTATAAGCGATACTTTTAAATTAACCGTAAGTGTAAACAATAAACCAACAGCTTCATTTACTTTTAATGGCAAACCCTGTGTAGATAGTATTTTTACCTTTACTTCATCAGTTACAACTAGTGGCACCAATAAACCCACATGGTATTGGAGTTTTGGAGATGGGCAAATCTTTTCATCAACTACAAATAATGTTTCTACCCATGCCTACAGCAATAATGCAACTAATAGAATTATTAAGCATATCGTAAGCTATGGTGCTGCTTGTTTGAGTGATACTGTAACGCAAACGATTCCAAATATATATGCAAATCCTACGGCAAACTTTACTATTGTTGGAGACACCTTTTGTACACAAAAAAATATTCAGTTGATTGCTAGTAATCCCAACAATATTCTTCAATGGCGTTGGCAATTAGGTTCTGTAATTAATACATCTGCCTCTCCCTTAACTTATCAATTTAATACAGCAGGTAATTATGATATTCAATTAACAACAACTGGAAATGGAGGTTGTAATTCAACAACTTTCTCAAGAAATATTATCATTTATGAACAACCTAATATTGATGCTGGTATCAATAAAATAATTATTAATGGTACCTCTACCCTACTAGATGCATCTATTGCTAATGCAAGTTTGTATAATTTTAGTTGGACACCAGCAACATTTTTATCTGCGGTAACAACACTTAATCCAATTGCTACACCAGTTACCAATACTGTATATACAATAAAAGCCACACATAAAACCAACTTTTGCAGCAATATAGATTCGGTTAAAATAACTGTAGTAAATAAACTTACCATACCCAATGCATTCTCGCCAAATGGTGATAATATAAACGACAAATGGATTATTCAAGGCTTAGAATTATATCCAGACGCTATTGTAAGTATTTTTACAAGAGGAGGGCAAAAACTTTTCGAAAGAAAATTCTATAGTCAAACTCCTTGGGATGGTACTCATAATGGTAAACCTGTACCAGTTGGCTATTATGCTTATATTATTGAACTCAATAATAGTAGTAAAGAAAAACAAGCAGGCATGCTATTAGTTATTCGATAATTGAACAATTCAAACCCTTAAAAATGCAACCCAAAATACTGTTAGCCGATGATCATAGCATGATAAGAAAAGGCTTAAAACTATACCTACAATTAAACCTTAATTATGACGACGTAAGTGAGGTTTCAAGTTGCAATGAATTAATGAAAGAACTTATTAAGCATTCATATACGCATGCGGTGTTAGATATTATTTTATCAGATGGCAGTACGTTAGAAGTTATTCCAAACATCAAAAAAGTATATCCGAATTTAAATATCATGGTTTTTTCTATGCAGCCTGCTGAAGTATATGGTGAAGCACTTAAACAATACAATATTCAATATTACTTGTCTAAAACTACTGGAGAAGATGAAATTATACAAGTATTACAAAAGTTTTTAAACAATGAAACCATAGCAGTTAGAAATAATGCCATACAGCAAGACAATCCTTTTACAGTTTTAGCTCCAAGAGAATTAGAAATTTTACATTATGTATTGAAGGGCTTAGGTACCAAAGAAATTGCAGACAACTTAAACCTTAAAATGAATACTGTATCTACTTTAAAAACACGTATTTACGAAAAAACAAATGCCGACAATATTAAAGAGCTAATGGAGCTTGCGACATTGTATAATGTAAATTATTAGAACGTTTGCATTAAATTGCTCTTGCAAACTGCTTATGAACCGTTCTATTTTATTATTATTAATTATTGTATTTAAAATTAATTGGGGTTTTGCCCAATCTAATATTAATACAGTTGTTCAAAACTACACTACTCAAAATGGTATGCCTTCTAATGGCATAAAAGGTTTACAATGGGATGCTAACAATAATTTTTTATGGCTTGCAACCGAAGCTGGTATTGTACGTTTTAATGGAACAAACATTAAAATATTCAATAATGAAAATATAAAATCACTAGGTTCTGAAAGAATGTTGTTTATAACATCATCACATGCAAAAAAAATATACATTACAGATATAGATGGAAATGTATTTTCTATAGAACAGAGCTTACCCTCACTAATTTATGTACACAAACAACAAAGAAGTCCTTATTCGGGCTTTCATTATTTACTGAATATTTCAGCAACAAATTTTAGAGCTAGTGAAAACAATTCGAGCCATGATAAATTTTCTTCTATTTTAGATGAAATACTTTCATTATCAGACACTAGTGGCATTATTCTGCATCATAAAAAATTATACTTACTAAAAAACATAAACAGCTCACCTGAAATACTCTCTATTTTAACGGAGCCAATTAGAAATATATTCAAAATAAACAACAGGGTTTTTATTTATACACAACAAGAAAAAACTTATGAGTTAAATGTAACCAATAATAAAATAATTAATGTTCAACCATTAAAAATTGAAGGCAAGTTATTTTGGAATCAAGGTATGCAGCAACCAATTATGGTTGATAAAGAAAAAGCTTGGTTAATACATATTGAAAATGATCAGTTTAAGTATGAGTTAATTTCTAATCAAATTCCACAAAATGTTTTTTTACGTTGTATTGATTATAGTAAAGAAAATGAAATACTATTTATTGGTACCGACTCAAAAGGTTTATATGTACTTAAACGTACAGCACTACAATCTAAAAAAAGAAAAAAAATCAATCCGCTCAATAGAAATTCTTATTATGCCCAAGTTGAATTAAATAATAATGCAGTACTCACTAATGAAGGAGATATCATTGAGGGAGAAACACTTTTTAAAGATGAATTACCCATAAAAGGTAAATTTTCTTTTTATGTTTCTAATACAAAAGATAGTTTATTGTGGTATAGATTATTAACGAATAACACTAATACAAGTTACTTTAGTAAACTAAATACTGTAACAAAAAAAACAACCTTATATCCAAAAATAGAAAGTGAAAATGTTGTAACATTTTATAAAAACAACTACTACTTAGCCAATCATGCAGGAGTAGGAATTTTAGATAACGATACCATTAAGTATTTACACAAATACCCATCAAGAATTAACCTAATAGCTTATTCCATTGAGCCTATTACAACTAACACACTAGCTATTGCTACTTGCAATGGAGCATTAAGTTTTAACGTAGAAACCCACCAACTCGATACTATTTTTAACATTAGAAATACTTGTGTTAGAAGTATTTGGAAATACAATGATTATGTATTTTTTGGAACGTATGGTACGGGTTTTTATATATGGAAAAATGGAAAACTAAAGGCAATGCCTTTAGATAAAAATAAATATTTACAATATACGCACTGTATAGTAAAAGATGATGAAAATTACTGTTGGATAAGTACCAATAGAGGTCTTTTTAAAGCTAGCTTAAATGAATTATTAGAAGTATTTGAAAAAAACACCTCTACTGTTTATTACCACTACTTTGGAGAAAAAGACGGCATTGAAATGACTGAACTAAATGGAGGTTGTACACCTTGTGCAATAACACTCAAAAATAAAATCATTTCTTTTCCAACTATGGATGGGCTTTTATGGGTTAATCCAAAACTTGTTAACCCAATATTACCAAGCGGTAAAATTTTTATAGATGAAATTAATATTGATGGCAGTATGCAAGACCTTCAATACTTAACATCTACACAATTAGATGCCAAAACAAAAGATATTAAAATAAAATTAGCGTTTGCGGCATGGGGAAATAATGAAAACGTTACACTAGAATATCAGCTCAATGATACCACTAATTGGAAACCCTTAACAAATGGAAATAATAGCGAAATAGAACTATTTAATTTATCGCCAGGCAACTATCAATTACATATTAGAAAAATGAATGGTTTTGGCTTTAACAACTATAGCTATAAAAAAATAGAATTTACAATAGCCAACCCTTGGTATGATGCATGGTGGTTTTATTGCATCATAATTATATTAGTTAGTTCATTAATCTATGGATTTCTAAAAATAAGAACTTTACAACTTGAAAAAAATGCAAAAAAACTACAAGAACAGGTTAACCAAAAAACAAGAGAATTACAAGTTCAAAATGAAGTTTTAGAAAAGAACAATTCTATTAAAACTAAACTCATTTCTATTATCAGTCACGATATTGTAACTCCACTAAAATTTGTAACAGTAGCTGGTAAAAACTTGTTAGAGAAAAGAAATATTATGACGCAAGATTTGCAGCAAGAAACATTACAAGAAATCACCAATACGTCACAAGAGCTTCATTTACTTTCTACCAATATATTAAACTGGATTAAGTATCAAAATGAAAATAGAAGAATGGCTAAGGAAAATTTTTTAGTACATGAATTGGTTATTCAAATATTCAGCATCTTAAACTCATTGGCTAAACAAAAAAATATTGAATTAATTAATAAGATTGACACTACACTTATTGTACATCAGTTTTATGAACCACTAAAAATTTTAATCTATAATTTACTCACCAACGCCATTCACTTTACTGAAAAAGGGCAGATTATAGTTTACAATTTAGTAGATACAAGAGGCGATATTATTTGTGTACAAGATCAAGGATGTGGAATGACGAAAGAGCAAATTCAAAATATTTTAGAAGATACTTTTATCATAACATCGGCCAATGTAGATAATAAAAAAGGACATGGCTTAGGATACCTTATTATTAAAGATCTTATTAAAACAATGGGAGCTTCAATAAGTATTGATAGTGAAAAAAATAAGGGCACGAAAGTTGCTATACAGCTAGGTAAACAACCAAACTCTAAATCATAGTTTTTAATTGTTCTACCACAGTATCAACTTCTTTTTCCGTATTATATTTACTAAAACTAAAACGTACAGTAACCTGATTAGGATTGTTGTTGATGGCTCTAATGACATGGCTTCCTGCATCTGCCCCACTTGTACATGCACTACCACCACTTGCACAAATATTATTGATATCCATGTTAAATAATATCATCTCACTTTTTTCTGTTTTAGGAAAACTTACACTCAACACTGTATATAAACTTTTACCTAATACATCTCCATTAAAAGCAACTCGATCAATATTTTTTTCAAGCTGTTGTTTCATATACATTTTCAAATCATGTATATGAGCACTTTCTGTTTCATAATTGGCAGTTGCTAACTCTAACGCTTTTGCAAAACCCACAATACCATATAAATTCTCTGTACCAGCCCTCATATTTCTTTCTTGAGAACCACCATGTACAAATGGCGTAATTTTTACATTCTCATTAATATACAACATGCCTACCCCTTTAGGACCATGAAACTTATGCCCAGCACCGGTAATAAAATGTACTGGAGTGTTTCTTAGATCAAAAGGAAAATGGCCAACCGTTTGTACTGTATCGCTATGAAAAATAGCATTGTACTGCTTACATAAATTACCAACAGCATGTATATCTAATATATTACCAATTTCGTTATTGGCATGCATTAATGTAACCAACGTTTTTTCAGGGCTGGATACAAGTAAACTCTCCAAATTTTCTAAATCAACATGACCATTGGGCAGCAATTTTACATAACTCAATCTTACTTCCCCTTTTTTAGCTAAGTACTCAACAGTATGTGTAGTGGCATGATGTTCAATTACACTACTAATAATATGCTTGCAGCCTAAATCTCTTACAGATGCATTAATAGCAGTATTGCTACTTTCTGTACCTCCACTAGTAAAAAAAATTTCTGCAGGGTGTGCATTTAAAATTTTGGCTACACTTTTTCGTGCATTTTCTATAGCCATTCTACTTTCTCTACCATAACTGTAAATAGAAGATGGGTTGCCAAACTTTTCAGTTAAATAAGGCATCATTGCTTCTAAAACCTGAGGATCTAAAGAAGTAGTTGCAGCATTATCAAAATAAATTCTAGTTGTAGTCATGTGTTGTTTTTTGGGTTGTCAGTAATGAGCGTTAGCCGAACTACAGTATTTCAATGTTGCTTTACTGGCGTCGCACTCTTCATGGTTCAGTTGTAAGTTGGGCAACTTTACTCATTTCTTGTTACTCGTTTAAATGTTTCTCGTTGCTTAACTTAAAACGTAATTATTAAAATTAAACAACTTAACATTTTTAGAACCCAATGAGTAACAATTAAAATCGTTAACAAACAAACAGAAACTAAAGTTCCTCTTAGTTCTAAACGTACAAGAGTGCGACGCAACAGGTGCTGAACAATGAACTAACAGCTGGTAGCAAAAATAAAAAAATCCTACTTACAGCAGGATTTTAATTCTTTAGAATATTTCAATACTAGGTATGCCACACCTTTAAAGATTAGTCAAAACAATTACGCTTTTTATAAAGTCCCTCCTTTGGAGGGATTTAGGGAGGCTCTACATCACTTCTTTTATATCATGCATAATGCGTTTTGCAATATTATCGGCAGTGGTTTCAAAATTACTTTCGCTATAAATACGAATAATAGGTTCTGTGTTGCTGGTTCTCAAATGCACCCAATCGTTTTCAAATTCAATCTTTAAACCATCTTCAATATTGATTGGATTGTTTTTATACTTCTTCTTTATTTCGCCAAAAATTTTTTGCACGTTTACATTTTTCTCCAATTCAATTTTATTCTTACTCATAAAATAATCAGGATAACTATTTCTAAGCTGACGAACAGTTTTCTTTTCATTGGCCAAATGCGTTAAAAACAAAGCAATACCAATTAAAGCATCACGACCATAATGTAAATCTGGTACAATAATACCACCATTGCCTTCTCCCCCAATTACTGCATTTACTGCTTTCATTTTATTTACCACATTCACTTCACCAACTGCACTTGGGGTATATTCTCCACCATGTTTTATCGTTACATCTTTCAATGCTCTGGTTGACGACATATTGCTAACTGTATTACCTTTTCTATGTTTCAAAACATAATCGGCAACTGCAACCAAAGTATATTCTTCACCAAATAAAGTTCCATCTTCACAAACAAAGCAAAGTCTATCTACATCAGGATCTACAGCAATACCTATGTGTGCATTTTGCTTTTGCACTTCATTGCACAACTCTGTTAAATGCTGTGGCAATGGCTCTGGATTGTGTGCAAACTTTCCATTCACTTCAGCATTCAATACTACAATATCTTTTGAGCTTACACCCAATGCTTTTAATAGTGCAGGTACTGCAAAAGATCCACTGCTATTAATAGCATCTAATACAATTTTAAACTTTGCTTTTTTAATAGCTGCAACATCTACCAAAGGATAATTAACTACTGCTTCAATATGCTTATCTAATGAAGTTTCATCGGTAATATAAGTACCTAATTTATCTACTGACGCAAAGCTATAATCATCTTTTTCTGCAATAGCTAACATAGCAGTTCCGTCGTCTCCACTAATAAATTCTCCTTTCTCGTTTAATAATTTTAGTGCATTCCACTCTTTTGGATTATGGCTAGCTGTTAAAATAATTCCACCAGCTGCTTCATGAAAAACCACAGCCATTTCAACGGTGGGTGTGGTGCTTAAACCTAAATCAACTACATCAATTCCGAGAGCAATTAATGTGTTTACAACTAATCCTTGCACCATTGCACCACTAATTCTTCCATCTCGTCCAATGACTACTTTTTTATTGCCTTTGGATTGGTTGAGTAACCATGTACCATAAGCAGCTGTAAAACGTACAACATCTAAAGGGCTTAATGTTTCATTGGGTTTACCACCTATTGTTCCTCTAATTCCAGAAATGCTTTTAATTAATGCCATGGTGTAGGTTTTTACGGGGGCGTAAAAGTACCAAAAACTAAGTTACTTTTTGATTTTTTTATAAGTTTCGTGAACCGAAAATTTCTAAGATTTTTAAAACCTATATTCGCAATAACTATTAAGAATTATGTCTACAGGATCGTGGTTTAAAGATTGGTTTTCGTCTCCGTATTATCACAAATTGTATCAACATAGAGATGATAATGAAGCAGTTGAGTTTATACAAAGGCTTATTCATTATTTACAACCTGCACCTAATGCAAAAATGTTAGATGTTGCATGTGGAAAAGGAAGGCATAGTATTGCTTTGGCCGAAATGGGTTTTGATGCAACTGGTATAGATTTATCGTTGCCTTCTATTGAAGAAGCAAAAAAAAGTGAGCATGAGCATTTGCATTTTTATCAACACGATATGCGTTTGCCATTTTGGATCAATTATTTTGATTTTGCATTCAACTTCTTTACCAGCTTTGGGTATTTTAGAACTAAACGAGAACATGATAATGCCATAAGAACCATTACACAAAGCTTAAAAAAAGAAGGCATTTTTGTAATTGACTTTTTGAATGTTCGTTATGCCGAAGCCAATACCATTAAAAGTCAAATTACAACAATTGATGATGCAGAATTTCATATTACCAAATGGCATAATGAAGATCATTTTTTTAAGCAAATTCAAGTTATTGATAGTAGCAATAAAACTTTAAAACATTTATATACCGAGAAAGTAGCCAAATTTAGTTTAGGAGATTTTACTGAAATGTTGTCTTATCAACACATGCAAATACTACAAGTTTTTGGAGATTATCAATTAGGCAAATACGATATAAAGCAATCGCCAAGAATGATTATAGTTGCCAAGAAAGTAAAATAAGGTTGAATTGTTAACTCATTAAAGTATTTAAAAAGTAAAGCCCTCACATGTGAGGGCTTTACTTTTTATGTTGAAATAAATCAATTTAATTCTATTGAACTAAAGAAAGTTTCTTTATTTTTTGCGTTGCCTTTATCGTCTTGAGCCACAACAAAAGTGTACATTTTGCTGCCAATGAAAATACACTTAAAAGTCATTTTTAATTTCTTTTCTGCAACATCACCTTCAATATCATAACAATTAAAATCTTTCCATGTAGTAATATCCATTTTGGTAACTTCTAAACCCGGAATTTGGGCAGTAAAGCTACCTTTAAATTGTTCTGCAAATTCTTCACTTGGTGCCATTGATGCCAACATTGCCGAATCTAAGCCCATAGGTGCAAGATCTACATTGGTTGCAGTGTAAGCTGTGCTATCTGCATCTTTAAATCTAAGTACCATACCATCGTTCATAGATTCTGGAGCTTTAGGAAACTTAACAGATATTTTAACATCTACCTTTTGTTTAACCCAAGCATCTTGTGCATTTGCTGTTAGTACAAAAACCGTTGCTGCTACTAAAAGTGTAAAAACCTTTTTCATTGTTTTATTTTTTATTGTTTGTATTTGAAACTTGTAAAACATTACAAGCATTTAAAAAAATTATAGAATTACATATTCTCCTTTTGTGTTGATGCTGATTACAGGTAACTTTTTATTTTGTTCAAAATAATCGTACACATCTTTTAAACGTTGAGCAAACCTTGAATAATCTACATCATCTTTAGTAGCTTCATTTAATTTTTGTACACTTTTAGGTACATTAAATTTTACTGGAAAAATATGTACTGGAATAAAATCTACCCCATTACTTTTTGCAAATGAAGTAATTAAATACAATTCTTCCATTTGATGATCCATTATAGGAATACAACCCACAGTTACACAACTTCCATGAATATAGATTTCACTGCCTGGTTTTGCAGAATCACTCAGTAATAAATCGGATGCATTTGGATAGTTAACGCCTAAACCTAAATGATACTCGCTTCTTGGGTTAAACTCGTTAATATAGTAAAAACCTTCTGGCACTTGATAATCGCCTTGCATACGTTTAGGCCCTAAGCCACCACTTAAGGCACAAACCTTAAATGTTTTTACCAATTTATAGGGTTCTTTTTTGCTATTTCTAGCCCAAACTTCTAATTGAGAATCAAATTTAAAGCTTCTTAAGTACACATCTTTAGGAGGCCACTGAACACCAGCTTTTACAAACTGCTTTTTAATGGTATCTTCTTTAGATTTTAAAGCCCCTGCAAATCGTGGAAATTTTTTTTGATACTCAATAAAAGATGTTTGTGCTGTTGCAAAAAAAACAGTTACACATAAGCCAATCATCAATGCACATTGCTTCATAAATCGAAAGTAAATAATTATGCTTCTCAAAAAAATAAATGTGTATTTTATTTTATTGACTGTTGAAGTTGTACATACACATTGAATAGTTGTGCACTTAAAGTTATTGCTTTGACCCAAAAACTTTTTTCAACAAATCTGTGGTTTGAGCAACAGGATTTTTACGAATTTTTTGTTCTTCTTGTGCCACTTGAAAAAACATACCACTTAATGCCCTATTAGTTACATAACCTGTTAAATCTGTATTTACTTTTGCTACAAAAGGTATTTTATTGTAGGCACTAGTTAGCGTATTCCAATGTTGTGTGGCATTTACTTTAGATAAAGAACCTTCTATTATTGGTCTAAAAGCTTCGGTAAGTGGTTGTGTTGTTTGAGTACGCAAATAAGTTGTTGCAGCCGAATCGCCACCTTTTAAAATGCCCCAAGCATCGGCAATACTCATATTTTTAATAGCATTTACAAAAATGGGTGCTGCACTTTTGGCTGCATCTTCGGCTGCTCGATTCATAGATAAAATAGCATCATCTACCATTTTTTGACCTCCAGGAATTCTACTCACTGCATTAGTAATTTTTTGTGCTTCGGGTGGTAATAAAATTTTGATAGCTTCATTTTTAAAGAAACCATCCATTGCCGATAATTTTTCAGCTCCATTTTTTACACCCACATTTAGGGCTTCTTTTAGACCATTGGCAACATCAGTGGTACTTAAACCAGTTTGGTTTGTATTGTCTTTGCCTGTTACCTTATTTAATACACCTTTTAAGCCTTGTGCTTCTAAATAATGAACAATTACAAGAGCAACTCCTATTAAAAATACTTTTTTCATAACTTTTTTTCTTTTCAAAACTAAAATAATGCCAACTATTTAAGCAGTTAATTATTTTAAAATTTGTTCGGTATAAATAAATTGGCCATCAACATCAATTCCTTGAATAATTAACTTGAGTTGTGTACTAATATCGTTATTAAAAAATTGAAAACGATATTTTCCATCTTTAGCAGGTTTTATTTGCCCATTCCAATAAACTGTATAACGTTTGTCAGTTGCGTTTTTATTAAAATTAGATTCATCTTCATAATCGGGAGAAAAAAATTGTCTAACTACAGCATATCCTGCTCGTTCAATTAAAGTAAATGTTTTTTCGGTTGGATTATAACTAACAGGGCCTCCCTTTTTGGTATAAATAGCAATGGCACCTTCTGTTGCACCCAATGAAGCTCCTTCATTTTTCAATACTTTAATCAATGCAACATCATCTACCGATAAAGAGTTAACAATATCTTTACTCACATTTACCTCATTAATAAAATAAGCAATACCACCTGTTTGAGTAATTAATCCTGTACTTAAATCTTCCGAAGACTCAGCTGAACTTGCATTATCACTCAATGTATTTAAGCCTCTAAATCTGTTAAAAAAAACAATGGGGTCAAAGGGATTACCTTCTACCGTTAAACCAGGTACTGCTTGTTGCAATATTTGCCAAATAGAAATTACATTTCTATAATCATCTGGTACAACAGAGTTGCCCATTGCAAAAGGGCCAGTTGCATACACATTATTCAATGAATCTACTTTAGACAATCGCTTGGCTTTAACTGTTACATTACCTAAATCTTTTCCTTGAAAACTGTTGGTTTCTTTTTGTATAGTTCCATACAAATAATTAGCCCAAGCATTTTGTCTATCCTCTAAATTGGTAGTATCTAAACTAATATTTGGTTTATTGGTAGATGTATTTAGTGAATCTATAAAAGAAGGCTCTAACTTTACATCTACAATTAATTTTTCTTTTTTGTTATTGGTGCCTTGGTAAGCAATAGTGGCTTTCTTTTTAAAGTTCAAATCGCCTAATAAAAATTCACCTTTATCGGTAACACTTGCATCGGCCATAATATGTGTAGAATCTTCACCTCTAATTACAAATGCAACATGACCTTCTTTTACGGCTGCAGTTCTATCACTTTTGGTAAGTTTACCTCTAATACTAATTGCGGATTCTACCGGATATTGTATAGCTGCGTACTCATTTTGTACAATTTTTTTCCAATCGAAACGTCTCCAACCATGTGTCATTAACAATAAATCTAGATGACGTAAAGTAGTAGCTTCTTTGTTTTTAAAATAATAACCAGGGTTAGAGATATAACCTTTTAAATCGGTGGTTACTAAAAATGAAGAAGCAATATTATCTTCAACAGATTGATTGTTTAAAGTAGCAGTTACAGCTACCGATACTGCATTTTTTATGCTATCGAGTGAAAAGCTAATTCTGTTTTTGGCTCTCGATTTTAAATTAACTAATTCTAATTGTACTTTGGGTTGTTGAATAGCATAGTTTTCTACAAACACCAATCGTTCGGCAATAGGGTTATTTTTATCATCAAATAAAGTAATGTGTAAAATACCCGGTGGAAGATTTTTTTTACTAATTGGTGCAGCAGTTTGCCCTTCATCAATATTCAGGTTTGCAGTAAACACAACTTGATAATTCATTTGTGCTACTAACTTTACAATATTGTACTTCTCTTTATTTTTTTCAGCTCTGTTTAATAAAACTGTTACTCTATTTGAATTGCTATTATCAACTTTCATAGCAATACCTTCTTCTTTTATTACGGGAAGTCTAAACTCTAATGTCGAGCCATTGGCTTTTGAAATACTTGCTACATAATTATCACCAACTGCAAATTCAATTTCAACTAAACCCATTCCATCATGTTGCGTTTCAAAGTTCGTAATTACAGTTCCAGTACTTTTTTGAATAGTTCCTTTTACTGCAACAGGCAAACCATTTTCGTCAACAGTTTTAAAAGCAACCCTATTTTTTACTCCACCAATAATATCTCCTCCTTCAGGGAAAAAATACATACTCAATTTAGGTTGCTTTGTTGCAGAAACTTTAGTTGAATAATCACCACCATAAATAAAAATATTTTTACTATATGCAAATTGAGGAAAATTCAACATCCATAAAGTATAAGCATTGATTGAGTAATTGCCCGATTTGATAGAAGGTGCCAAATCAAACTCTGCTCCTGTGCTGCTTAAACTATCTAGTTGAAACATTTTTTTTTGAACCACTTTCCCATTTTGATCCACTAAGTCAATATACAAAATTTTACTCAAATAAGTGGGTAATCCATCGAGCATGCACCAAGCTTTCATCCAAATTGTTTCACCAGATAAATAATGTATTTTATCTGTTTGAAGAAATACTTTTTCTTGTGGATATTCATTTTTAAATCTTTCTAAACTTTTTTTATCAATTGTAGAAACCTGAGCCGACGCAAGTGTGCTTACAACTAAGATTAAACAAGTAAAAAGTTGTTTCATGAAATAGTATTAAAGTTTCAACTCAGAGAGTTGAATAGTATAATGAGTACGAAACTAGTAAAAAAAATACCCCGACTAAAAGTCGAGGTATAATGTTATGCTAAATTATTTTATCGGTTGAATATAAAACTTATTGCTCGTATTCTACCATCGGTAGTTGGGGCTGTTATTGTACTATAACCTCTTGCAAAAACAGTATAAGCTCTTTGATTAATTACAGTATTTGCGTTAGTAAAAGATGTAATAGCTGTACTAGTAGCTAATGCACCACCAGGACGAATTGACCAAACTGTACCTGTATTAATTGGCACTGTAAAATATTCACTGTTTTGTTTAAATAAAACTGGACCTGCTACTTTTACAGAAGTTGTACTAGTTACACCAGTTCCAAAATATAAATCCAAGCCAGCTGCAAGATCGGGCATTAAATTAATGAAACGATACTTTACAAAACCAGAATCAGGAGAAGTTAAATCGTCTTCTAACAATATTGAAGTCAAGTTAGCAGCCGTATCAACAAAATATAAAGAATAAACTTTATTAGCAGCTAAATCTACAGTTGCACTTGCTAGTACAACTGAATCTAAATTGGTTCCTAAATTTGGTACAGAAACATCTATTTTTCTGCTACCAGGAGCAACAGCTAAATAGTCGGCAAAACTACTTCCACCTGTATTTAAACCACCTCCAGGAAAAGGTGTTGGGAATGTAAGATTACCACTTACTCTATTTCCATCTATTTTAATTTGATAGGGTGGCCTTGCTTGTGTAGGTGAAAAGTAGTTCACTTTTAAGGAAGCTTGACCTTCAATAAATATATTTTCTTTTATGCTAAAACCATTTTTTTTGCATGAGGTAAATAAAACGCCCAGCAAAAACAAACTATATATATAATTAAACTTTTTCATTGATGTATTTTTTGATGGGTGAATAATTAAGGTTGACTGAACCAAGTTTCAATAGTGTGATAATCTGGTCTATCGCCACCCAGCTTTTTCAATTGTTCGAAGTTCCAAACATATTCAGAATTAAAACGTGGTCTAAATCGGTAAGCTGGTTTGTTCAAATTATTAGGAAAGAAATTTCCAGGTAAAACGAATCCTTTAAATACTTGATCACCAGTATCTGGATCAGTATCTATATAATGAAATCTTCTTAAATCGCACCAAGTTTCAACCCAACCCCAGCCCCAAAGTGCAATGTATTTTTGCAACATAACATCGGTTAAAGTTAATGTAGCTGGTGAAGCTTTTACATTACCACTTGTTGTTAAATAAGCAGTTCTTTGAGCTGCTGTAATTGCCGATGTATTAAAAATATTTGAGTTACCTCTTATGCTGCCGTAGTTACGATTGATAAAGTCGAAATGAGCATTAATACCAGCAAGATAAGCACTGTGTGCAGCTACTTTATCGCCTTTTCTAAATGCAGCTTCGGCTTTAATAAATAAAATTTCGCTGTAAGTATCAACCGGGCAAACAGCTTTATCTTTAAATAAGTATTTACCTGAGTTAGCTGTAAACACAGTTGCACTTGGGTTAGCATAAATACTATCGCCCCATGGTGCTGCAACTCTTCTTCTTGCATTTGCACCTGTTGTAGAAGCACTGAATGGATCTCCTAATGCAGGCTCTACTCCTCTATAACCACCATTACCATTTGTAGTATCTTGAGAAGCCGATAACATATGTGAAATTCTTGGATCTCTATTGATACTTAATGAAGCACCAGCCATTGTAGTACCATCTAATAATTTTACAATGTAATTACTTTGTCTAAATAAGGTTAAATTGTTTCTGTAAGGACCAAAGAAATTACTATCATCATTTTTAGATGCATCAAAAGGAATAACAAAATCATCATTCACAGAAGAAAATGCTAAATCACAATACTTAATTACAGAATCGGCACTGTAAGTTGCTTTATTGGTTACACGATGAAAGTTTTTAGCCATTACAGCATACGTTAACTTTTTCCATTTAGTAATATCACCATTGTATGCAAAATCGCCTACTGCTAAAGTATTACCACCTGTAGTTTCTGCTAAGTTTAAATAAGCAATAGCATCTCTACATAATGAATCTACCCCTCTATAAACTACTTCTTGTGGATCGAAATTAAAATAGAATACATTTTCCTTATAGGCTTCTGTATAAATGATTTCTCCATGATAATCGGTGGTCATTTGAAACATCAACGCTTTTAAGGTTAAAGATGCACCTACGTAATCGTATTGTTTTTTATTTAACCCATTTTTGATAATGTACTCTAAATTTCCGCCTAATGCAAAATAGTTTTGACGCCAAATTTCACCCGATGCATCACTATTAGCAATATAACCATGACGATCCCAAGTATCATTATTTCCATTAGAAGACGTTAACCAATTTTGTGTGTATTTACCCAAATAACGTGCATCAAATTGTAACCCTCTTGGTATACCAGCTAACATTGCAGGAAATACTGAACTGTTTGAAGGGTTTTGAGTAGTATCTGGATCGGAATTAATGTTTAGATATTTCTTACAACTTACACCTGTAAGTAACAGTAGTAATGGTAAGGTTATTTTGATGATTGAACTTTTCATATTAAAATGATTTAACTAGTTTTAGAATTGTACTTTAATGCCAAAATTTATTCCACGAGGATTAGGTATTGCACCATAATCAATACCTGCACCACCAAACCCTCTTGTAGATGCATTGTTAGCATTTACGTTTGGATCCATACCTGAATAATTGGTAATGATAAATAAATCGGTTCCTGTAACAAATACACTAGCTGATTTTACTAATTTTTGACGCTTAATTAAAGAGGTTGGTAATCTATAACCAAAAGTAATATCTCTTAAACGTAACCAATTTACTTTTTCTACGAAATCGGCTTCGGCAATTGCTCCATCATAATAATCATTTCTATAATAAGGAACAATTGTGATGGTATTCTTAGTTGGGTTGGCAGTATTTTGTAACCCATCTGCTAATACACCTTCAATTATTCTTGGTTGTAAACGATCTAATGTTTTAATACTTGTACCAGTTAAAATCATCATGGCTTCATTGCCATTAAATACATCTCCACCATTTCTAATATCTAAATTAAATGATAAGTTGAAATTTTCTAAGAAAGTGAAATTATTGATTAACCCAATTTTATAATTTGGTGCTCTATCTCCAATATTAGTATAGGTTGGTGTTGATAAGGGTAATCCAGATGTTGGTGAAATGATTAACTGACCTGCATTATTTCTTTGAAAAGTTGTACCTACTAAGTTGGCAACTGAAGTACCTACAGCAACTTCTGAACGAACACTACCAAAAACCCAAGTATCTGACTCGTAGTACAATGGTAAATCGGCAGGCATTCTTTTAACATAAGCCCTATTCATATCGTAGTTCACAGTTACATCCCAATTGAATTTTTTATTTTTAATTGGGCTGAATTTTATTTGAGCTTCCCAACCTTTACTTTCTACTTCACCACCATTAATAAATTTCAATACACCACCTGTTCCATAACTTAAACGATTGGCAACAATTTGATCGGTGGTACTTGTAACATAACGAGCAATATCTATAGATAATCTATTTTTAAATAATCTAATTTCACCTCCTATTTCAAAGTTTTTAGAAAACTCTGGTCTTAAATCTCTATTGCTTGCAAAAACATCTCCTGCAAAACCACCACCAGTAGTTGGCTGAACAGTAAACTGTGGATCGATTCTATAAGCTTGATATGGACCTTTACCAGAAGTAGCATAAGAAACTCTTAGTTTACCATAATTCAACCATTTTATTTTTTTGATAGCAGCTAAATCGCTAAATACAAAACTACCTGATGCACTTCCATAATTAAAGAAAGGTTGTTTATCGAATAATGTAGAAGACAACCTAGAATCACCTTCTCTTACAGTTGATAGTGTTATAAATAATAAATTATTGTATCCAAAGTTATAATTGGCAAAAAACCTAACTTTTCTTGTATCTGTTTGAGTTAATCTTGCTGATTGAGTAAGCGGCTGAGTATTGTTAATAGATACGAAATCTTGCTCATAAAACTGTTCTCCTCTTTGAGCATTGGTGAAAGATTTGTTGTCTTCAAAGTAGAATACAGTATTTAAGGTATTGGTAAATTTCTTTGCTATTGTTTTCTTAAATGTAGCTCTGAAAGTACCATTAATGCTTCTAAACTTTTGAATATAAGTTGATAAAAAACCTCTAGTAGCAAAGCCAAAACGAGACTGAGGATGCGTTAAGAAAAGACCGTCACTTGCATAACTATCAACCCCTAAAATAGTACTTAAATTTAACCATTTAACTGGATCAGCACTTAGGTTTATATTACCTGTAACACGATCTGTTCTATCGGTACTTTTATTTTTATTTACATCCCAAAACGGATTATCAAATTCTGTAGTTAAATCGGCTGTTGTTCTTAATCTTTTTCTGGTACCATCGGGGTTTTGGTAAGCACTTCCATCAATATCAGCAGGGAAAGTAATTAAGTTATTATAATATGCTCCTGCTCCTTTTGGTACTTTATCATTATTAGTAACAATATATGTCCAACTTGAAGACATATTTACTTTTTTACCTAGCTTAGTAGCACCAGTTAATCTAAAAGTTAAACGATCATAATTGGTATTTGGCACAACACCATTTGTTTTTACATAACCTGTAGAGAAACGAAAACTTGATTCGGCACTACCTGCTTCAACACTCATATTGTGTTGTTGTGATTGACCTTGAACAAAGAAGTTGCGAATATTATCGTAACGTGGAGTGTTAGGGTTATAAACTGGTCCAAAATATCTAAATCCATATATAGTAGAGTAAGCTTCAGGATTGTATATACCGTTGGTACCTCTATTGTATACATTTTGTGTTTCTGGAAAACGATACACATTTTCTACTCTTACTGAATTATCGTAGCTCACCTTTACTTTACCATTACCACCTTTTTTTGTAGTAATAATAATTGCACCAGAAGAACCATCAGAACCATATAAAGCTGTTGCTTCAGGGCCCTTTAAAACAGTAATTTCTTCAATATCTTCTGGGTTAATATCTGCAATACGATTGGTATAGTCACTATTTCTATTGGAAAAACTTGTAGCAGCAGTATTACTTGCAGGAATTAAAGCTTCTTGGTTTAACGTACTATTGTCTAAAGGCACACCATCTACAATAAATAATGGTTGGTTATTACCCGATAAAGAAGTTGCACCTCTTAGTACAATTTGAGCACTAGAACCCGGTGCACCCGATGTAGATGTTACAGTAATACCAGGAGCTCTACCAGCCAAAGAGTTAATAAAATTATCTCTACGTGTTTGAGCAACATCATCTCCTTTAATAATAGGTGCTTGGTAAGAAAGTTCTCTCGAGTTTTTCTTAATACCATAACCAGTAACAACCACATTGTCTAATTCTTTGTCGTTGTTTACTAACCGAGTACTAATAATTTTTGAATCCCCCACTGTAATTTCTTTGGTTACATAACCAACATAGGTAAAAGTAATTACTTCACCTTTTACAGCTGCAATAGTAAAATATCCAGCTTCATTGGTTTGTGTACGTTTTTTAGTGGTAGCATTGGTTATACTTACCCCAACCAAAGGGCTTCCATCATCATCTGATAATACAGTACCGGATACTGTTTTATCCTGTGCAAAGGCAGAGGAACTAAACAAGAAACTGAGCATTAGAACTGCCAGCTTCAGTGTAGAGGCAAATTTTCTCATAACAGGTTTTTTGGTTTTATTTTAAGTAGTCGTTCACTATTTTTTTGCTTACTGTTCAAGCTAAATATCCATAACCTTGGCAAATCGGTGTTTATTATTCCGCAAAAAACCGCACAAATGAATCTTTTTCACAAAAAAAGCAGAACAATAAAGCAATGTTAAAATTAAATATTGACATAATTACGATTTTTTTTTGAACAAATGAATCGCTTGCACATAAAAAGTGCTTGAAGTGTACTTTTTTCAAAAATAACTGCAAAAAGATGCAGCATTAAAAAAAAGGGATTGTCTTGGCTACAAAATTTCAAGCCCTTTATTTTTATACTTTACAAGCGTTTCATCGGTAGGTTGTAACTCTGTAATTAAAATATCAACATCTTCTATTTTACAAACTTGTAGCCTTTGTACACTGTTTAATTTTTCTGAAATTGCCAGTGATACTGTTTTTTTAGCAGCTTTAATCATTGCTTTTTTTACTTCAATAATTTCCCACTCTAAATCCGTAATGCCTTCTTCTGCATCAATACTATTGGTTCCTAAAAAACATAGATCGGCTTTTATTTCACTCAATTTCTGAATTACTTCGGCTCCTACACTCATTTGTGCACTCTTAATTAATTTATTGCCCAAAAAAATCACCTCACTATTTGGATGATTTAATAACTCTAATGCAGTTGGGATGCTTACCGTTATAAAAGTGGCATTTAAGTTTTCAGGTAAATTTTTTACCAATTCTCTTATAGTTGTGCCGCCAGATAAAACCACCATCATTCCATCTTGAATTAAACTAATGGCTTTATGAGCAATAATTTTCTTTTCGGTATGCTGATATATATTATTGTTTTGAATGGTGAAATGAAACGATTTTGATAATGCTCCACCATGCACTTTAGTAAGCTTACCCTCTTCATCTAATTCTTGTAAATCTCTTCTTACCGTGTCTTCAGACACATTAAGTTGAACACTTAGATCACTCGATAAAACTTTGTTGTGAATATTAATTTGCTGAATAATATACGCTTGTCTTTCTTTCTTTAACATAAAGCAGTTTTAAAACTTGAAAGTAATAAAAAGTTTTATAGCAGAAATAAATTTATCTGCTTACATTTTTTAAAGGCTTATTTTAAAATGTAGATAAGCATTTACATTTGTTGTATTATTATGATTACTCCACAAACCATAGAAACCATAAAAAGCCGAATTGATATTATTGATATTGTAGGCGAATATGTAAAACTGAAAAAAAGAGGTAGTAATTATATTGGTAATTGTCCGTTTCATAACGAGAAAACTCCATCTTTTACTGTATCTCCAGCAAAAGAATTATACAAGTGTTTTGGCTGTGGCAAAAGTGGCAACTCCATTACTTTTTTAATGGAGCATGATAAGCTGAGTTATGTAGAAGCTCTTAAATGGTTAGCCAATAGATATAGTATAGAAATTGAAGAAACAGAAGCTTCGCCAGAGCAAAAAATTTATGCTCAAACATCCGAAAGCCTTACTGCCATTAATAATTTTGCCGTTCAATTTTTTAGTAATTATTTACTCAATGAAAACGAAGGCAAAGAAATTGCTCTCACCTATTTAAAAGAACGTGGCTTTAGAGATGAGGTAATTAAAAAATTTCAGTTAGGATATAATCCTAATAGCAGGGATATACTTACACAAGCATTATTAAACAATCAATTCAATAGAGAACTTTTACCAAGAACTGGTTTGGTTGTAGTAAGAAATGAAACTGAATTGGTAGATAATTACAGAGGCAGAATTATCTTTCCTATTCATAATAACAGTGGTAAAATTATTGGCTTTGGAGCCAGAGTAATTGGCAAAGCCGATAAAGCTCCAAAATACATTAATACGCCCGAAAATGAATTGTATGTAAAAAGCAAAGTATTGTATGGTAGCTATTTTGCAAGACAAGCCATTGATAAAGCCAATGAATGTTTATTGGTAGAAGGATATACCGATGTAATCAGTTTACATCAAGCAGGTATAGAAAATGTTGTTGCTAGTGGAGGTACCTCATTAACAGTTGAACAAATTAGATTAATAAAAAAATACACCAACAATTTAACCATTATTTACGATGGCGATGCTGCTGGAATAAAAGCTGCATTACGTGGCCTAGATATGGCTTTAGAAGAGAGCCTGAATGTACGTTTAGTGCTTATTCCAGATAATGAAGACCCTGATAGTTATGTTAACAAAGTAGGTACTACTGCCTTCAAAGAATTTGTTGCTGCCAATAAAAAAGACTTCATCATTTTTCAAATAGAAATAATGTTAAGAGATGCTGGTAACGATGTATCTAAAAAAAGTGAAGTAGTAAATACTGTTGCCGAAACCTTGAGTAAAATAGATAAAGCCGAAGATTTTACCAAGCAACAAGACTATATTAAACAATGCTCTGCATTATTAAAAATAGACGAAGCTGGCTTAACCAATTTGGTAAATAAATACAAGAGAGATAAAATTACCAAAGAAGAAAAAAAACAAGCCAACAATGATGCTCTTATACAACAACAAATAGTTGAACAACCAGAAGATGTATTAAACGACAATGCTGTTTTACTGAATCAAGATGAGGCTCATGAAAGAAATGTATTGAAAGTTTTGTTAGACTATGGATTAAGAAATTGGGATGAACATACTACCATGGCTGAACACATTTTTAACGAGCTAGAACAATACCATTTTGATAATGCTTTGCTAGAAAAGTTGTACAACGAGTACCGTCAGGCTTATGTAAAGAAAGAAGAACCTACTACAAAATCTTTTTTATATCATGCCGATGAAGATTTAAGAAATCTTGTTATTGCCATTACTGTATCGCCTTTTGAGTTAAGCCAAAACTGGGATGAGATTTTAAAAGGAATGAATATTGTAAATAGAGACACTTCACACCACGACGTAAATATGAGTTTAGTTTTTTTTAAGCTGAGAAAAATTAAACACATGTTCAACGAAAATCAAAGAGACTTAGAAGCTGCAACAGATATAGATGAGCAAATGAAACTCGTAGAAGTACACAAATACTTAAAAGAAGAAGAAATAAAAATTACCAAACAGTTGGGTACGGTAATTTTGAAGTAAAGTGAATCTATTCCTATTATTCAAACTACCTTTTATGCTTATAAATTGGAGAATTATACAAGCCTAATTGTTTAAAAAAATAACCCCAAGAAACACTCAGTACACCTAAACCATATTGAATACTTCTTTTCAGGTTAATTGATGATGCATCATCAAAATATTTAGTAGGACAAGTAACTTCACCAATTTCAAAGCCTGCATCAAAAATTTGGGCAATCATTTGATTATCGAAAACAAAATCATCGCTATTGGCCTCGTAATTAACTTTTTCTAACACCTCTTTACTAAATGCTCTATAGCCAGTATGGTATTCACTCAGCTTTTGATTCATTAAAATATTCTGAGTAAGTGTAAGTAATCGATTGGCAATAAATTTATACATAGGCATGCCTCCTTTTAAAGCTCCTTTACCTAAAATTCTAGATGCAAACACTACAGGATACACTTCATTGGCTATAATACTACACATGGCCAATATTAGCTTTGGCGTATACTGATAATCGGGATGCACCATTATTACAATATCTCCACCTAATTCTAAAGCTTTGTTATAACAAGATTTTTGGTTACCACCATAACCCCTATTTTGAGTATGTGTAACAATGTGCTTTATACCTAAACGTTCCCCTTCGGCAACGGTATTATCTCTACTGGCATCATTCACTAAAATCACTTCATCAACAATTTCAAAAGGAATTTCATTATACGTTTGTTCCAATGTTTTTTCTGCATTGTATGCAGGCAACACTACAATTATTTTTTTACCGTTTAACATACTTCAAATTAGGTTGCAGCAAATTTAAGCGTTCTCTCAAAATGCAGTTTATAAATATATAAAGCTAAACTTGGCACGGTTTTAACACTATAGTACAATGAATCAAAATAGAACTAGTTATGAAAAGAGTATTGTTATTGGCAGCCTTGGTTATTGTTACTGCCACCACCAATGCACAAAGCATGGGATCGGATTATAAAACTGCTATTGGTTTTAAAATTTATCCTGGAGCTTTAAGTGTTAAGCATTTTATTAAAAGCAATGTTGCATTAGAAGGTTTAGGATATTTTTGGAATTATGGTAGCCGAATTACAGGTTTATACGAATTTCATGGCAATGTAAACGGAGCCCCAGGTTTAAAATGGTATGCTGGCCCCGGTGCACATATTGGTTTTTGGAACGACAAATGGAAAAAAGAATATCCAGGAAGAGATAATGGCGTTGCAATTGGCATAGATGGTGTTTTAGGCTTAGATTATAAATTTAAAGGAGCACCTATTAATATTAGTGTCGATTGGCAGCCTTCATTTAATTTAGTTGGTTACAACTACTTTGAAGGTGGTTGGGGTGGTATTGGTTTTAGATATACCTTATAAAATACTTACACATAAAAAAGCTGCATTCAGAAATGAACGCAGCTTTTTTATGTAAGAAAGAATATTAATAAAATAAATTAGACAAAACATTCGTTGGATCGTTTGTTGCTGGCTTTAAACCTAAGAACTTATTCATTTGATTTTTCAACAATACACCTGTAAGTGCAGTTTTTAAATTACCAAATATTGCAGATTGTTTAGTTTGATACTGACTTTTGTTGGTTTTTAATAAAGGTAAAATAGCAGATTTTGCTTGCATAAATGTTGTTACAGCATTTGTTACTTTAGGTACTTGAGTAGCACTTAAGCCTAACTTACTTGTTAGCTGACTTGTAACAGTTTGTGTTAACGAATTAGCATCAAAGCCAGATGCAGCAGCAACCGTTTTTGCTTTATTTAATATACTTTGAGCTTGTAACGAACTTGCTACAACACTTGTGAATACAAACAATAGAACAATCTTTTTCATACTAGAAATTTTTATATAAGTGAATGAAATTAAGAACCCAATTTGAACAAACTATCTACAAATTCTTTTTTATCAAATATTAATAAATCATCTATTTTTTCTCCTACGCCAATAAACTTAACAGGTATTTTAAATTGATTAGCAATTGCTAAAACAACACCACCTTTTGCAGTTCCATCTAACTTAGTAATAGTTAACGCAGTTACTTCGGTTGCTGCTGTAAAATGCTTGGCTTGCTCTAAAGCATTTTGGCCAGTAGAACCATCTAATACCAACATTACTTCGTGTGGAGCATCGGGCAATACTTTTTTTACTACTCTTTTAATCTTAGTAAGTTCATCCATTAAATGAGCTTTATTATGCAATCTTCCTGCTGTATCAATAATTACAATATCGCTACCTTTAGCTACAGCACTTTGTACAGTATCAAAAGCAACAGCACTAGGATCGCTGCCCATATTTTGTTTTACAATTGGCACACCTACTCTTTCGCTCCAAATAGTTAATTGATCTACAGCTGCAGCTCTAAAAGTATCGGCAGCACCTAAAATAACATTGTACCCAGCTTTCTTGTAATTATGAGCCAACTTACCAATAGTGGTTGTTTTGCCTACTCCATTTACACCTACTACTAAAATTACATAAGGCTTTTTATTGGCAGGAACTTCAAAGTTTTTGTAAGAAACATCGTCGGCATCAATTAATACGTGCTGAATTTCTTCTTGCAACAATTTATTTAACTCAGAAGTGTTAATGTATTTATCTAGCTTAACTCTTTTTTCAATTCGTTCAATAATTTGAATGGTAGTATCTATACCAACATCTGCTCCTACCAATGCTTCTTCTAAACTATCTAACACCGTTTCATCAACTGTACTTTTTCCTGCAATGGCTTTGGTAATTTTGGCAAAAAAGCCTTCTTTGGTTTTCTGTAAACCTTCATCTAATGTTTCTTTTTCTTTTTTCCCGAATAATTTATCAAAAAAGCCCATAGTAATTGTTTTAGGGTTGGTAGAAGTGCTAAAGTAAATGGAATTTGTATCTGCTAGCAAATAAACTAAAAAAGCCTCCTGCAAAACTGCGGGAAGCTTTAAATTATAAGGTACTTAACTGCTTATTTAGCAGCTAAGAAATCTTTTACTTTGTCTTTATGAACAATAGACTCTTTAAAGGTATAGGCACCAGTTTTAGGACTACGAACAGCCTTAATAACTTTTGTCCAGTTTTTTGCCTCAGCGGCTGCCTTCAAGTCTTTTACCTTCGCGTTTTTTGAAGCTGCTTTTGCCATGATTATTTGATTTCTTTATGAACAGTTACTTTTTTTAGAATAGGGTTAAATTTTTTCAACTCCAATCTTTCTGGAGTATTTTTCTTGTTCTTTACAGTGATGTAACGGCTTGTACCTGGTTGTCCTGACGTTTTATGTTCAGTACATTCCATAATCACTTGAACCCTGTTACCTTTCTTTGCCATTGTTGTACAATTTAATAATTAGCCCTGATGGGTTATATTTTTTCTCCTTTTGCTCTTAATTCTTTAACTACTGACGCTAAACCATTTTTATTAATGGTACGTAAAGCCTCAGTTGAAAGCTTTAAGCTAACCCAACGATCTTCTTCAGCAAAGAAAAAACGCTTGGTTTGTAAATTGGGTAAAAAACGACGCTTAGTCTTAATGTTTGAGTGAGAAACACTATTACCAGTTAATGGTTTTTTTCCTGTAATCTGACATACTCTTGCCATAACTCTTTTTTTTCGGGACGGCAAAAGTAAGAGGTTCTGTTCAAATAGCAATACTTATTTACAAAAAAAAAACAAATATTTTCTACCTTGTACAAATGATGACTTTAAAAGTCGTTTCTCAATGCTTTTATCCGTTTAATTCCTTGGTTTATTGGTAAATAAATGAAATAGCCCTTCTTTTCAGAAAGGCTATTTCTATAATTAAATCAATGATTCATTAATTCTCTTTCAACTTTAATTCTACTCTTCTATTTTTTGTTCTTCCTTCTAAAGTTTTGTTATCTGCAACTGGCTTAGTAATACCATAACCAGTAGCACTTAAACGGTTTTCAGCTATGCCTTTCTTCTTCAAGTAAGCAACTACTGCATTAGCACGTGCTTGAGATAATTTTAAATTACTTGCTGCTTTACCAGTATTATCGGTATGACCTTCAACATCTAAACCTAAGGTTTCGTTACCACTTTCTAATAACAATGCAGCAACATCATCTAATGGCTTATAGCTTTTCTTCAAAATAACAGCACTACTACTAGCAAAATAAATACTCTTAGCTGCCATTTCTACTTTTTGTTTCTTTTCTTCTGTAATAAGCGGACAACCTCCATTGCTTGCAGGGCCAGCAATGTCTTTACACTTATCTTCTTCATCGTTTACACCATCGTTATCAGTATCTGGTATTGGACAACCTTGATAACGAGCTAAACCTGCAACAGAAATACATTTGTCTTCTTCATCGTTGATACCATCTTTATCTGTATCTGGTATTGGACAACCTTGGTATTTAGCAATACCAGGAGTTTTAGGACATTTATCTTGCTCATCATTGATACCATCTTTATCTGTATCTGGGATTGGGCAACCTTGATATTTTGCAATACCTGCAACAGTTGGACATTTGTCTAAACTATCAACAATACCATCTTTATCAGTATCTTTTGGCTCCTCTTTTTTAGGAGGCATCGGAGGAATGATTTTTACTGGCTCTTTTTTCTCTGTTAAAGGAGCACCTAAACCCAATGAATAATTGAAATTATAGTTTACAGTATTGGTTGTTACAGGAATTCTGTAAGACATTTGAGTAAATAAGAAAGAACCTTCATCACCCATTTTAAATTGTAAACCACCGCCAACAGGTATGTAAGCTCCAAAATAATTACCACCATGCATACTTAAACCTGCACCTGCAGATAAGAAAGGGACCACCGCATAATTATCGCTTACTAATTTTAGATTTAAGTTAGCATCTAACTCAACTAAAAACTTTTCTGCATTTAATTTTGGACGACCCAAGAAAGGATAGTCAACAAAAGTGCCGCCTAAGTTGGCCATAAAATCTACATGTTCAGATAAACCTTGAAAGTATCCAACACTAATTCCTGGAGTCATTTCAGACGGTTTTGCCCACTGCTTGTTATTTAAAACAGATGCTAATGAGCTTCCTCCAATACGATCAGGAGTTTTAAAATCTTTCAAAAAAAAGTTTACACTAAGGGTTGGTCTTTTTTTGTAGCTAGGGGTTGTTGCTGTTTGGGCAAATGTTGCACCTACTAAGCATAGAGCTAGTAAAGACAGGATTATTTTCTTCATAACGTGTTTTATTGATTCTGCAAAAATAAGGGTGTATTGTTATTATCTGAAAAATGATTATTAATTATTTGTGTACTTGTTTATACCATTTTACAGCAGTAACAAAATTATTTATGTAAATTGGCTGTTAAAATTTCAAGCATGGACTTTGTAAAATATGGCAGTTTATTGTTGCTTTTCTTAGAATCTTGTACATTAAACCCCTTAAAAATAAGCAAAAACGAATATGGCTTACAAGTAATTGATAAGGTTGGATACTATAATTTTTTACTCAAAACCGATTCTACAAAAAAAATGGTTCCTCTACGTCAATATGTGCCTAATGTAATATTTGATTGGAAATATGCAACTACAAATAACTTCACCAAGCAAGTTTTATACACTAACCCCGATGCTTTTATGAGAATTGAAGCTGCCGAAGCTTTACATAAAGTTGCCATAGAACTTCAACAACACGGCTTCGGCTTGAAAATTTTTGATGCTTACCGACCATATGCCATTACCAAAAAAATGTGGGAAGTTGTACCCGATGAAAGATATGCTGCAAATCCTGCAAAAGGCAGTGGTCATAATCGTGGTGCTGCGGTAGACTTAACTTTATATAATCTAAAAACAGGTGAAGAACTTGAAATGCCTACACCTTATGACGATTTTACCGAAAAAGCTCATTTAAATTATATGCAACTTACACCAACAGTATTAAGAAATAGAACTACTTTAATTGATGCTATGCGTAATCAAGGTTTTTTACCTTTAGATACAGAATGGTGGCACTTTTATTTACCCAATGCTGCCCAACGTTTTGAATTAATGGATTTAAGTTTTAATGAAATGAGAAGAATTACAAAATAGTTGATTATTTTAAAGCATAAGCTACTCTCTCATTTTTTAGAATATAATTTGTGCCTTTAATGTTCATGATTTTGTTTTCTTTGAGTAGGGAAAAATTAGTTACATCTCCATCTATAAAATGTAAACTACCGTTTGTAAAATATGCAATAGAAACATAATCGGGATGTGGGCCTAAATCGTTTCCACAAACAATAATTTTTATGGGTTTGGTTATTTGAGGCAATAGCTCAATATCTCTTACCGGCGACCAACTATCGGCAATTAATACAACATCTTCATAGTTATTAAACATGCTTATTGCCTTTATTAGTGCTTCACAATTATTTTCGGCAATATCTCCACCACTGCCTTTATGCATAATGTTTACAATTAAATCACCAATTTGTGTTGGAGAAGAAAAAACTTCTCCATAAATACCACCAGTTGCACCAATTATTTTGTGTTCTGTTTGTTTGCCATCGCCATCGTTAAAACAAACCAAGGCTTTTAAATTTTGTTGATTGGTTTGCATGGCTATCCATTGAACTATTTGAGCATTATATTGATTCATGCTTGTAGTAACATCGGCTACTACCAACATGTTTTTAAATTGATTTCGCCCAACTATATTAAAAAAAGTAGAATCTTTCTTAAGTACAACTTTAGGTTTAACTCTTGGTGGAATATGTTCTACTTTTTTAGGCAATGCATCTAACAAAAAGTATAAAGTATCTTTTTTATTATCTAGTTCTTGCTCTTTTCCATTAATTAATTTAAAACGCAAAGCATCTTTACGAGTTAAAACAACAATTGTATCTCTTTTTAAAAACTCTTCGTCTACTTTCTGTTTAGTAGTACTAATTTTTTTAATGAAACGATCTAATAAAATATTGTATTTGGTTTCACCATTTCTAATAACATCCCAATGCCTTACTTTTTCTTTTTTGGCAGGAATTTTTTCAACCACTTCTTCCTCTGGCTCAGGTATAGGATCGGGTGTAACAAATTTCACATAATCAATTTCCTGCTTACGTTCTTTATCGGCTATTGGTAGCCTGTAATTAATTACAAAGCCATGAAACATGTCTTTAGCCGAATTTTTATCGTACCCATTCATTTGTCTAATAACCAGCCACTGTGTGTTCTTATTTAGAATGGCATTGGGCAAATATTTATTCAATTGAATAAACCTACTACGGTTTAAAGGTTTTAAATCTAGGCTAGAAGGATAATCGGTGAAGATTAAATTGATAGATAAAATATCGGCATTTTGAAGTACATACATTCCTGTAGTATCTACAAATTTGCTTTTACAAAATTCCATTGTAAAAAACTTACGTTCAAAGTTTTTAGTAGTGGGTTCGTAAACAGGTAGCTTAATGGTTTTATGTTGTAAGATTGAATCTACAAAGGTTGCAATATTTTGAGCATGCAGTAATTTATACTGAATAGTTGGGTTGATGAGAATTGAAATTAATATAGTAATTATCAACTTCATTGTTCTAAGTTAACAGTAAATAGCGGTATTGAGTAGAATATTTAAACTATGAGCGTTTTTAATTCTTAATTGTCCCTAGTATTTCAACAGTTTTTCTAACCGTTCTGTAACTTTATTTGCAGTTGGCAACATGGCAGCTTCTAGTGTTAAATTAATTGGTACAGCAGGTAAGTTTAATGCTCCCATTACTTCAACTTTAGCATCTAAAAAGTGATAACAATAATTACTAATTCTAAGCGATAATGCTTCGGCAAATGAATTATTTAATGGCTCTTCGGTAAGTACTAACACTTTGCCATGTTTTCTTACGCTATTAAATACCAACTCTTCATCTAATGGATATAAAGTTCTTAAGTCAACTATTTCAATTGCGTCTTTACAATCGTTATGTAGGTTAGCCAATTTTTCAGCAGCTGCTTTTGCCCAATACACACCCATACCATAAGTTATGACACAAACAGTTTCACCTCGTTTTATTTTTTCTGCACTTGCAGCAACTACTATATTGGCTTTGCCTAATGGTAAAATATAGTCTTTAGATGGTTCAATGGTTTTAGCATCTTCTGTACCTGGCACTTTACTCCAATACAATCCTTTATGTTCTAACATAATAACAGGATTAGGGTCTAAGAAAGCTGCTTTCATTAATCCCTTCATATCTGCAGCGTTGCTTGGGTAACAAACTTTAATGCCTTTAAATGTAAGCAATGTACTTTCTATACTTCCACTATGGTAAGGACCACCTCCTCCATAAGCACCAATTGGCACTCTCAAAATCATTTGCACTGGAAACTTTCCATTACTTAAATAACAACTTTTAGAAACTTCAGTTACCAACTGATTTAATGCTGGATAAATATAATCGGCAAATTGAACCTCAACAATTGGTTTTAAACCCATTGCACTCATTCCAATTGTGCTTCCTACAATATAAGCCTCTTGAATAGCTGTATTAAATACTCGATGATCGCCAAATTTTTCACCTAATGTTGCTGCTTCTCTAAACACACCACCTAAGCGTTTACCAACATCCTGACCATAAACAATAGCTTCAGGATAATCCTGCATAATTTCTTCTATGGCATGCAAAGCTGCATCTACCATTATATTTTTTTCACCACTTTTAGGTGCTCTAATACCAACTTCTTCTTTAATGGGCGTTGGAGCAAATATGTGATTTTTTACTAAATTTTCGGTTGGCTCATCAGCCAATTGAGCTTTTGCAAAAGCTTCGGCAACTTCTTTTGATGCTGCACTTTCAACTTCATTTATTTCATGTTCATTTAATCCAATACCAGTTAGAAACATTCTTAATTTAGGAATAGGATCGTATAAACCATGTTTCAATAAATCTTCTCTTGTTCTATAAAACTCTTTTCTAACTCCGCTTGTATGATGCCCTAATAAAGGCACTCTTGCATGTATTAAAATGGGTTTACGTTCGTTACGTACATATTCAAATGCTGCTTGCATGGTTTCGTAACTTCTTACAAAATCGCTACCATCGCATTGCATTCTTTTTAATCCTTTAAAACCTGCTGCATATTCAAAAGCATTCATGGCTCTTGCTTCTTCTGCACTTACACTAATGCCCCATTGATTGTCTTGCACCAAATAAATAATGGGCAATTGTTTCAATACTGCAAACTGAAATGCTTCACTTACTTCGCCTTCGGTAATGCTATTATCGCCAAAGGAACAAACCACTACTGGCAGTTCTTCATGAATACCTTTTTTAAGAATAGTTGAATGATATTTTTCTATAAACTGAACACCTTGTGCTAAACCAGTGGTTGGTATAGCTTGCATGCCAGTTGCACTACTTTGATGAATGATAGAAGGACGAACCCCATCTTTATTAGAAGGATGACAATAATAAGATCTTCCACCACTAAAGGGATCATCTTTTTTTGCCAATAATTGTAACATTAATTCGTAAGGCGTAAAACCGCTTGAAAGCATTAAGCTATCGTCTCTGTAATAAGGGCTTACCCAATCTTGTTGTTGTAACTGCAAGCCTGTAGCAATTTGTATGGCTTCGTGCCCACGAGAAGAGGAATGTACATATTTACAAATGCTTCTATTAGTATCATAAGTATCACACATGGCTTTTGCTGTAACCATTAACTTATATGCTTTTAAAAGTAATTCCAGATTTTGCATTACGGTAAATATCTTACAACTTATTTATCAAAATAATTATGGTAAGAAGTTTTCAGTTGTATTGAAGTTTTCCACCCAAAAAGTATGAAGTATTCTTTGAATTTTTTAGTGTTTAATAGCTGATTGTATATTTTCTAACAAGCACTTCTGATGAATACATTTTTTAAAAATCTGCAATCATCCGCCTAATCAGTGTCATCTACGTTCCTATCTTTATTTAATTTCTAATTCAAACATTTTATCGGCTTCAAAAAAACCTTCTAATACGTCTCCTACAACACATTCACCCACACCAGATGGTGTTCCTGTAAAAACAACATCGCCAATATTTAAAGAAAAGTAATTAGAAATATGTGCAATGATTTGATCAAAAGAAAACATCATATCATCACTTAATCCTTGTTGAACAATAGCTCCATTATTTTTTAAAGAAAAATTAATAGGGGCTTTTAGTATTGAAGGAGTGGTATCTATCCATTTACCAATAACTGCACTATTGTCCCAAGCCTTGGCTTTTTCCCAAGGCAATCCTTTCTTTTTTAATTCGTTTTGAATATCTCTTGCTGTAAAATCTATACCTACAGAAATTGCATTGTAATATTTATTAGCCTGACGTTCGGGAATATAACGGCCGTTTTTGCAAATTCGTAATACCAATTCAACTTCATAATGTAGCTCGTTACAAAATTCGGGATAATAAAAAGGCGTATGAGATTGTAATAAAGCACTTTTGGGCTTCATAAAAATTACAGGTTCATCAGGTATATCGTTACCCAATTCCTTTGCATGATCTACATAGTTTCTGCCAACACAAAATATTTTCATGGTTCGCTGTTTAAAATAATAACTAAGCAACTTTTGACAAAAACATCATAGAAATGATGCAGTTTAGGCAATAGTGTTGCTTACATTCTATTTTCTGCTCAGCTAATAACAGATATTTACCCCATTTTATTATGTAAAGCTTAAATTATTTACGGTATTCATGGTTCTTTCTATTCCAATAGCAGCAAATGATTCTATAATTTCTACACTTTTCTCAATTTTTTTATTCACTAATATTTGTTCTGTTGGCAACCATTTACTGAGTACAAATTCGGCTTGCATTCCCTTTTGAAAATTATTACCAATACCAAAACGAAGCTTTGGATATTGATCGGTTCCTAACATTAATTGTATGTCTTTCAATCCGTTATGCCCAGCATCGCTGCCACTACCTCTCAATCTAATTTTATCTACAGGCAAAGCCAAATCATCAACAATGGTTAAAGTATTTTCTACAGTTATTTTTTCTTTATCTAACCAAAACTTAAATGCTTTGCCACTTAAGTTCATGTAAGTTGTAGGTTTTATACAAATAAATATTTTTCCTTTCCATTTAACCTCTGCCACTTCTGCTAAACGATCTAGTTTAAAAAATCCGCCATGTTTTAACACAAATGCTTCAACAACATCAAATCCAATATTATGACGGGTGTGTTTATACTCATTTCCAATGTTTCCTAAACCAACTATTAAAAACTTACTCATACAACAAAAATAATCAGGTAATCAATAGTTTTATAGAAAAGAGCGTTTAAAGTTTATTGATGTAAATGCCAATATAGTATTCAAGTAACATTTTACGTTGATACTATGAAACCAAAAACTTGGAACCATTCAAGTACAAACTGGGTTAGGCAAAGTGAGCGAATTTGCTTTTACATTTCCAACATTGGCATAAAAAAACCCCACAAAATGTGGGGTGGTATAGAAATATTTGAGTGTTTTATTTCTTCTTTTCTTCTGTTGCTTCTTGCTTTAACTGACGAGTCATTACTACCGATGCAATAGGAATACGTGGAGAGTTCATTACTTCCATGTTTTCAGCAGGTATATTTTCAATTCTTAAGTTCTCATTGATTTGTAAATTGCTGATATCTACTTCAATAAACTCTTTTAAATACTTAGGTAAAGTTTTTACCTTAACCGACTTCATTTTAATTACCAATTTACCGCCATCTTTTACACCAATAGAATTACCAGTGTACTTTAATGGTAAAGTTGCAATTACTTTTTTGTCTTCTACTAACTCTAACAAGTCTACGTGTATTAACGCATCAGAAACTTTGTCAAATTGCAAATCTTTCAGAATAGTTCTGTAAGTTTTGCCATCAATATTTACTTCTGCAATTTGGAATTCGGCTGTATAAACCAATGGTTTAAAAGCTTTAGCAGATGCAGAAAAATTAATTTCCTGAGCACCCCCGTAAATTACAGCTGGCACTGCATCCTGAGAGCGTACTTGGCGGGTGGCTTTTTTGCCAAATTCGGTCCTCAGTTGTCCTTCGATTGTAACTGTTTTCATTTTTTTAAATTTTGGAGTGCAAAAGTAAGGGAAAATGAACTGGTTTGAAGTTTAAAAGTTTATGAAGTTTAAAAGTTTATTAATCAATTGATTTTGAGGTTATTACATCCTCCTAAAAATCAAAAAGGGAGTTTACTTTGTAAACTCCCTAAACTATTTAAACTACTAAACTGCACACCTTACTTATCCCTCCCCCTCAACTGGCTATGTACAAATAAGCTGGTAATACTTTTATTTTCGTAAGCATTACGTATGGCAATGGCGAATAAATCGGCAACCGAAATGGCTTTAATTTTTTTGCTTTCATGCTTTAAAGGAATGGTATCGCAAACCACCAATTCTTCTAACACACTATTTTCAATATTTTCATAAGCTTTACCACTTAGTACAGGATGTGTACAAAATGCCCTTACACTTTTTGCTCCTTTCTCTTTTAATAGGCCAGCAGCTTTTGCAAGGGTTCCACCAGTATCGCAAATATCATCTATTAAAACAATGTCTCGGTCTTTTACATCACCAATTACCACCATGCTAGCAATTTCGTTGGCTCGTTTTCTATGTTTATCACAAATCACCATTTCGGCATTAAAATAACTAGCTACTTCACGTACACGATTGGTACTACCAACATCGGGAGCTGCAAAAGTTAAATTGCCCAATTTTAATTGTTCTATGTAAGGAATAAAAATGGCACTGCTATCTAAATGGTCTACAGGAATATCAAAAAAAGCTTGAATTTGTGGTGCATGCAAATCCATGGTAATTACCCTATGTGCACCTGCGGCTTCTAGTAAAGTAGCAATAAGTTTGCTACCAATTGCAACACGGGGTTTGTCTTTTCTATCTTGTCTTGCAAAACCATAATAAGGAATTACAGCTACTATTCTATGAGCCGATGCTCGTTTTGCAGCATCAATCATCAACAATAATTCCATCAAATTTTCGGTAGGGGCAAATGTACTTTGCACTAAAAAAACATAATCGCCACGAATACTCTCTAAAAAAATGGGCTGAAATTCACCATCACTAAACTTTTGAATGTTTACTTTTCCTAAAGGAGTACCAAAACGTAAGGCTATTTTTTCGGCTAACTTTTGAGAACCTGTGCCTGAAAAAATTTTTACAGTAGGATTCATCATAACAGTAGAATGTGCTGCGAAGATAAACTTAACAAGCGTAGTTAGAAATATGATTTTTTATTATGTTTGATTTTGTGGATTTTTATGGGAAAGTTTTATTTGTTTGTTACAGTAATTACCTAATTAATAAAAAAAATACAATCATGGCTGGTATAAAAGATTGGAACGAAGACGATCAACCTCGTGAAAAATTATTATTGAAAGGTACGCAAGCACTCAGCAATTCTGAGCTCTTGGCTATTTTAATGAACAATGGAACAAGAGACAAAAGTGCAGTTGATTTAGCCAAAGAATTGCTACAAAAAAACAACAATGATTTGCAAAAACTAGCCAAATTAACGGTTAAAGAAATATTACAACTGCATGTTAAAGGCATAGGGCCAGCTAAAGCTATTGCTATTGCTGCTGCTTTAGAGTTAGGAGTTAGAAGAAATGCTTTGGCAAATACAAAAGAAAAAATTTTATCTACCAAAGACATGGCAGCTTTTTTAAAAGCCCAATATCAATATTATAAACATGAAGTGTTTGTGGTAATGTATTTGAACCAATCTAACAAAGTATTACATCACGAAATAGTAAGTGAAGGTGGAATTACTGGCACTATTGCCGATCCTAGAATTATCTTTAAAAATGCATTGGCCAATAATGCCACTAGTATTGTACTTAGCCATAACCACCCTAGTGGTAACTTAAAACCAAGCCGACAAGACGAGTTACTAACAGAAAAATTAAAACAAGCTGCACAATTTTTAGACATAAAAGTATTAGATCACATTATTGTTAGTGAAGAAGGATATTTTTCTTTTGCAGAGGAAGGATTATTGTAAGAAATTTTCAAAAAAAGGTCAACCACTTTGTTGCTACAATTAAACGCAAACTATTGCAGTTTGAAATGTAAAATATTGCAACAAAACGCAGAAAAAATTTAGTAGTTGTATTTTTTCAAATTCAACTGATATTGCTTTCACTTTTTATACTTTTACTCGCTAGAATACGTTTTTAAAAAGTGCTTATTGAAGTAATAAATTTTTAAACCCTTAATACAAAAAATATGTGTGGAATAGTTGGATACATTGGTTCTAGAGAAGCTTATCCTGTAATTTTAAAAGGATTAAAAAGGTTAGAATATAGAGGATATGATAGTAGTGGTGTTGCCCTAAAAAATGAACAAGGATTAAAAGTATATAAGAAAAAAGGTAAAGTTGCAGAGTTAGAAGAAAGTGTTGTTGGCATAGATATGCATGCACATATTGGCATTGGTCATACACGTTGGGCCACCCATGGTGAACCAAGCGATAGAAACGCTCATCCTCATTTAAGCAATAATAAAAAGCTAGCAATGATACACAATGGTATCATTGAAAATTATGCTCCCATTAAACAAGAGCTCATTAACAAAGGCTATATTTTTCATAGTGATACCGATACAGAAGTTTTATTAAATTTTATTGAAGACATTCAAAAAAATAATGAATGTACTTTAGAAGAGGCTTTACGTATTGCATTGAAAAGAATTGTTGGGGCTTATTGTATTTTGTTAATTAGTGAAGATGAACCAGATACCATTATTGCTGCAAGAAAAGGCAGTCCATTAGTAATTGGCATTGGCAAAGGAGAGCATTTTTTAGCTAGCGATGCATCACCCATTATTGAGTACACCAAAGAAGTGGTGTATGTAAACGATTATGAAATTGCAATTGTAAAGCCCGATGAATTGATTTTAAAAAATTTGGGCAACGAAAAGCAAACGCCTTTTATTACCAAATTAGACATGGAATTAGCAGCTATTGAAAAAGGTGGTTACGAACATTTTATGTTGAAAGAAATACATGAACAACCCGAAACCATTCATGACTGTTTAAGAGGAAGATTATTGCCCGAAACAGGACAAATAATGATGGGTGGCATTGAAAATAATTTAGATGCTTTAGTCAATGCACAACGAATTGTAATAGTAGCTTGTGGTACAAGTTGGCATGCAGGATTAATTGCTGAATACATGATTGAGGAGTTGTGCAGAATACCAGTTGAAGTTGAATATGCTAGTGAATTTAGATATAGAAATCCCATTATTAATAAAGGAGATGTAATTGTAGCTATTTCTCAAAGTGGTGAAACTGCCGATACTTTAGTTGCACTAGAAAGAGCCAAAGAACAAGGTGCATTTATTTTTGGTGTGGTGAATGTTGTAGGTAGCAGTATTGCACGTATTAGCCATGCAGGTGCTTATACACACGCAGGTCATGAAATTGGTGTTGCAAGTACAAAAGCGTTTACTGGTCAGTTAGCTGTGTTAAGCATGATGGCTTTAAAAATTGCTTATGCTAAAAAAACCATTACACATGATCGCTACATTCAGCTAATGAATGATTTACATGCAGTACCAGAAAAGGTAAAAGAAATTTTAAAAGATACCAGCAACATTAAAGCCATTGCCGAAAAGTATAAAGATGCAAAAGACTTTTTATTCTTGGGTCGTGGTTATAACTTTCCAGTAGCACTAGAAGGAGCTTTGAAACTAAAAGAAATTTCTTACATACATGCAGAAGGTTATCCTGCAGCAGAAATGAAACATGGTCCTATTGCTTTAGTAGATGAAAATTTGCCAGTAGTATTTGTTGCCACCAAAGATTCGTATTACGAAAAAATTGTGAGCAATGTACAAGAAATTAAAGCCAGAAAAGGTCAAGTAATTGCAGTTGCAACAGAAGGTGATACTATTATTCCAGGAATGGCTAATGATGTAATGTTTGTACCAGATACCGATGAAATAATTGCTCCATTATTAAGTACTATTCCATTACAATTGCTTAGCTACTATGTAGGTATTGCTAAAGGCATTGATGTTGATAAGCCAAGAAATTTAGCTAAGAGTGTAACGGTTGAATAGCAGATTACTGATTTGAAATTTGAAATATATTATTGGTAAATTATATTCTTTATTGTGTGTTGATTAAAGAAATAAAGTTGAAGAGTGCGACGCCACTAAAGTTGAGCATTGAATCAACCGTTGGTTACCAAAAAAATAAAATATAAAGTACTAATGCCTCAAAATACCATTGTTAAAAGCCCAATTGCTGCCTTAGGATATGGATTTATTCCAACGCAACAAATTCCAAAAGGTAAGGATGAATATTACTTAAGGAATTTACAAAATAGAAGTGGTATAGATTATCGCCAACTTTCGGCTTACGAAATTGAAGTATTGGTAAGAAATAGAAACACCAGCGATAATTGGAATAACATTTTAGTGAGCGATGCTTTTAACCCTGAATTGGTAAAAAACTGTAAATTCTATGGCTTAGTAAGAATTGGAAAACTAGAGCCGTTTTGCTTAGGCTTTAGCGATTTAAAAGTACCAGTTGGTTTATATAATTAAACCATTATTAGTTGCGATTTTGGCGACAATGTTTGTATTGATAATGTAAATTATTTATCGCATTATATTTTAGGTAACGAAGTAATAATTACCAATGTAAATGAATTGGTAACTACCAATCATGCAAAATTTGGTGTAGGTATTATTAAGAAAGAAGAAGAAGAAAGTGTACGTATTTGGATGGAAATATGTAACGAAAATGGTGGGCGAAGTGTGTTACCATTCAATGGTATGTTACCTGGCGATGCTTACTTATGGAGTAAGTACAGAGATGATGAACAACTGTTACAAAAATTCAAAGAATTTACCGAAGCAAAATTTAATAATCTAAGAGGTTACTATGGTAAAATTGGCGATAGAACAGTTATAAAAAATACAGCCATTATTAAAGACGTTTGGATTGGTGAAGATGCTTATATAAAAGGTGCCAATAAATTAAAAAATATTACCATTAACTCTGGTGCCGAAGGTAAAACACAAATTGGCGAAGGCTGTGAAATTGTAAATGGAATTATTGGTTTTGGCTGCCGATTATTTTATGGTGTAAAAGCAGTACGTTTTGTAATGGCTTCTCACTCGCAACTAAAATATGGAGCAAGATTAATTAACTCTTACTTAGGAAATAACGCAACCATTTCTTGTTGTGAAGTATTGAATTCATTAATTTTTCCTGCTCATGAACAACATCATAATAACTCTTTTTTATGTGCTGCAATGGTAATGGGACAAAGTAATATTGCTGCTGGTGCAACATTAGGTTCTAACCATAACTCAAGAGCTGCAGATGGTGAAATTGTTGCAGGACGTGGATTTTGGCCAGGATTATGTGTTAGCTTAAAACACAATTGTAAGTTTGCATCGTTCACTATTATTGCCAAAGGCGATTATCCTGCAGAATTAAATATTCCACTTCCGTTTAGTTTAGTGAGCAACGATGTAAGTAAAAACGAATTAATTATTTTACCTGCCTATTGGTTTTTATACAATATGTATGCATTGGCAAGAAATAGCTGGAAATATGTAGATAGAGATAAACGTTTAGAAAGAACTCAACATATAGAGTATGAATATTTAGCTCCTGATACAGTAAACGAAATATTCAATGCTATTACTATTTTAGAAGAGGCAGTTGGCAAAAGTTATTTACATAAACAAAACCAAAAAAACACTTCAAAACAAGTTTGTATTGAAACTGGAAAAAAACTATTAACAGAAGATATCGCAACAGTAAATAGTTTAGAAGTTACGGTTGACAATTTTGAAAATTCAAAAAGAAAAGTAATTATTATAAAAGCTGCTCAAGCTTATCAAACCTATAAAGAACTTATTTATTATTATTTTACTACTCAAGCTGTAGATTTTATTGCACAACATGCTCTTAAAAATTGGAATGATGTAGTAAAAGCATTTCCAGCAAAATCTGTAAAAAACGAATGGTTAAATATTGGTGGTCAACTAATGCCTACAAGCACAGTAGCTTCATTAAAAGAAAAAATAAAAAAAGGCAGCATTAAATCTTGGGATGCTATTCATCAATTTTATACAACACAATCATCTGTGTATGCAACACAAAAATTACAACATGCAATTGGTTGTATCTTGGCGTTAGACAATAAAAAAATGAGTCAATTAGATACAGTGTATTTTAATGAAATATTACAAAAAGCCGTAAGTACAAAAACTTGGATGTCTAAAGGAATTTACAACACAAGAGCAAAAGATTACGAAAACGATTTTAGAAAAATGGTGTACGATACTCAAGCAGAAATGGATGAAGTAATGGGCAAATTAGCCAATAACAGTTTTATACAACAAGAAATTCAAGATTTGGAAGTATTCAAACAAAAAATTTCAACAATCAAAAAGCAACTCAAGTTAAAATAGACGAAGTATTTACAATTCTTTCATCAACTTTATTTCATTACGATACAAAATAATTTTTTTGTCGTTTTCTAATTGCTTCAATAATCTAGAAATTACCACTCTTGAAGTAGCCAATTCATCGGCAATTAAATAATGTGAAGCTTTTATAACGCTAGAACCTGTTAACCGTTGTTTTTCTTTTAGGTAAGCTATTAAACGTTCATCTAATTTATGAAATGCAATACTTTCAATAGATTTTAGCAGCTCTAAAAAACGAATATTAAAACTACGCATGATGTAATTTTTCCAACTTGGATATTTACATAGCCACTCGTCTAATTTTATATGTGGTATTGCTAATAGTTCAACATCATCTTCGGCAATGGCTTTTACTTCACTTTTTTTAGCTTCTACACAACAACTATAAGCCATAGAACAACTCTCGGTACTTGATAAATAGTATAATAAAATTTCATTACCATCTTCATCCATTCTATACACTTTAATAGTACCCTGTAATACCATTGGCATCATTCTTATGTATTTGCCATAATCCATAATTACATCACCTTCTTTATAATTGGTAATTACACCAAATTGGTACATTTCAGTAACTAAAGCAGGATCGAAAGTAGCTTCTAAATTTGCTCTCATAGTTAAAAGTGATAATTCAGAACGAAATTAACCATAAGCATATTCACTTTGTTTATTTCGTATTTTTTATTATTGTAGATATTACCAGAGTTTAATTTACCAACTACCAATAGTTGTGCTTCTAAACCTTTTAACATACCACTAAAAATATAATGGGTATCAAAGTTTAATTGTGTGTATGAAGGCAAGCCATATTTGTTTTGTGCAAAATTATTTACACTTGGTAAGTGATAATAACCTACACCTAAAGATGTATTTATTTGCTTTTTAGGAAACACATAATTCACTTTACCCATTACTGCATGCACATTTGCTAAGCCTTCATTTCTTTCTCTTGGCAAGAAAGTAAAAAAGGGCTCTCTACCCCACTCTCTTGGCATTAAGTAACGATTACTATTGGTTATTCTATTGTAATTTAAGCTAACATTCCAGTGATTATTTTTTATGCCAACTCTTGCTCCATAGGTTAAAGTATGGGCATTTTTTTCTACATAAGACTTTCCTAATTCTTCATTACCACCATTGTGCAATGCATACTGATAAATGACTTGTGCTGATGCAAATATTGATTGATGATTGATTGTTTCTTTTGTATAATCAATCTGAAACATAGTTGTATTAAAAACATTTTGCACCCAAATATTGTATGCATGTAATTTAAGATTAGCCGAAGGCTGAACATGTGTATTCAGCATGAGTACATTTTTACTTTCAACATTATTAGCATATTGAGATTTTGAACCATCAACATTAACACCAGTTGGATAAATACCAATAGATTCACCAATATCAAACCATTTTGTTGTACTTCTAGGAGAAATAGCATACAACCAACCTGCTTCAATTTTGGTGTTTTTTATTTCATTTAATTCAATCATTAACCCTTCAACACCTGTTGGTCTCATTCTTCCATCTTGTAAATTAATAAAAGCCGAATTAATGAGTTGTCGCCCAAATGTGATTGTAGATTTTTTATAATGATATTTTAAAAACAATTCTTCCAACCTATCAATATCTTTTGTATTGTAAGGATTTTCAATATCAAATAATCCAATTTCGTATCTGCTTGTTTGTCTTGTTGTTGAATCTTGTTTACCTAAATCAGACGAACCAATATTAAATGTATAGAAGCCACTTACGCCAAACTGAAATTTGTGAAATAGGGCTGTTTCAAATCTAATACCTCCACCAGCAGCATTAGCAAAATAATCAGTTAGATTTTTATGATTGTTAGTAGACATAAAAAAATATCTAAAATGACCATTTATAGTACCTCTCTTAAATGCAGACAATAAAGATGTAGTATCAATTGGTGTTGTTTTTTTGCCTTTATACATTTCTGGTTTTTCACTCAATTCTTGATGTTGGGCAAACATATTTTTTCCTATAAGCAATATTGCTATTGCAAGAAGTAATTGCTTCATAATGATTCTATTTCTATAGAAGTAATGTAGTAGTGTAAGTTGGATGTGCATGTAATTTTTAAAACATGCTCACCATTTTTAGTGTGGCAATTTATCTTTAATAACACCGTATAAATAAGTACCTACAATTGCAAAGAAGAATACAATGATCATTGATAAAAATCCATAACCAATATTTACCACCATTGGTCCAGGACAAGCACCACTTAAAGCCCAACCCAAACCAAAGATAATTCCACCTAATAAGTAACGTGGCAATGATTTATCTTTTGGATAAAACATAATGGGGTTGCCATGGTAATCTCTAACCTTAAATTTCTTAATTAATGCTACACCAATTACACCCAATATAACAGCAGTACCAATAATACCATACATGTGAAAAGCTTGAAAGCGAAACATTTCTTGAATTCTAAACCAAGAGATAGCTTCAGATTTTGCCATCACAATTCCAAAAACAATTCCTAATATTAAAAACTTTATAAATTTCATAGATTTAGAATATAATAGGTAAAATGAAAAATGTCATAATTAATCCACCAATAAAAAAACCAATTACTGCAACAAAGGATGGAAACTGTAAATCAGATAATCCACTTATTGCATGACCAGATGTACAACCACCTGCATACCTAGATCCAAAGCCTACCATTAAACCTCCAAAAGCCAATACCAGAAAGCCTTTTACAGAAAAAATTGCTTCTAAACTAAATAATTCTGCAGGTTGTAAAGATGCTGGAGCAGCAATACCTAATTTGCTTAAATCTTGAATAGTAGCTGATGAAATTTGAACGGGAGCATCAGTAGATAAAAACTCATGAGCAATAAAACCACCAATGATTGCTCCTACTAAAAAAACTAAATTCCAAATTTGTGTTTTCCAATTAAAATCAAAAAATTTGGTTCTTTTTCCTAAGCCAGCTGCAGAGCAAATTGTTCTTAAGTTAGAAGAAAAACCAAACGATTGACCAAAATACAATAAGAAAAACATTATAGAAGCAATCAACGTTCCTGAAAACCACCAACTCCAAGTTTGTGTTATAACTTCTTTCATTTTTTATACAGATGATTTATTTAAGTGAAATGATATAATAGGTTTAAATAAATGATTAATTAACTTTTCTGTTGCACTTGCATGAAGCAATCCTCCCTTTCCATGAGTACCAATACAAACAATATCGGCAGTAAACATTTGTGTAAAATGAATAACACCGTTTTCTACATCTTTATCATTGAGTACATGACAAACATAATTTTCAATACCATTTAGTTCGGCAAATTTTTTCATATTGTTTTCAATAGTCAATTGCTCTTCACTTAAATTGTAAGAAGTTATTTGCAACAAATGCAATTGCGTATTAAACGCTATAATGAGTTTGTGTAGTAAAGCCAAATTCTCGTTTGCAGGATTATTAAAATTATGAACCAATAAAATGTGTTCAATTTTCAATTCGCTTCTATCGCACATTAAACTTAATACCGGAATACTTGAACGACGAGCAATAATTTGTGTTTCAGAACCCGATATTTTTTCTTTTAACCCCCATGCTCCTTTAGTACCCATCACAATTAAATCAAAATGATGTTGTTGAGAAAAATTCAAAATACCATCGGTTAATTTTCCAAGCACTAAATGGCTTTGAATATTTGCTCCATATAATGTAGAGAGGTTGGCCAATTTACGTTGGGCTATTTCTTTTTGTTGCACTACAAATTGTACGTCAATTTCACCACATGTTTGTATGGTTCCATTAGCATCCATTGTTACAGTATCTGGTACTGGCAGTACATGTACAAAATGAATTTCGGTTGCAATTTTTTCTTCCAATCTTTTCACCATTAAATAGGCAAATTCTGCCTGCACTGAAAAATCGGTTGGAATAAGAATTTTTAATTTTTCCATTGTTGAAATATTATTCAAAAAATAAATGATATACTAACCTACATACTGACTTACATTTTCCCAAGTACCACCATTAACTACATTTGCAATACCACTTTGTTCTAAGAATTGTTTTGCTTGACCGCTACGATTTCCACTTCTACAAAATACAACAATATTTTCTTTGCTTTTGAATTGGCTTAATTGAGTTGGAATAGTACCTAATGGAATATTTACAGCACCTTTAACACTGCCACTTGCAAATTCACTAGGTTCTCTAACATCTACTAAAAAAGCTCCTTTATCTATAATATTTTTTAAATCAACTGTTTGGCTACCGCCAAATAAATTTTGAAAGAAATTCATACAATATAAATTTTACTTGTTTATTTAATTGATGCAAATGTAAATAGCAAAAAAAGCCATTTTGGTAACAAAGGTTACAGTTGCCTAAAAGGCTTTAATAAGCATGTTGTAAAGTAGAAGTTGCAGCCAAATCAGTAACACAAACTTCAGAGTTCCATAAAAGTTTTTTAGTACAGCACATTCTGTAATGAGCCAGAATTCCTGCAAATGCTGTTAATGAAGCTACAACAAGAATGGTATTTTGCATACCTACATAGTTAATAAGAACTCCACTTATTAATGCTCCAATTACATAGCCCATATCTCTCCAAAAACGAAATATGCTTAAAGTTTTTGCTCGTTGAGTTGGATGTGTATTTTCGGCAACCACACTTAAAAAATTTGGATACACCAAAGCCGTACCTAAACCCAATAAAAATGATGCTATTAATAGTATAATATAAGATGTAAAAAATACAAACAACAATAATGCAAGGGATTGTAATAACATACCTGTTGTAATAAGTTGTTTTTTGCAAAAGGTATCGCCTAATTTACCTGTAAAAATTTGTGAAACGCCCCAAGTAATTGGATAAACTGCTGCTACCATTCCTATTTGTGCAATTGTGAAATTATTGGTTATAAGTAATAAAGGAATAACACCCCAAGCTACAGCATCATTTAAATTATTCATCATGCCATTTAAAGAAACGGTACTAATATTTCTATGTTTGAAACTTGTTTCTTTCCATACATTTTTGAGTAATGGAACAGTACTTGTTTTAGACTCTTGTTGAACAAATGGGGCTGTATCTTTTACCCAAAAAATTGTTGTTACTAAACCTAAAAAAACAAAAACTATTCCGGGAATAAAAGGGAAAAATGCATATCCATATTTAGATGCAATAACGCTAGCCAACCAAGCTGCAACACCAACAGATAAGTAACCTGCAAACTCGTTAATGCCCATTGCAAAGCCTCTGTCTTTTTCACCAACTAAATCAATTTTCATAATAACAGTTGTACTCCAAGCCAATCCTTGATTAATGCCCAATAAAATATTGGCTGCAATAATCCAATTCCAATTGGGTGCATACATTAGCAAAAAAGGTACTGGTATTGCAACTAACCAACCTAAGAGTAATATATTTTTTCTTGTAACTGTTTTTGACAAGTAAGCTACCCAATAATTACTAATGGCTTTACTTAATCCAAATGCTACAATGAAAGAGAGTAAAATAAAATTTCCATCTAATGAAAATACTGTTTTACCAAAGTTAGATAAAACAGATCTTTCTAAACCAATCATTGCACCAACAAAGGCATTCACTAGTACCAGTAATGCAAATTGATGCTTATTATGAAGTAACCCTTGTTGCATTTTGATTTAAGTTGCTGAAAACCTTAATAATTGAAAGACTGATTGAAATGACATTTTTACTGGAATAATTATTTTTTTAAAAATCGACTAGTATATTTTTTAGTTTCAATTTCAATTTGTAAAACATAAGTTCCTTTGTTAAGTTGATGTACATTTAACGCTAGTTGTTTACCTCTTATTTTAATTGATTCTTCTGTAATAATTTTACCAAAGAAATCAATAATTTTTAAATTTGCAACACCATTTATATTTTCTGTAAACTCAACCATCAGTTTTTCATCAACAGGGTTTGGATACAATAAAAATCCATTATTACTTTCATTAAAAGTAATTAAGATGATGGTTGAATAAGAATAACTTCCACTTTCGCTTACCATTTTCAATCTGTAATAGTTTATCCCCTTGTAAGGTGAGAAATCAGTAACAGTATAACTATGATTTTGTATACTATTCCCACTTCCTTGTATTGAACTGATGGTAGTAAATGATTGACCATCTATTGATTTTTCTACTTCAAATAAACGATGATTAGTTTCTGTTGATGTTTTCCAATTTAATACAATTTCATTTTTTTGTTTTTTACCGTTAAAACTTACTAATATTACAGGAAGCGTTGTAGATTTTACTAACAATACTTTATATACTGCATTAGAAGCATTGCTCTGTGTGCCAGTATTGATATTAAAAATATTTGCTGCACTACTTTCAATGCCACCTACTAAATATCCTGCTAGAATAGTGTCTTGAGCAATATTATTTAATTGAATTACTTCATTAGCATAATGTGGTAATGAATGATTAACAAACATTTCGGCTCCCGATCCAATAAAACCATTTAAATCGCCCATCTTGGTTTCTACCATATCGCCATTTGCTTTTCTAGTAACTCTACCTATGGTACTTACAAATGGCACATTATCATCTTGAATTAAATTGCCCCCTGCATCAAAATAATATTGAGCCATCCCACCAAAAAATATAGAATGCATTTGATTGGCTGTGGCATCGTAAATACCCAATTTTCCTGAATGGTAATGATTTAATTGTTGAGTGAAAGTTGAATTTGGTGTATAACCAATTGTATCAATATCAACAGAATTTAAGTAGGGTAAATTAGCAGCAACTTGAAATACACCCGAAAAAACAGTATAACCTAACTTGCCATTTGGAAATACTTGAGGTACCATATTGTAATCTCTTCTATGTAATTCAGCAGCATCTGTTATAGAATTTTGATAGCCAATACTGATATTGATTCCATCATCTATCAACTTAAATTTTCGTATTTGATTGATATAGCTTTGAGTAAATGAACCACCGCTATTTGGATTGTATCTTCCATCAAATTTATGCCCACCTACCATAATAAACATATCGCCTAGTTTAGCCATTTGTCCGCCTGTAATAGCAAATAAATTATTATTCAATTGCCTAAAATGCGTATTTATTGCGGTATTGTTGATTACTGCATTTACTAAGCCTTGCATCTCAATAACAATCAAGCTTGCATAAGTTATATGATTATTATTGGTTGCACTAAATCCATAGCCACCTGCTATATAAAATTTAGTATTATCGTAACAAAAATTCATATTAGTAGATTGTAGCTGCTCTTTAAGTGTAGCTGATAATGTATTAACAGAAGTACTCCAAACATTTTTAGTTGCTGGATCTACAACATAAATATTGGTATTATTACTACTACTTGGAAAAGAATTAAAGGGCTGACGTAAATGCAAACCATCTGTTCTTCCTCCAACAATAATCCATTTTCCATTATACTGTGCTGCAGCATAAGAATGTAATCCTGGTAGCTGAGGAATTGCATAAGGTTGCACTAATACTGAAAAATTAGTTTGTGCATAAGTATTGAAATACAAAAAAGCAGATAGAAATAATGTACAAATTTTCATGTTAAATCAATTTAGTTATAACACCTAAAGTTATTTTGGACAAAAGAGTAGTACTGTAACTTTTGTTACAAATGAATTTTAATATTTACTAGTTGCTCAATAAAAAAGAAGGCAGCAAAAATTGCTACCTATCTTTCATTTGGGGGTTTATAATTTTAATTGATTTAGCTTAAAAACAACTTATGCTTGCATTACTTTGCTTTGACAAACAAAGTCTGTTTTAGGAACATTGGTTTCTGCAATTGCTTTAAAACCACCTTCAATTTCGGTAAAGTTTCTATACCCACGAGCTTGTAAAATAGATGCAGCAATCATACTACGATAACCTCCTGCACAATGAATATAAAAATGCTCATTAGGATTTACATCTTTTATCCAATCATTAATATAATTCAACGGACGATTGTATGCATCTTCTACATGTTCGGCAGCATATTCAGATTCTTTTCTTAAATCAACCAATTTATCTTTTCCTAATTCAAAATCTTTTTCAAATTCTGTTGTAGTAATTCTATCAACAGTATCTACTTCTTTGCCTGCATCTAACCAAGTGTTAAATCCACCTTTTAAATGTCCGACTACATTATCAAAACCAACTCTACTTAAACGAGTAACAGTTTCTTCTTCCAAACCAACTTCAGTAACCAATAATAAAGGCTGTTTAACATCAATAATTAATGCACCTACCCATGGAGCAAAGTCTCCATTTAATCCAATATTAATAGATTGCGGAACAAATCCTTTATAAAATTCAATATTATTTCTGGTATCTAAAATCAATGCATCGGTATTTTCAGCAGCTACTTCAAACTCATTGGCAGATAAGGCTTTCATGCCATTGTTCAACACATCATCAAAACTATCGTATCCTGTTTTATTCATAGCTACATTCAATCCAAAATAAGCAGGAGGTGGTGTTAAACCATCTGTTACAGCTTTAATAAATGCTTCTTTATTGGGCTGGTTTAATGCATAGTTCATACGTTTTTGATTACCCAAAGTATCAACAGTTTCTTTCATCATGTTTTTACCGCATGCACTACCTGCACCATGAGCAGGAAAAACAATTACATCATCGGCCAAAGGCATAATTTTATTGTTCAAACTTTCATATAACAAACCTGCTAATTCTTCCTGTGTCATATGTGCAGCTTTCTGAGCTAAATCTGGACGTCCAACATCACCTAAAAACAATGTATCGCCACTAAAAATACAATGGTCTTTTCCTGTTGCATCTTTTAATAAATAAGTTGTACTTTCCATTGTATGACCAGGTGTATGTAAAACAGTAATAGAAATATTACCTAGTGTAAACACTTGATTATCTTTTGCAATAATTGCTTCAAATGATGGATTTGCATTAGGACCATACACAATGGGAGCTTGTGTTTTACTACTTAAATCAACATGGCCACTTACAAAATCTGCATGAAAATGTGTTTCAAAAATATACTTCAACACAACTCCATCTTTTTGTAATCTGTCTAAATAAGGTTTTGTTTCTCTTAATGGATCAATAATGGCTGCTTCTCCATTAGAAGTAATGTAATAAGCACCCTGTGCTAAACAACCTGTGTAAATTTGTTCTATTTGCATATGTGTCATTTTTATTTTTAGAATGTAAAATTGATTATTTGAAAAATTGTAATTGGTAACATTTGTAACATTTTACCTCAATAGATATTAAGTAAAATTTATTTAATGGGCATTACCCATAGGAAAAAATAATTCTTTAACAATAATGTAAATACCCATAATTAAAACAAACCATCCAAATGCTTTTTTTAATTTTTCTCCGGGAATTTTTTTAGATAGAAATATACCAATAAATATACCTACTACAGCAAACAAAGTGAATGTCCCTAACAAAGTCCAATCAATAACTTGATTGCCCTGTAAGTCGCCAATAAAGCCAATTAAAGATTTTACAGCAATAATAAATAAAGAAGTTCCCACTGCTAATTTCATTGGCATACGAGCCAACAAAACCAATGCAGGGATTATCAAAAATCCACCACCTGCACCTACTAAACCAGTTAATACACCAACAATAGTTCCTTCTAATAAAATCATGGGATAATTGTATTGCATGGGAGCATCATTTTCCAATACTTTTTGCTTGCTTGGCTTAATCATACTTACCGATGCTAAAATCATTACAATTGCAAATAATAACATTAAAGCAAGTGGTTTAGTAACAACTAACGAACCAATTGAAAATAATTCTTTAGGTATAAATGGAACCAACCACATACGTGTAGCATAAACAGCAGCAATAGAAGGAATACCAAAAATAAAAATTGTTTTAAAGTCTACCTTTTTTTGTAAAGCACTTTGTACACCACCTACCAATGCTGTTGAACCAACAATGAATAATGAATATGCAGTTGCTAAAACTGGGTTCACCCCCATTATGTACACTAAAATAGGTACAGTTAAAATTGAACCCCCACTACCAATTAAACCTAATGAAACGCCAACTATAGCCGCTAATGCATAACCTAGTATTTCCATAATCAATGCTTGTTTTATTGAATGCAAATTTGAAGCGTTGAAAATAGCTGAATGGTTACAAAAGTTACATTGTATTTTTAAGTGCAGAATTGAAAAAGAATAAAAATTATTGAACAAATGATACAAATAAAAAAGAGGAATTTTTCATTCCTCTTTTTACATTTTATTTCCCTCTCAGTTTATTCACCAAATCCAAATTATGTTCCTGAGCAGTTTGCTGGGCAATGGTATAACCTGCATCAGCATGTCTGATAACACCCATTCCTGGATCATTTCTTAACACTCGGCTCAATCTTTTTGCTGCTTCCTCAGTTCCATCAGCAACAATCACCATTCCTGCATGAATACTATAGCCCATACCTACTCCACCACCATGATGTAAGCTAACCCAACTTGCACCACCTGCTGTGTTTACCAATGCATTCAAGATTGGCCAATCTGCTACAGCATCGCTGCCATCTAACATAGCTTCTGTTTCTCTATTGGGCGATGCAACACTACCTGTATCTAAATGATCTCTTCCAATAACAATAGGTGCTTTTACTTTTCCTTCTTTTACTAAATTATTAAACGCAGCTCCTGCAAGCTCTCTTTCTCCTTGTCCCAACCAACAAATTCTTGCAGGCAATCCTTGAAAAGCAATTTTTTCTTTGGCCATTTTCATCCAACGAATCAATCCTTTATTGTTGGGGAATAAATTTAAAATTACTTCATCTGTAACTGCAATATCTGCAGGATCTCCACTCAATGCAGCCCAACGAAACGGTCCCTTTCCTTCACAAAATAATGGACGAATATAAGCTGGCACAAAACCTGGAAAATCGAAGCAACGATTGAAGGTGTAAGGTAAAGGGTGGAGGGTGGAGGGGCTACTGCCATCTGTCATCTCCCTTCTGTCATCCTTTTGCCATACCCCTTCTGCCTTCAACCTTTCTTCATGCTCTTCCGCTCTTGCCCTTAAATTATTCCCATAGTCAAACGTAATGGCTCCTTTATCCATTAACTGTAACATGAGTTGAACATGCAAATACATACTGGCATAACTCTTTTGAATATACAATTCTGGGTTACCTTGACGTAAATCGTTGGCCAACTCATTGGTTAAATCATGCGGTACATAACCAATCAATGGATCATGGGCACTGGTTTGATCGGTTAATGTATCTGGTATAATATTTCTTTCCAATAATCTTTGCAATAAATCAATGGCATTGCACAATACACCAATACTTTTTGCCACACCTTCAGCTTTATATTTTAAAGCAGCATCAATAGCTTCATCAATATCGGTATATTTTTCATCTAAGTATTTTGTTTCTAAACGTTTATCAATACGCCATTCTTCTACTTCTGCAACCAATGCAACACCTTCGTTCATAGTAATGGCTAAAGGTTGTGCACCACCCATTCCACCTAAGCCAGCAGTAACATTTAAAGTGCCTTTTAGTGAGCCATTAAAATGTTTATCGGCAGCAGCAGCATAGGTTTCATACGTTCCTTGAACAATACCTTGAGAGCCAATATAAATCCAAGAACCTGCGGTCATTTGACCATACATCATCAATCCTTTTTGTTCTAGTTCAGTAAAATGTTCCCAAGTTGCCCATTTAGGTACCAATTGAGAATTGCTGATTAACACACGAGGTACGTCAGGGTTGGTTTTTAAAATAGCAACAGGTTTACCACTTTGAATGAGTAAGGTTTCATCGTTTTCCAATTCTTTTAAAGCAGCAATGATTAAATCTAAAGCTTCAAAATTTCTGGCAGCTTTACCTCTTCCACCATACACAATTAAATCATCTGGACGTTCAGCTACTTCAGGATCTAAATTATTGAGCAACATTCTTAGTGCAGCTTCTTGCACCCAACCTTTACAATTTAAAGAGTTTCCTGTTGGGGTTTTATATTTTGCAACATCGTAACGTAGATATGTGGTAGCCATATAGTCAATTTAATCGTTTAGTTTGAAAACACAAATCTAAAAATATATAGGAGTAAACCATAAATAGTTTTAAACAGTTCTATTTGCCCGGAAGGAAATAAGTAAAATTAATTTTTTCTCAACAACCTCCAACTTTCACTCACTTGTCCTACTTACTACTTATAACTTACAACTTACTACTTCCCAATTCCTCAACCTTCTGTCTTTCGGACTTCCCCGACTTTTCAGACATCCTGACTTCCCACTTACTACTTAGATCATCCGACTTTCCCGACTTTCCCGACTTTCTGACTTTCGAGACTTCCTGACTTCCCAAAAAAATCTCTCCCCCCACTTCAAACTGAATATAAGTACCTTTAATGTGAAACAAGATATATGGAAACAATAAAAGAATTAAAATTGGCCGTACTCATTGATGCAGATAATGTACCTTATGCCAATGTAAAAGAAATGTTTGAAGAAATAGCCAAATATGGTACGCCTACGTTTAAAAGAATTTATGCCGATTGGACAAAGCCCACGGTTTCGGGTTGGAAAAAAGTATTGTTAGAAAATGCCATTACGCCCATTCAACAGTATAGTTATTCAACTGGTAAGAATGCATCGGATAGTGCATTAATTATTGATGCGATGGATATTTTATACACTGGAAAAGTAGATGGCTTTTGCATTGTATCGAGCGATAGTGATTTTACCAGATTAGCAACTAGATTGAGAGAAGCCGGCATGAAAGTAATTGGTATTGGAGAAAAGAAAACCTTGAATCCGTTTATTACCGCTTGTGATAAATTTATTTATCTCGAAATTTTAAAACCAGAAATAGATGAACCCATTGAAACAACCAATAAAGAACCGAACGAAAAAAATAAGCCTTCTGCCAAAAAACCATTGAGTAAAATAGATCCTGAAATTATTAAGTTGATTACTGTAAGCATTAGTGATTTAGCCGATGATGATGGTTGGGCTTTCTTGGGAGATTTAGGTAATTTAATGCTGAAAAAGAAACCCGATTTTGATTCGAGAAATTATGGATTTCCTAAATTATTGTCATTCATTAAGGGCTTACAAAAATTTGAAATTGATGAACGCAATGCTGGAAAAAATAACATTAAACATATTTATGTTAGAAAGAAAGGTTGAGTACTATTTTAGATGTTTTTCCACTTTTGTCTTGACACAAAAGTGGAAAAAAAGTCAAGGCTTCATGAAAATGCTAAAAATTTCAATCATTGTCTAAAGAAAAACAAGTTCTGGCTAAAGAATAAAAGCCAGCAACAGTAAGACTTACAAGCTATAGAACATTATTCTACTGTAGCTCATTCATTTTTCTTCTTAACGCCAATGATCGAAATTTTCTTAACACATTTTTCATGATGCCCTTTGAACAGCGTTTATGTGTAACAGAATATTCTACTGTTTGCTTACAGGTTTTTAATAAACAACTATTTTAATAACCCAATCAATTGCTCCACTTCTGCTGTTGTATTAAACGCATGCAACACAATACGTAAACGTTCTTTACCTTTTGGCACAGTAGGATATAAAATAGGTCGAATATCAAAGTGATGAGCTTGTAGTTTTTGAGCCAATTGCTTTACTGCATCGTTGCCTGCAACTTGTACAACCTGAATGGGCGTTGTAGAAACAAATTTTTCATACCCAACAGTAGCTGATTGAAATTGTTGAATAAGTTGTTGCAGGTGTAAACGCTCTTGCGTCATCTCAGGAAAAGTTTGGTAACTTTTTTGAATAATAGCTACTGCATGTGGTGGCAAAGAAGTACTGTAAATAAAGCTTCGAGAAAAATTAATTAAATAATCTCTCAACGTTGTACTTCCTAAAATTACAGCACCATGGCAACCACAGGCTTTGCCAAATGTGTGTACCCTTGCAAATATTTCATTTTGTAATTGTAAATGTTGTACTAAACCTTCTCCCCTGTTGCCAATTACTCCAGTAGCATGAGCTTCATCTATAATTAAATGTGCATTGTATTTTTTTGCAACAGCAACCAATTCTTTTAAAGGAGCAATATCTCCATCCATACTAAAAACAGATTCTGTTACCACGAAAATATTTCCTGTTGCAATAGATAATTTTTTTTCTAAATCGGCTAAGCTATTGTGTTCAAAAGAATAAGCATTGGCAAAAGATAATCGTATCCCATCTCGTATAGAAGCATGGCATAAATAATCGTAAATAATGGTATCGCCTTTTTGTGGCACACAACTGAGTAAACCAATGTTGGCATCGTAACCAGAATTAAACATTAATGCTGTTTCACTTGCATGGAAAGTGGCTATCTCGTTTTCAACTTGTTCAATCAATGCGTAATTACCTGCCAACAATCTTGACCCTGTAGAACCATATTCTAAATTAGCATTTGAACTATGCAATAAATTATTTTTTACAATGCCTAAATAATCATTGGAACAAAAATCTATTTTTCCCAATGGTAATTTGAGTGAACGAAAAGCTTGTTGCCCTTTTCGTTCAAGTAATTTTTTATGTAAAAAACTATCGTTGTACATTGTTTCAAAACTAAGGTTTGTTTATAGATATTTGTAACGACATCTAGAAAAAAAACGCATCTTTCAATAATACTATAAAACCAATTGAAGAATTGTATCAATGAAGTTTTTTGGCAGTTATTATTCCCCTCCTCTGGAGGGGTAAGGGGTGGTTAACAGTTGAACATGGAACAGAACGTTGAAGAGTGCGACGCAACAAGTGTTCAATTGATATTCTTTAGCTAATTACAAAAAATTAAACAATGGAATTATCTCAAGACACAAAAAATATTTTAGGATTACATTTACCTACCGACCCTCGTTGGGTTGATTTAGCTAGCATTAGTTTGGAAGCTATTTTAACCGATCATGCATATTGTGAACAAAAAGCTGCCATGACTTGCATTTCACTTATTCAACGTTACAGCGAAAAAGAAAAAGTAGTGAAAGAATTGGCTCCTATTGTTACAGAAGAATGGGGACATTTTAGATTGGTACTGAACGAACTCTATAAACGTGGCTTACAGTTAGGTGTACAACGAAAAGATGAATATGTAAATAGATTATTGGTGTTTCAAAAAAAAGGCGGACATAGAGAAGATCGTTTTTTAGACCAAATGCTTACCATGGCATTAATTGAAGCAAGAAGTTGTGAACGTTTCAAGCGTTTAAGTGAAGGACTGAATGATGAGTATATGAAAAAGTTTTATCGTCGTTTTATGGAAAGTGAGGCTGGTCATTATACCTTATTCATTGATCTTGCAGAAACTTATATTGATAAAGAAAAAGTAAGAACCCGTTGGCAAGAATGGCTACAATACGAAACTGAAATTATGAAAGAACTAGAAGTGAGAGGAGATAGAATTCATTAAGTAGTGAGGGGTGAATGGTGAGTAGCTAGTGGGGAAAGCAAGTCGTGAATCGCAAGACACTAGTGGGAACTCTAAACTTATAGCTTACTACTAAATAATTACAACTTATTACTCATTACTTAAATCTTATAACTTATAACCCATAACTTATAACTCATAACTTACAACTTAAAACTTATAACCCATAACTTATTACTCAACACTCACAACTCAAACAAACGCTATGAAAAAATTACTATTACTAGCTGCTTTATCCACTGCTGTAACACTACATGCACAGGATAGCAAAATGAAGTATATCAATCCTGCAAACATGGATCAATCGGTAAAACCAGGTGATAACTTTTATTTATATGCCAATGGCAACTGGATTAAAAACAATCCAATTCCTGCATCCAAAACACGTTGGGGAAGTTTTGATGTATTAAGAGAAGAAAGCAGTAAACGTTTGCAAGGCTTGTTAGAATATGCTGCTGCCAATACCAATAAAGATAGAAAAACACAAGTGATTGGCGATTTTTATGCAAGTGGAATGGATAGTACAGCTATTGATGCCAAAGGTTACACACCTATAATTCCAGACATTAATCGTATTAATGAAATTACTACTATTGAACAAGTGTTACAAGAAGTTGCTACACTTAGAACTAAGGGTTTGGGCTCTCCATTATTTAGTGCATTTATTGGTCAAGATAGAAAAAATGTAACACAGTACATTCCATCTATCAATCAAGGGGGAACAACTTTACCTGATAGAGATTATTATTTAAAAGACGATGCAAGAAGTAAAAAAATTAAAACTGCCTATCAACAACATGTAGTTAAAATGTTTACACTCATTGGCGAAAGCAATGAAAATGCTACAACCTATGCCAATGCTATTAACGCATTTGAAACCACCCTAGCTAAAGCCCAATTTAGTAGAGTTGAAATGAGAGACCCATATAAAACATACAATAAACTTTCTGTACAACAACTCAATACACTTACCCCTAATATAGAGTGGAATAAATTAATGCAACTAATGGGTATTGAGAAAATAGATAGTGTAATTGTTGGCAATACTGCATTTTTAAAAGTGGTAAATACACTGCTATTAGAACAACCAATTGAAGCATGGAAAGCCTATTTAAAATGGAATATTATTAAAAGTGCTGCACCATATTTAAGTACAACTTTTGTAGATGCCGACTTTGAATTTAGCAGCGTTATAAGTGGACAAAAAGCTCAAACCCCACGTTGGCAACGCATGAGCAGTTTATTAGATAGAACCTTAAGCGATTTTTTGGGTGAACTGTATGTAGAAAAATACTTTAAACCTGAAGCCAAACAACGCATGGTTGAACTAGTAAAAAACTTACAAACTGCCTTTGCTGAACGCATTAAAAACTTAGATTGGATGAGTGCTACCACTAAAGAAAAAGCTTTAGAAAAACTCAATGCCATCACCAATAAAATCGCTTATCCTAACACTTGGAAAACTTATGAAGGACTTACCATTGATAGAAACGATTTTTACAACAATGTAAAAAAAGCTGCGATGTGGCAATATCAATTTATGTTGAGCCGATTGGGCAAACCAGTTGATAAAACACAATGGGGCATGACAGCTTCTACAGTAAATGCATCGTATAGTGCAAGTAATAACGACATTACTTTTCCGGCTGGAATTTTACAATTTCCATTCTTTGATTTTGGTGCCGATGATGCTGTAAATTATGGTGGTATTGGTGCAGTAATTGGTCATGAAATTACCCATGGCTTTGATGATCAAGGACGACAATTTGCTGCTGATGGAAACTTAAAAGATTGGTGGACTAAAGAAGATGGTGATCAATTTAAAAGCAAAGCCAATCTAGTTGTAGAGCAATACAATGGCTACACCGTTTTAGATACCATACATGTAAATGGTAAATTAACCTTGGGTGAAAATCTTGCCGATTTAGGTGGATTAAACATGGCCTACGAAGCTTATACCAAAACCAAAGAATTTAAAAAAGGCAAAAAAATTGATGGCTTTACCCCAACACAACGTTTCTTTTTAAGTTGGGCACAAGTTTGGCGTAATAACACATTGCCCGAAACTGCTGCACAACTAATTTTAACCGATCCACATAGCCCGGGTTTACACAGAGGTAATGGACCTGTGGTAAATATGGATGCTTGGTACAAAGCATTTGATATTAAAGAAGGCGACAAACTTTACAAAAAACCAGAAGACCGAATTAGAATTTGGTAATTTTTTTAGAGTGGTCTTCTCTCCCAGAGAAGACCACTCTTTTTTATGAACATTCTTTTGGGGCTTTGAACTATAGCATACAATTCAACTGTGGTTCCTGCTTTTCGTTGCAAGTCCTCAACCGCTGTCAAGGCTGAAAGCCATTGACAGGGTTTGTGGGCTTTCCACTTCAATCAGGCAGCCATTGAGGCGATAGAATATGAATGAGATTAAAGCCTTGGTTCACAACTCTACCAACCTAATTAACAACAAATCATCAACATCAACTAATTTTACCGCATGGGAGAGTATTCAATTGGAGAAGCCATGAAAGGCTTTATTAGAAAAAGCAATTTAAAGAATGGTATTAGAGCTGTTCAAATAGAAGAAGTATGGGCTCAACTCATGGGTAAAACCATTGCCAAATACACCGATAAAATTGAAATCATCAACAACACTTTATTCATTCGTACACATGTAGGACCATTAAAAAATGAGCTCATGTTTCAAAAGCAACAAATTATTGATAGAGTCAATGAAACTTTTGGCGAAAAAGTAATTAGTAATGTGGTAATACAATGATGATGGAAAAAAACTAAATGTAAAAAAACTAAAAACGAAAAAATGAAAAACTAAAGATTGAAAGAATAAAAGATTAAAAACTAAAAACTCAAAACTAGCAATACTTCAAAAACTCATAACCTATAACTCATAACCTATAACTCATAACCTATAACTCATAACTTATAACTCATAACTTACAACTTATAACTCATAACCCATAACTTATAACCCATAACTCAAAAACTCCTCTTCACCCTTGGATCTACAATACCATACAATACATCGGCTAGTAGATTAATAATAATGAAAAACGTAGCTGTAATTAATACACTGCCCATAACAATAGGGAAATCTAATTTCTCCAATGCATCTACTGTAATTTTTCCAATACCATTCCAACCAAAAATATATTCTACAAAAAAAGCTCCTGCCAACAATTCGGCAAACCAACCTGTAATTGCAGTTATTACTGGGTTTAACGCATTACGTAAAGCATGTTTAAATATCACTGCTTTTTTGCTCAATCCTTTGGCATAAGCAGTTCTTATATAATCTTGGTCTAACACATCTAACATTGAACTTCTGGTGAGTTGTGTAATAATAGCTAATGGACGAATACCCAATGTTACTGCAGGTAAAATTAAATTTTTCAATTGCAATTGTTCGCCAGCAAAAGCATCAACATCGTATAAACTGCCCGTTAATTGAAGGCCTGTATAACTACTCAAAACAAAACCAAAAATATAGGCCAATACAATACCCATAAAAAACGAGGGAGCTGAAATGCCCAATACACTTGCAAAAATGCTGCCTGTATCCATCCATGTATTTTGCTTTACAGCAGCTACAATACCCAATAAAATTCCTAACACAACAGCTATCAACATAGCTGTAAAAGCAAGTAACATGGTTCTTGGCAAAGCATCCATCAATACTTCACTTACATTTTTTTTAGTTTGATAACTTCTACGCAAATACGGAATCTTAATTCCTACATTCCCTATAAAAAAACCAGATAGCTGTTTTTCGTCTCGTTCAGCTTTTGTGTGTATTGCAATTGGACTTACGTCATTGGCATACAATAAAAACTGTTTCCATTTAGGTTCATCTAAAGCCAATTCTTTACGAATATTTTTGATGGTGGCACTATCACCTGTTTGTCCCAATACCAACCTTGCAGGGTCTCCAAAACCTTGAAACAAAAAAAACACAATAGTAACCACACCTACTAAAACTAGTAAGCCATACAATAATTTTTTAGTAACAAATTGAATCAATGAAAATGGAGTATTAAAATTGAATGAATTATTTTTTGTAGTTGTTAATAGCTTTCACTAAACCTTCTTCACTTGCATAACTCAACTTTTCTTGTATAGTAGAGCCTTGCATAAACAAGTAAGTTGGGTTAACCCTTGCAGCAGTTTTAATAACAGTTGCATCGCAAGATAAAATAGTCATTCCACTAAACTGTTGTTGAGCTGTTGTAATATCAGATGTTACTAAAAACATAGGAATATTATTTTTTTTAGCTGCATCCATCACCAATGCAAGATTACCGTTTTTCCATTTGCCAATGGTTGAGAAATCTTTTGCCATTATCATCACATATGGTTGATTGCTATTGAGCAATGCTTGTGTGGTATCGTTTCCATAAATGGTAGTTAAAACAAAGTCGGTTATTTTTGGCAAGCCTGTTCCTTTTCTAATCAGTTTATCGTATCTATCAACATACACATAACTATCATCAAAATCGGCCGGAAAATTATTTTGATCAAACTCTACCACTTTCCCATTTTTGGTGTACTTAAAAGTGATTGCAAAACTATCAGCAACTGCATTGGCTGGCAGTTTCATGCCATCGGCAATGCTTTTACCTTTTGTAAAAGGCAAACAATCCATTATGGGTAAATATTTTTGAACGTATAGTTGAACAGCTACTGTAGCAACTAAAGAAAATAAAACAATACTAATAGATGTATTTAATTTGAACAACGGCTTTACGTCATGAGCATTAACAAAAAGAATCAAAATCAGAATAAGTAAAATAATATCTTTTGTAAATGTTTGAATGGGTGTTAATGGCACACAATCACCAAAGCAACCACAAGCATGTATTTTACCTGAAAACAACACATAGCTTGTAAGAAAAGTAAAGAACACAATCAGCACCAATAACAACCAGCTAAAGCGTTTCATTTGCCAACCCACAATTACAGCAACGCCAGCAACTACTTCTAAAATATTCATGCCTACAGAAGCTAAGAGGGTATAATCGTGCAATCCTTTTAATCCCCAAGCTTCAAAAAATTCCTGCATTTTATAGCTTAATCCTAATGGGTCATTGGCTTTAATCAATCCAGAAAAAATAAATAGCAAACCCACTACCCAGCGAATGATAAATAAATATTTTTTCATTACGGAATTAAATTAATAATGAACAATGAATAATTGACAATGAACAATTGACAATTGAAAAAACTAAAAAATGAAAAACTAGAACCTAAAAATTAAAAAACTAAAAACTCAACCTTAAACTTTAAACCTTAAACCTTTAATGAACTCCCTCTCCAATCAGGATCAAAGCAAACACGCTGTAGTTTAAAATATCTACATAATTGGCATCAATTCCTTCGCTGATAATGGTTTTACCGTCGTTTTGTAGAATTTGTTTGATGCGTTGCAATTTCATGATGATTAAATCTGCAAAACTTTCTTGACTCATATCTCTCCAAGCTTCACCATAATCATGATTCTTATTCAGCATGGTATCTTTGGCAAACTTTACCCATTTTTCGTACCATTCACTCACCTGCTCAATAGATAACTCTTCAATTTTAGCTTCTCCCAATTCAAGCTGAATCATACCAATTACAGCATAGTTAATCATGCCTTTAAATTCATCGGCTATATTATCGCCTACTAATTGTAATTTTTTATCTTGAATGGTTCTAATACGCAAAGCTTTAATAAAAATTTGATCTACTACACTAATGGGTCTTAACACACGCCAAGCAGTGCCATAGTCAAGCGTTTTTTTCAAGAAAATATCTTTACTGCTTTTTATTACTTCATCGTATTGAACATTTGTATGATTCATTGTATTATTTTTAAATTAACCACTGCAATATAAAATATGAATACCTTATAAAAGCATTTTACTATAGAAATTAAATACAACTTTGCAAAGAGTTCATTTTTAAATTTAAATTATGTTCACCCTCAACTGCAAAAGCATGCTATTAACTATTACCAAACCCATTGTAATGGGTATTATTAATACAACGCCAGATTCATTTTATACTCAAAGCCAACAAGCTTCTATTGATGCAGTATTGGCTAAAGCAACACAAATGTTGCAAGAAGGAGCTACTATTTTAGATATTGGCGGACAAACCACAAAACCTGGCAGTCAAGAAGTGGGTGTAGAAGAAGAATTGAAGAGAGTAATTCCAGCAATTGAACAACTAATAAAGGCATTTCCCAATGCAATTATTTCTATTGATACCTATCATGCTAAAGTTGCTCAATATGCTGTTGAAGCTGGTGCTAGTATAGTAAATGATGTAAGTGGAGGAATGATGGATGTTACTATGCTAGGCACAGTTGCTCAACTTAACGTGCCTTATATATGCATGCACATGAAAGGTACCCCTCAAAACATGCAGCAAAACCCAACTTATGAAAATGTAACTAAAGAAGTACTAGAATTTTTTATTGAACGAATAGAAACTTGTCGTTTAGCTGGCATCAACGATGTTATTGTAGATCCTGGTTTTGGCTTTGGAAAAACCATAGCACACAATTTTCAATTACTTAAAGAATTATCTGTATTTAAAATGCTTCAAAAACCAATATTGTTGGGTGTTTCAAGAAAATCGACTATCTATAAAACCTTAGGCATTACTGCCAATGAAGCTCTTAATGGAACTACTGTTTTAAATACTATAGGAATACAAAACGGTGCAAACATTTTACGTGTTCATGATGTGAAAGAAGCAATGGAATGTGTGAAGTTGGTGGAAGCATATTCAGCATAATTATTTAAACCGATTCATACAACAGTGATAGAAGTAGAAAATAAATCATTAAAGATTTATCCTTTTTAGTTAAATTAGCTTTGTGAATAAAACTAACCATCAACCACTTGATTTTGTAATTGACAAATTAACAAACTCTATTGAAAATGCAATAACAAGGGAAGTTTTTGATACAGAAGTTGCAAGGCTTACTGATAAACATAAGACACAAATTAAAAAAGCAGATTGGCAGTTCAATTGGTTAAAAGAAATTAAAGACAACACTAAAGAAGTATATAAACTAACAACTTTAAATAACCCAACAATTATTCAAGGCTTAGTTAGTGTAGAAGACAAGCAAGATCATCTTTTTATGCATTTGATTGAAAGTGCTATGTTTAATAAAGGAAAAGAAAAAGTATATCTAGGTGTATCTGGAAATCTAGTTGCCTTTGCTTGTAAACTATCTATGGATAAGGGCTATGAGGGTTTTCTTGCTTTTGATGCTAAAACATCCTTAATAAAACATTATGAACAATCTCTTTATGCTACTCATTTTAAAGGACTAAGAATGTTTATTGAAACAAATGCTGCTATTAAATTAATATCACAATATTTTAAATCATAGTTGTTATGGGAATTATAAGAGAACCTAAGCATGTAGATTTTACAGTAGAGTCTAAACCTTGGACTGCAGAAGAGTTAGCTGATTTCAGAAAATTAATGAATACACTAAAAGCTAAAAATAAAAAAAGAAAGCTAAGAACTAAACCAATGGTTATCAAGAATAAGTTAACTGTGTAAGAAGTCGGTAATGAACTATTTTATTTAGTATAGTTTATAATTGAATTTATGCCACTTACTTTTGGTAAAGTGGCATATAAGAAATATTCTGATTCTACTACTCGAGATTTTTTGAATTTTGTAAATACAATATCATCATAGTTAAAGCCATTTCCGAATTTGATTCTATGAGATATTAAAGGCAATTGAAAGTTTTGATTTTCTATTGTGAATACTTTTTTTCTTCTCCATTTTTGACTTTCAAAATTATATCGTATTAATTCTAATTTATGTTTTGTTTTCTTATATAAAACAAAAATCCTTAGTAATATTTTTGAACCAGATTCATTGGCTTCAATAACATAAAATTCTTGCTCTGTCACATTTGGATTTAAAAGAATAGTCTGTAAAAATTTATATCTTATTGATTTATCATTCAAATTAGCTTCACTTTCGATACCTAAATAAGATTTAAAACTACTCAATCTATTTTGCCACATAAATTTTTCTACACTATCTTCTGCGTTTATGAATTGTTTATTTAATGATGAAAAAGTAAGTTTATTCCAGTTGATAAAAATAGGATCCAATATTTTTTGTGCAAAAAGAACATTATTACAAATGAATATAAAACAGTAACATGTAACTAGAATAAAATACTTTACTTTACTCATAAAATTATTTTAAACACCACACTAACCAATCACACCAATTAATATTTAAAACTTAACCCCAAAAGTGAGCATTACATTTGCTCTACTGCCTGTTTGCTCTGCAAAAGTGTTGGGTTTATCATTTAAACGATAAGGGAAAACCACATCTTGATTAAAACTATGAGCATACGCTAAATCAATAAAAATGCCTTTGTCTCTATAACCAATTCCACCAGTAGCTAAAATACGATTGGCATTGAGTTCTTTACTTGCATAAGGACTGCCATAAAATGCTCCACCTAAACGAAACATAATGGTATTCAATTTCAACTCCCCTCCTAACCTAAAATTCACATTACCCCTGTAATAATCTTTCACCTCAGTGTTTACCATTTTCAAGTAAGATTTTGGTACAAAATCTGGATCAATTTCTGGATCATCGGTTTGTATAAATCTTGCTCCTTTATAATTTACATATTCAATATCGGCACTAATAAATGCTCTTTGTTTTCTAGTATCGCCTACTTCTCTAAATACATAACTAGCACTTGCAATGGCTCTCCAGGGTGTTATTTGTGTATATTTTCTCACCCCTGCATTACCGCTGTTTAATGCATCGCTTGTTTCACTAATAATGCCTGCATAACCTTCAGTATCGGTAGTCATAGAACTTCTAATTCTATCTGTAAAAGAAATAATTTGTGGGGTATGTAAAGCAATACCTAAACGCCAATATTCTTGTGGCTTATAAATCATACCCAACTTCATACCTAAACCAACACCATTGCTGCTAAATTCTTCTCTGTATTCAAAACTTTTAAAATCGTTATTGGTGATATCGGTTGCATCTGTTTCGCTGTATAACAAACTTCTTCTATAAGAAATTACTGGAATATTAAAACTTCCACCTAAGTATAATTTATCTTCCATATTACCTGCAAAGCCAATAGCAATATCATGAAATCCACCTCTTGTTGTTGCATCATATACTTGATTTACCCCAGTAGAAATAGGGACTAAGCTTTGATAGCCAATTAACTGACCATTTGCACCTTGTAAAGTATCTACCAAATAAGTTCTAAAAGCCAAAGAAGATCCAAAAATATAATTTTGCTCAGCTGCTGTCATGTTGGCTCCATCACCAATTAATTCTTCTAAATATTGTTCTGAAAATGAGCTAACATTATTAAATCCTTTAAAAGAAGTCTTATTGTTATAATTGGCTAATTGATTTACTGAAATAGAGAAAGCACTACTTGCCCATTTACTGTAACGTGTATTGTGAGGTGCTCCAAAAACCACACCCATTGTGCCATAATTAAAATTGTTTTTGGTAGCCAAAGAGTCTTTACCTCTATAACCAAATTTATTGTTGTTGAAGTTATTTCCTAGCGATAAAACAAATTCACTGGTTTTAAAAAATCCTAATCCAGCAGGGTTTACATGAGCTGCTGTAATATCGCCACCCAAGCTTCCCATCACACCACCAGTAGCCATGTTTCTTGCACTACCATTAAATGTGTACCATGCAGTTCGTAAGGCTTCATCAGGTGTTTGAGCAAATGACGAAATACCTATGAATAAAGAGATATAAAGTAAAAATTGTTTCATTGGTTTATTTTTTAGACTGAATCTTTTTTGTTTGGAGTTTAGGACTTAGTTACAAATTACAGGTTGCTGGTTACTAGTATGTTTAATTGCAATTTCAAGAGTTTAGTTTTTAATCGCTAGTTTTTAGTTTTTTACTTTTACCTTTTGCCTTTTACCTTTTACCTTCTCTTCCTCATAACTTATAACTTATAACTTATAACTCATAACTCATAACATATAACTCACTAATTCCTCCCTTGTCTACTACTACCACTACTGCTGCCACTACTTCCAAAACCCCCACTTCTGCCACCAGCACTACTACTACCTGATGATGTTGAAGAACCACTACCAGAACCAAAAGTTCTTACTGGTCTATCGTAACTACCTGTTGAAGAACCACTACTTCCATTACCTGAGGTAAATACTCTTTTAAACAAACCTCCAAAGCTTGAGCTACTACTATTCGATGTTCCAGTTTTACCAGTAGAACTTGTGTTGGTATTACTATATGTTCTATTGCGGTAAGCAGTTACATTTTTACCAGCTGTGTTGCCTCGAAAGCTTGGATTCTTGTAAGTGAAAACATACACAGGACTGTTCCAATAATTCCAGCCATTGTTTCCCCAGAAATTATTACCCCAAAAATGATTATTGAACCCACAGTTATTAAAATTATTGAAGTTGCTAAATCCACTGTTCATGTAAAAACCAGTAAAATTGTTGTTACTCCAATTATTGTTAAAGTGGGTATTCCAACCATTATTAAAACCATTGTTGAAACCATTATTGAATCTATTATTACAATTACTATAATAAAAACGAGTGTCGTTCCAATAACTGTAATCATCTATTTGTCTCCAACGATTGTTGTTACGTACTTTCATACGTAAATAATTATCATCTTCTTGTACTACATAACTATCTTTTTTATCTTCCTTCATATCACCTTTTACGGGAGAATAATACACATCATCGGGTGTTTGTCCACTTTTATAAATGGAAGAACAAGAGGTTAATAAACCTATTGTAATGATTCCTAGTAGTATTGAACTTTTCATATAAAAGGTTTTAAGATGATAGATTATGTGAAGTTAATTACATTTGCCCTGTTTCATGTAATTAGGTAATTAAGTACAAAGATTTTGCCGAATATTTTACTAACAAGAATTAGTTTGTTAAGGTATTGATAAAGGTAAAACTTGAAATGAACATATAAGATTAAAGGAGTGAAACTAGATGAATAATGATATGAACGTTGATGCCGATAGCTATCGGCAGTGTGACACCGAGAACGCTACATACATATTCTACAGCTAGTTACAAAAAATATAAAACAACAAACAGAGAACGATTATTTTATGAGTAAAGAAATTACAAGTAGAGAACAGGATTACAGCCAATGGTATAATGACTTAATCATCAAAGGAAGTTTGGCTGATTATAGTGCTGTAAGAGGTTGTATGGTGATTAAGCCTTATGGTTATGCCCTTTGGGAAAACATGAGAGATGTGTTAGATAAAATGTTTAAAGATACAGGGCATGTAAACGCCTATTTTCCCTTGTTTGTGCCTAAAAGTTTGTTTGAAGCAGAAGAAAAAAATGCTGAAGGTTTTGCCAAAGAATGTGCTATTGTAACGCACTATCGTTTAAAAAACGACCCAAATAAACCCGGTAAGTTAATGGTTGACCCAGAAGCTAAATTAGAAGAAGAATTGGTGGTTCGCCCAACAAGTGAAGCCATTATTTGGAATACCTATAAAGGCTGGATTCAATCTTACAGAGATTTGCCATTACTGATTAACCAATGGGCAAACGTGGTACGTTGGGAAATGAGAACAAGATTGTTTTTACGCACTGCCGAATTTTTATGGCAAGAAGGACATACAGCTCATGCTACCAAAGAAGAAGCCATTATTGAAACTGAGAAAATGTTAGATGTATATGCCGATTTTGCTGAAAACTGGATGGCATTGCCAGTAATTAAAGGAATAAAAACACCTAATGAACGTTTTGCAGGTGCAGAAGATACGTATTGTATAGAAGCTCTAATGCAAGATGGCAAAGCATTACAAGCTGGCACATCGCATTTCTTAGGTCAAAATTTTGCAAAAGCATTTGATGTTAAGTTTAGTGATAAGAACAATAAACTTGATTATGTTTGGGCTACTAGCTGGGGTGTTAGCACACGTTTAATTGGTGGTTTGGTAATGGCACATAGCGATGATCAAGGATTGATTTTACCACCTAAAATTGCTCCATTGCAAGTGGTGATTGTTCCTATTTTCAAAGGAGAGGCAGAAAAAGCCAATCTTGACGCAACTGTACTTGCACTAACAAAAGAATTGAAAGATATGGGTATTCGTTTTAAATACGATGATAGTGATAATGCAAGGCCAGGTTGGAAATTTGCTGAACATGAAATGAAAGGTGTACCAGTACGTATTGCAGTAGGCACAAGAGATTTAGCCAATAATGTGGTAGAAGTTGCAAGAAGAGATACCAAAGAAAAAACCACTGTTGCGATAGAAGGATTAGCAAGCTATATTAAAAATTTATTGGAAGAAATTCAAACCAATATGTTTAATAAAGCCAAACAATTTAGAGATGAACACATTACCCAAGCAAATACTTGGGAAGAATTTGTAAACATTCTAGATACAAAAGCAGGTTTTGTAAGTGCTCATTGGGATGGAACTAGTGAAACAGAAGATGCAATTAAAGAAAAAACAAAAGCCACCATTCGTTGCATTCCTTTAAATAATACACAAGAAGAAGGTACATGTATTTTAACTGGAAAACCAAGCACACAAAGGGTTTTATTTGCAAGAGCTTATTAGTTTAATTCTACTAAAAATAGATTTCGTAAGAAATAGAATTAATACTTTTTCAATACAAGTTGAACAACAGTAAGCTCATAAGGCACATCATTCGGTTCGGTCCCTACATTTATGTAGGGATTGAAAAAATCCGAAGGATATTTTTTCAAAGAAGCGAATGGAGTGCTGTTGAGCTTACGAAGCCTTGCGGCTTGAGCATATACTGTTTAAAATTGATGAAGAATATAAATAATTAGATACACTTTGATAATTGATCAAAAGTTTAAATAAAACTAAATTTTTTGTTCAATATTATTCTTTAGAAGAGTATTAATGATTTGGTTTCCTAAACTATACTAAAAAATCAAATGGGTAACATCCGTAAACAAACCATTGTATCATCTTTACTGGTATATCTTGGTTTTTTTATTGGAGCTATAAATACCTATCTATACATTAAAGAAGGATATTTTACTGCCGAACAATTTGCCCTCACTAGAATATTTTTTGACGTTGCCCAAAACTTTTATGTATTTGGAAGCTTAGGTGTTATTCCTATCATATACAAGTTTTATCCTTACTACAAAAACAATGTAACTGATAAAAACAACGACTTACTTACTTGGGCTTTTATAAGTAGTTGTATTGGTTTTGCATTGGTTATAATTATTGGTTACCTCCTTGAACCATTGGTCATAAGAAAATTTTCTGAACGCTCTCTTTTAATTGTAGAATATTATTATTACATATTTCCTTTTGCATTGGGCATGTTGCTATTTGCCATTTTTGAAGGTTATTGCTGGGCACTACAGAAAACAATTGTTCCTAACTTTTTAAAAGAAACAGCCTTACGCTTAGTAACAACTATTTTCATTGTTTTATACTATTTTAACTACATCAATTATCATACATTCATTGTATTGTTTTCTACATTATTTGGCTTAATGGCTTTTATTTTAATGGGCTATTTATTGTACTTAAAAAAGCTACATCTAACATTTACAAAAAGTAACATTACTAAAAAGCTTCAAGGAAAAATGTTAGGTATGCAAAGCCTCATTTTTGGCGGAATGATAGTACAAGCTTTAGGACAAACGATGGATAGTATTTTTATTGCAAGTCTTAAAGGACTAAGTTTTGCAGGTGTGTACACCTTAGCAAATTATGCTGCTAACTTTATTCAAGTACCACAACGAAGTATGCAATCTATTGCAACAGGGGTTATAGCACAAGCTTGGAAAGATAAAAACTATGCAGAGATTAATCGTATTTACCAACGTTCTTCTATTAATATGCTTTTGATGAGTTTATTCATTTTTGGATGTATTTTATTGAACATTGAAAATTTATTTTCTGTTTTACATATTCAAGACGATTATAAAGCTGCCATTAACTTAATTATTGTATTGGGATTAGTAAGAGTAATTGATGCTGGTACGGGCGTTAATGGAACTATCATTGCCACTTCTAATTATTGGAAATTCGATTTTTTAAGTGGTGTTATTTTACTAGCCATTCGTTTGCCATTGGCTTACTTACTCATTAAAAAAATGGGCATCATTGGAGCTGCATACAGTGAGTTAATTGGTTTAAGTTTATACAACTTAATTCGGTTTGAGTTTTTGAGAAGAAAGTTTAATCTTCAACCGTTCACCCATAAAACCTGGCAAACAATTGTATTACTTGCATTTGCCTTTTTTATAAGCTTTTATTTATTCAATGTAATGAACAATTGGTGGGGAATGATTGGCAGAAGTTTACTATTTATGCTGCAAATTTTTGTGCTATCGATTGTGTTTAATTTAACCCCTGATGCAGGTCAATTATTAACTAATTTAAAGAAGAAATTAAGTATTTAAAGTTTACTAGTTTCGTTTTTTACAATTCGCCCAGCACCTCTAATTCTTGCTTTCCAGTAACTTTCGTTCAAATCGCTAATCATAACACCATTGCTAGTAGATGCATGAACAAACTTATTGTTATGCAAATAAAACCCTACATGAGATACTCTTTTACTTTTACCTCCATGATGAAAAAACACTAAATCACCTTCTTGCAGTTCACTCATATCTATATGCTCGGCAACATTGTACTGTTCTTGAGAGGTTCTAGGGAGCTGAATGTTATAAACATCTTTAGCAACATGAAGTGTAAATCCCGAACAGTCAATACAATTTTCAGTAGTACCACCTAAACAATATCTTGTGCCCCACCATTTTTCAATGGTTTGGAGTAAAGGAATATTGGTTAATTTTTCTACCGTAGCATCTAGTAACATGGCATATTTCAACTGTAAATAGCTTGCATTCTCAATATTAGAATTGGTCAATGTTTCATCAGCATTTCCACTTGTTACTGTTTGAGTAGTAGTTGCTTTTTTAGCTGTATTTTTTGATGCAGTATTAATGGTTTTATGCTTTGAAGTAACTACTGTACCCGGGGTTACTTCAATATCTTCAATAAAAGAAACTTGCTTATTAGAATTGGATCTTGTGTTTTTCTTAGTTACAGTTGAGGAAGTATCCTTAGAAGCCAATGTCTTCAAAGATTTACAGCTTGTAAATACACAAAGCCCAATTAATCCGCCAATAATTTTTTGTACATTCATAGTTCAATTGATGCAAAATAACCCATGAATACCTACGAAACAACCTTTCTGCAAAACTTTTTAACATTCTATTCAGTTCAAAGCTGCTGTGGAAAACTGCATGAAGATAAAAAATGAATCCATAACGATATTTGTTGACTGCTCTAAAATCAAATTTTAACCTGTATGATGGCAAAAAAAATACTTCAACGCTTTACTTATTTTGCCTCCATTGCTATAAGTGTAAGTTTTAACAACTCAGCAACGCCAATTCCTGTGAACAAGGTAAAAAAATGGAATACGCTGCCGCAAAATCAGCCTAAGACTTATAATAACTTAACTTTCATAAAGTCTGAAAATTTAGTTGCAGCTCCCGGTACAAAATCTGTTATTTTCAATAGTACAGGTTCAAAATTATATGCTATGAATTTAGAAGGTATGAGTGTGTATGAATTTGATGAACCCACCAGAAAAATTACCAGAAGTTTCAACTTTAAACCCACCAAAGCCATGGGCTGGGATTATGTAACCCATAAACCCGTTCCATCATTTGAAGAAAAACCTGTTGAAGCTTGTTTTAGCCATAATGATAAAATTTTATGGGTTTCATTACACAATGCTCATGGAATAGTGCCCATTCATTTAAATGAATTCACTAAAAAGAAAATACCTACAATACCCAATAAAAAATTGTACATCAAGAATTGGCAAGAAAAAACAAAAGATTCTATGTATGTGCCTTTAATAAAAACTGGTAAAACACCAAAGGTTATTGCAAGAACTGCCAACAACCAATACGTTTTAGTGAGCAATTGGCATAGCAATACCATAAGTGTATTGGCAGCTAACGATAGTGTACAACCTTATGGAAAAGTAATAGCTACTATTCCTGTTTCTGCAATTCCACGAGGCATCGTAGTAGATGATGTAAACAATAAATCTTACATAGCTATTATGGGAGGAAAAACCATAAGTGTTGTAAATAATACTACTTGGAAGATTGAAAAAAATTTAAAAGTAGCCTCAACTCCACGACATATTGTAATGGATCATAAAAGCCGATTATTTGTGAGTTACAATAGCCTTGGTAAAATTGCTTGTTTAAATGCCGAAACGGGTGCAACCTTATTTGCAGCATCTACCAATGCTCAGCCAAGAACAATTATGCTTAGTAAAAATCAGCAATTTTTATTTGTAACTTGTTACAGTGGCAACACAGTAGATGTATTTAAAATTAATAACAATAGCTTCACCAAATTATATTCACTAGAATGTAAAGGCAAACCTGTTGGTGTAGATATTTATGAAGACAACGCAAAGCTGGAAGCATGGGTTTGTAATTATGTAGGTGGTAACTTAAAAGTGTTTACGTTTAAAAAAGAGTAGAAATTGCTGATTTCTAATTCTTAATTTCTAATTCTTAATTTCTAATTCTTAATTCAATTGACACCATTTTCTCACTTACACGTTCATACACAATATTCATTGTTAGATGGTGCAGCTTCTATTAAAAGCTTGTACGATAAAGCCATGAGAGATAATATGCCAGCATTAGCCATTACCGATCATGGCAATATGTTTGGTGCTTTTGAGTTTGTTGCTCAAGCTTGGAAAAAAACAAAAATTGTTGGTCAAGATGCCAACGGAAAAGACATACTAGAACCTATTGTAAAACCTGTTGTTGGCTGCGAATTTTATGTAGTAAAAGATCGCCATGCAAAAGCATTTACTAAAGGTGAAAAAGATCATCGTTACCATCAGGTTTTATTGGCCAAAAATAAAGTAGGCTATCAAAATTTAATTAAGCTTACCTCTCTTGGTTATATTGAAGGAATGTACAGCAAGTACCCTCGTATTGATAAAGAATTAATTGAAAAATATCATGAAGGCTTAATTGCTACAACTTGTTGCATTGGTGCATATGTACCACAAACCATTTTACACGATAGTGAAGAAAATGCAGAAAAAGAATTTAAATGGTGGTTAGATATGTTTGGCGAAGATTACTATGTAGAAATTCAACGCCATAATATTAAAGAACAAATTAAAATAAATGAAACTTTACTAAAATTTGCTCAAAAGCACAATGTAAAAGTTATTGCTACAAACGATAGTCATTATACCGATAAGGATGATTACAATGCTCATGACATTTTATTATGCATCAACACTGGCGAAAAGCAAGCTACACCAGGCTTTGATGATATTGTAAATGACGATGCTCAAATAAAAAACAAGCGTTTTAAATTTCCGAACGATCAGTTTTATTTCAAGACTACCGCAGAAATGAAACAATTGTTTAGCGATATTCCTGAAAGTATTGATAACACCAACGCCATTGTAGATAAAATTGAAGTGCTGAATTTGAAGAAAGATATTCTCTTACCAGCATTTCCTATTCCTAAAGAATTTCAAATTCACTTTTCAGATGAAGTAATTGGAAAAGATATTATTAAACCCGATGTAAATAATCAGTGGGAGTTTTTAAAACACCTTACTTACGAAGGAGCCAAACAACGCTATGGAGAGATTGAAGAAACTACCAGAGAACGAATAGATTTTGAACTTTTTACCATTAAAACAATGGGATTTGCTGGTTATTTTTTAATTGTGAGCGACTTTATTAAAGCTGGCAGAAATATGGGTGTTTTTATAGGCCCAGGACGTGGATCTGCTGCTGGTTCTGTTGTTGCTTATTGTATTGGCATTACCAATATTGATCCTATAAAATACAATTTGCTTTTTGAAAGGTTTCTTAACCCAGACAGAAAGAGCATGCCCGATATTGATACTGACTTTGACGACGAAGGAAGGCAAAAAGTAATTGATTATGTAGTACAGAAATACAGCAAATCGCAAGTGGCACAAATTGTAACTTTTGGTACAATGGCAGCAAAAAGTAGTATTAAAGATGTTGCTCGTGTAATGGATTTGCCTCTGCCAGAAAGTAATGCTTTAGCAAAATTAGTAAGTGATAAACCCGGTACAGAATTGGGTAAAATTTTGCATGCCCCACTCACTGTAAAAGAAGGTGAAAAAAGCTTAGAAGAAAAAGGTTACACACCTGAAGACATTGACAATGCAAGAAGATTACGTGAAATATATAACCTCAACAATAACGACTTAAGAACAAGGGTTTTAAAAGAAGCTGAACGTTTAGAAGGCAGTGTTCGTAATACAGGCTTACATGCTGCAGGTATTATCATTGCCCCAAAAGATTTAACAGAACTAATTCCTGTTGCAACAGCCAAAGATTCGGATTTGTGGGTTACTCAAATTGAAGGAAGTGTTATTGAAGAAGCTGGTGTAATTAAAATGGACTTTTTAGGTTTAAAAACATTGTCGATTTTAAAAACAGCATTAGAACTCATCAAACAAAATCATGGTGTTACTATAGATTTAGACACACTTCCATTAGATGATGAAAAAACTTTCCAACTCTATCAAAAGGGTGAAACCAATGGCACATTTCAGTTTGAAAGTGTGGGCATGCAAAAGTATTTGAGGGAATTAAAGCCCGATCAATTTGCCGATTTAATTGCCATGAATGCCTTGTATCGTCCAGGCCCTATTGCATACATTCCCAACTTTATTGCACGTAAACATGGTAGAGAAGAAATTGTATATGATGTACCCGAACTGCAAGAGTATTTAGATGAAACCTATGGTATTACTGTATATCAAGAACAGGTAATGTTGCTCAGCCAAAGTATTGGAGGCTTTACCAAAGGCGATGCAGATGTGTTACGAAAAGCAATGGGTAAAAAGCAAAAAGAAGTACTAGATAAAATGAAAACCAAGTTTATAGATGGTGCAACTGCAAAGGGGCATCCTGCAGATAAACTAGAAAAAATTTGGACCGATTGGGAAGCATTTGCTCAATATGCCTTCAATAAATCTCACTCAACCTGTTATGCTTTTGTGGCTTATCAAACAGCCTATTTAAAAGCCCACTACCCAAGTGAATACATGAGTGCAGTATTAAACCATGCAGGAAGTATAGAAAAAATTACCTTCTTTATGGAAGAGTGCAAACGCATGGGATTAAAAGTATTAGGGCCAGATATTAATGAAAGCATCAAAGGTTTTGCACCTAACAAAAAAGGAGAAATTCGTTTTGGTATGGGTGGCTTAAAAGGGGTGGGTGAAAATGCTATTGAAAATATAATTATTGAAAGAAGTAAAAGCGGTGGCTTTAAAGATATTTTCGAATTTATTACCAGAGTAAATCAACGTGCAGTCAATAAAAAATCAATTGAATGTTTAGCTTATGCAGGTGCATTTGATTGCTTTCCTCAATTTCACAGAGCTCAATATTTTTATACGCCTGACGGAGATCGTACAACAGGAATTGAAAAAATAATTGGTTATGGACAAGTGAAAGATTCACTTACCAGTGGAACTACCAACACATTGTTTGGCGATTTACAACAAGTAATGGAAATTCCACCACCAAAAATTCCCAATTGTGAACCTTGGACTTTAACTGAAAAATTAGAACACGAAAAAGAAGTAACAGGCATTTTTATGAGTGGTCATCCATTAGACCATTTCAAGTTTGAATTAATGCATTATAAAATAATGCCACTCAATGATTTTATTGAAATAAAAGAAAGCACTACGTTAGCTCAATCTTATTTAAATAAAAATATTCGTATTGCTGGATTAGTAGTAGATGCCCAACATAGGGTTACTAAAACTGGTAGAAATTTTGGCATTTTAGCCATTGAAGATTATAGTGGCAAAACTGAAATTGCTTTATGGAGCGATGATTATGTAAAGTTTACCAACTATTTAGAAAAAGGAAAAAATGTATTACTCACTGGTTTCTTTAAAACTGGTTGGAAAAAAGAAGGAGAACCCGATAAGTATGAATTTAAAGTATTGAATATTCATTTACTAGAAACTGCTAAACAAAACCTAACTAAGCAAATAGATTTAAACATGCATGTAGGTTCAGTTTCGGCAGAGGTAGTTAATTTTATAGAGAAGAATATTAAAGGCAATCCTGGCAAAGCTGGTTTAAGAATTAATTTATTTGAACCCAAAGAAAATCTAAACATTACCTTATCAAATAACGATAGAGGCTTTAGCATGAACGATGAAATGTCATCATTTTTACTAAGCAATCCTGATATTGAAGTAACAGTAAGTTTAAATAACTAAATACAATATGTGGTAAATAAAAAAAGGCTTCTTACGAAGCCTTTTTTATTATTGTTTATCTTTTTCTTCTTTCTTTTTCTTAGCTGTTTTTGGAGTAAGCATCAAAAACATTCTTTTACCTTCTAGCTTAGGTAGTGTTTCAGGAGTACCCACTTCGGCCAAACGTTCAGCAAATTTGAGTAATACCAATTCGCCTCTTTCTTTAAACATAATGGCACGTCCTTTAAATTGAACATACGCTTTTACTTTATTGCCATCTTTTAAAAACCCTTCTGCATGTTTGGCTTTAAAATCAAAGTCGTGGTCATCGGTACCAGGTGTAAAACGAACTTCCTTTACCTCACTTTGTTTGGCATTGGCTTTCATTTCTTTTTCCTTCTTCTTCTTCTCGTACAAAAACTTTTTGTAATCGATAGCTTTACAAACCGGAGGATCGGCTTGAGGAGAAATTTCCACTAAATCTAACTCTAGTGCTTGGGCAATTTTAAGAGCCTCATGAGTAGGGTAAATGCCAATTTCTACATTGTCGCCCACTAAACGTACCTGAGGTACTCTAATTCTTTCGTTGATACGATGTTCAGGTTCTTGTTGACGTTGAAAACGAGGATTGAACCTTCCACCCCCGCTACCTCCTCTAAATGGTAATGCCATTAAAACTTGTTTGGTTTATAATTTGAAAATTAAAAATAAGGAATAATTTTTCTATTCTCCTGATTTACGTTGAACAATTTCATCAACAATGTTTTGCACAAATTCGTCAATGCTTAATTGACCCACATCTCCTTTACCCTGACGACGAATAGAAAGCTTCTTTTCTGCTGCTTCTTTTTCGCCTACCACTAACATATAAGGTACACGAGCCAACTCGGCTTCACGAATTTTTTTACCAATTTTTTCTGGTCTTTCATCAATTTCTACTCGCACCCCATGTTTGCGTAAAACAGCTTTCACTTCTACCGCATAATCCATAAACTTATCGCTAATAGGCAATATTTTTACTTGTAGTGGAGCTAACCAAACTGGAAATTTACCTGCATAATGTTCTAATAAAAACCCAATAAAACGTTCATGTGTACCTAAAGGTGCACGATGTATAATTAAAGGAACTTCGGCTTCGTTATGTTGATTGGTAAAGCTTAATTTAAAGCTACGTGATTGAGCAAAATCTACCTGATTGGTGGCCAATGTAAATTCTCTACCAATAGCACTATAAATTTGAACGTCAATTTTAGGTCCGTAAAATGCTCCTTCACCTTTTACTTCAACAAAAGGAACTCCAGTTTCTATCAATACATTTCTTACCAAAGCTTCGGTTTCTAACCAAAGTTCTGGCTCGTTTACATACTTCTCTCCCAGCTTAGCAGGATCATGTAAACTTAAACGCATTACATATTTATCAATTCCAAATATTTTGAAATATTTTAAGTACATATCATTTACTGCTTTAAACTCTTGAGCAAATTGCTCTTTAGAACAGTAAATATGTGCATCGTTCATGTGTAAACAACGAACCCTCATTAAACCAAACAATTCACCACTTTGCTCATATCTATAACAAGTTCCATACTCTGCAATTCGGTATGGCATGTCTCTATAACTTTTGGGTTCAGCATCAAAAATTTTATGATGATGAGGACAGTTCATGGCTTTTAAGTAATAGCGTTCGCCATCCATTTCCATTGGAGGAAACATACTATCGGCATAGTAAGGTAAATGCCCACTAGTTAAGTATAAATTTTCTTTGGCAATATGTGGTGTTACCACTCTTTTGTAACCTGCTTCTTCTTCGGTTTCTTTGGCTAATTTTTCTAATTCTTCAATAATCACCGTTCCATTGGGCATCCAAAGAATTAAGCCAGAACCAATATCATCGTTCATGGTATAAATACCCAATTCTTTGCCTAATTTTCTATGATCTCTTTTTTTGGCTTCTTCCAACATTAACAAATACTCATCTAACTCTTTTTGGTTAGGAAATGTGATGCCATAAATACGGGTTAATTGTTTATTTTTTTCATCGCCTTTCCAATAAGCACCTGCAATACTTAATAATTTAATAGCTTTTATTGAACCAGTATTAGGAATGTGTGGACCACGACATAAATCTGTAAATGCACCTTGGGTATAAAAAGTGATATTCCCATCTTCTAAATTTTGCAATAAGTCTAACTTATACTGATCGCCTTTTTCAGTAAAGTAATTGATGGCTTCGTCTTTTGACTTTTCGGTACGAACAAATACATTTTTTTGATTGGCGAGTTCATTCATTTTCTTCTCTAACCAAGTTAAATCTTCTTCAGTCAATTTATTATCGCCCAAATCTATATCGTAGTAAAACCCTTTATCTAAGGCTGGGCCCACCCAAAATTTAGCTCCAGGAAACTTCGCTTCAACAGCTTCTGCCATTAAATGTGCAGAAGAATGCCAGAAGGTATTTTTACCTTCTGCATCGTCCCAAGTATATAATTTTAAGGAAACATCTGTGGTTATTGGTCTTGTAGCATCCCAAACTTCGTTATTTACACTAGCTGCCAATACTTTTTTGGCCAAACCTTCGCTAATACTTTTTGCAATATCAAGTGCCGAAATTCCAGCTTCAAATTGCCTACTTGCCCCATCGGGGAAACTTACATTAATCATAATCAGTTATTCTCTACAGATTTTTTTTAAAGAAAGCAAAAGTAACGAATGAATTGCATACTTAAACTCCCTTATTTTTGATACAATTAACGCTATTCTCAAAAAACCTTAACGGTTCTTTGAGAGTATGTTTCTTCATCCACATGTAGTTTTGCTCTATGAGATTGAAATTTACAATTATCATTTACTTATTGCTGAATTCTAGTTTTCTGATAGCTCAGAAACCTCCTACTATTGATTTAAGGGGCAATTATGATGTTGCAAACTCAACAGAAGTTAATAAGGGTTCCAAAAACAAAGCTCAAAAATCTAATAAATCAAATATCACAGGTATTTGGAGAGGCTATTTTATACAAAAATCGTACAACCCAATTACAGGCAAGTTTGAAGAAGATAGAAACAATAAATACAAATACGAAATTCAAATAAACAATCTTTTAAGCAATGCCCTTGAAGGTGTTACTTACTCGTATTTAAATACAAGCTTTTATGGCAAAGCATCTTTACAAGGAATTTTTGCCGATGAAACTAAAAACATTTTAATCAAAGAAACCAAGATGTTGGAGCTGAAAATTTCGGGTGCAGCTCAACCTTGTTTAATGACCTGTTATTTAGATTATATTAAAGATGGTAAGAAAGAAATTTTGAAAGGAGATTATACTAGCCAAAATATGAGAAACAAAGGTGAATGTGGCGATGGAATAGTTTATTTAGAAAAAGTACCTGATACCGAATTTGAAAAAGAAGCTTTTTTATTAAAACCCATCAATCCGTTAAATAATTTAGCCAATACAAAAAAAGAAGCACCTAAAAATAAAACAATTCCCAAAAATGCTGGTGTTAATGAAAAAGACAATACAACAAGCACTACTACTAAAAGCAGATTTAAACCAGGTGCCGAAGATGCTTTGGTACAAAACAAAAAAATTATAGCTAGCGAAAAAGCCACTGAAAAGAATGAATTCGAAAAAAAAATCAAAGAGCCTAGAAAAGAAAATACAGTTGTAAAAGAATTAGAAGATAGAAAAAATAAATTAATTAAAACCTTATATGTAAACGAAGGTGAACTTGAAATTGAATTGTACGATAATGGACAAATTGATAATGATACTGTTTCAATTTACCACAATGGCAATCCAGTAATTTTACGTGGCAGATTAAGTACACAACCTTTACAAGTAAAAATTAATGTGAGTGCCGAAAATCCAATTCACGAATTGATAATGGTTGCCGATAATTTAGGCAGCATTCCTCCCAATACAGCTTTAATGTTAGTTAAAGCAGGTAAAAAAACCTATGAAGTTTTTCTAACTTCAGACCTACAACTTAATGCAAAAATTGTGTTTGAATATAGACCGCAGAATGACGCAGGAAAAAAATAATTTAATTTAAAAATCTTTACACAATTAAGCCATCCCTAAAAAGATGATTTAATTGTTTTATAAGTAACTTACTTACATAATCTGAAACAGAAACTATTGTAGAGACAATTTATATTTTGTTACTGAATGATATTGTTGGTTAGGCAATAATAAAGTTGTTGGAAAATCAGGCTGATTAGGAGAATTGGGAAAATGCTGCGTTTCTAAACATAAGCCAGTTCTATATTTCAATGGGTTACCATCGTAGTTAATAAATTTTCCGTTCATAAAATTTCCTGAATAAAATTGCAATCCAGGTTCTGTAGTATATACATCCATTTTTCTGCCACTTACTTCATCCCAAAGTGTGGCAACCATTGTAAGAGATGTATCTTTTTTATTTAGCACCCAATTATGATCGTAACCTCCTGTAACGGCATCTATTCTTGACCCAATTTTTTGCATTTGCTTAAAATCAAAAGGCGTATTCGAAACCGATTTTATTTCCCCTGTTGGAATTAATGTGCTATCAACAGGTGTATAGTTATCGGCATCAATCATTAAACTATGATTTAAAATTGTGTTGTTTACATCTCCACTTAAATTGTAATAATTGTGTTGAGTTAAATTCACAATGGTAGGTTTATCAGTTGTTGCTTTGTACTCAATTTCTAACTCATCGTCATTGGTTAATGTATATCTCACTTGCATAGATAAGTTTCCAGGATAACCTTCTTCTCCATCTTTACTTAAATAATTTAAAACTAAAGTAGGTGTTGTATCATTTACAATTTTGGCATCCCAAATTACTTTATCATACCCAATATTTCCACCATGCAAATGATTTTTACCATCGTTCGTAGCTAAAGTATATTCTGTAGAGTCTATTTTAAATTTACCGTTGGCAATTCTATTACCATATCTACCAATCAGTGCCCCAAAATAAGGTGGTTGATGTAGGTATTGAGTTATACTATCAAAACCTATTACAATATTTTCTTTTTTACCAGTTTTGTTCGGGAAAGTCCATGATGCAACAATGCCACCATAATTGGTAATTTTAACTTGGTTGCCTTTGTTGTTGGTTAATGTAAATAAGTAAACTTCTTGGTCATTCACTTTTCCATAAACAGATTTAGTGATGCTAGATGACTTGGTTGTATCTTTTGTTCCTTTACAACCACTTACTAATACAATGATTGAAAAAAAAGAATAAAATAAATATTTCATACTATTGATTGATTTATAAAAATTTGATGCCTTCTTTGTTGAGTTGTTGATATTTTGATTTGTTGAAAACATAGAGAAACGAACCTTTTCTAGACGACTCTTTGTCTTTCTCTTCTAATTTCTGAAGCAGATCTAGCGATAGAATTTTTTTAGTAAAATTTCTTTTATCAAAAGAAGTATTGTAAACCGCTTCATACAATGCTTGTAATTGTTGCAACGTAAACTTGTTGGGTAGTAATTCAAAACCTATTGGATGACTAATTACTTTTTGCTGCAATCGTTCTTGAGCTAATTGAATCATTTTTTTATGATCAAAAATTAATGCAGGAATTTTATTTAAAGAAAACCATTTTGCATGATGTTCTTTCATTAAATCCTCACTATAATCATCCAACTTAATTAAAGCAAAGAAAGCAACTGAAATAACCCTTGCAGCCGTATCTCTATGTAAATTGCCAAAGCAATGTAACTGCTCCATATAAACGTTAGATAACCCAGTTAAATTTTGTAACACTCTTGATGCAGAAGTATGAACACTTTCTTCATCTGTTACAAAACCACCCATAAGCGACCACTTACCCACCTGAGGTTCTAATGCTCTTTTAATAAGCAATGCTTTTAACTCTTTACCATCAAACCCAAATATGATGCAATCTACTGCAACCAAATGTTTATGATGATGACTGTATGGGACTTTATTCATGAAATAAAAATTATCTATTAATTTGATAATATACATCACTCCATTTCAATTCGTTTTTGAATTGATATAAAGTTGTGTCTTTTCCAATTAATGAAAATTCAATTCCAGCCATACTTGCAAAATCTTCTAAATGTTCGGCAGTTAAGTTTTGTGAATAGCATGTATGATGTGCACCACCTGCATAAATCCAAGCAGCACAACCTGTATGCATATTTGGATAAGGTTTCCATAAAACCCTTGCTACTGGAAGCTTTGGTAATGAATGTAAAGGAGCAACGGCCAATACTTCATTTACCAATAATCGAAAACGATTACCCATATCTACTATAGAAGCATTTAAAGCAGGACCAGGAGCAGAATTAAATACCAAACGAACTGGATCGGATTTACCACCAATGCCTAAAGGATGTATTTCACAACTTGGTTTTGATTCAGCTATGCTCTCACAAATTTCTAACATATGTGCACCCAACACCAAACGATTATCTGGGTTGAAATGATAGGTATAATCTTCCATAAAAGAATTACCACCTTTTAAACCACTTCCCATAACTTTCATTGCTCTTACCAATGCTGCAGTTTTCCAATCACCTTCACCACCAAAGCCATAGCCTTTTGCCATTAAACGTTGAGATGCAATACCTGGCAATTGAGCCATGCCATGTAAATCTTCAAACGTGTCAGTAAACCCTTTATAATTTCCTGCAACTAAAAATGTTTCTAATCCAATTTCTATTTTAGCAGCTTCTCTTAATGACGTATGTTGACTTCCTCCCTTTTCTAAAGAAGACATTAAGGTATACGTTGCTGCATACTCTTCTACCAATGTATCTACTTGTGCTTCGGTAACTTCATTCATCACTTTTACTAAATCACCAATACCATAAGTATTAACAGAATAACCAAACTTCATTTCAGCTTCTACTTTATCACCATCTGTAACTGCTACATAACGCATGTTATCGCCAAAGCGTACAAATTTTGCTCCCTGCCAATCATGCCAACCAGCAGCAGCTCTTGTCCATGCATTTATTTTAGCAATGGTTTCTGCATCTTGCCAATGCCCAACCACAACTTTTCTATTCAATCGCATACGACTCATAATGAAACCAAATTCTCTATCGCCATGAGCCGATTGATTCAGGTTCATAAAGTCCATATCAATTTCACCCCAAGGAATATCACGATTGAATTGTGTATGAAAATGTAACAATGGCTTTTGTAATATTTTTAATCCGTTAATCCACATTTTTGCAGGCGAAAATGTATGCATCCAGGCAATAATACCAATACAATTTGCAGTAGCATTGGCTTGTTGACAAACAGCAAAAATTTCATCCGGAGATTTTACAGTTGGCTTCCAAACAATGTTTACAGGTATTTGCTCATGTGTATTTAAGGATGATACAATAGCTTGTGCATTTGCAGCTACTTGTTTCAATGTTGTTTCTCCATATAAGTCTTGGCTGCCTGTAACAAACCAAATTTCAAGCGATTTTAAATTAGTAATCATTGTATTTTTTATTTTTTGTTATCAGCTTTTGTATTTCAATTGAGCTTTCGTTGCAAGTTTATCCTGAGCGTAGTCGAAGGGCACTCTTCAACGTTTGGTTCTTTATTCAACTTTTTAGAACCACCCCTAACCCCTCCAAAGGAGGGGAATAAAACCACAAAGACACAAAGGTTTTCACAAGGAACACTAAGGATTATTTTATCGACTTTGCGTTGTATTTTCCTTGCCTGCCTTGTGGTTAAATCTACGCTTCAATAAAAGTTCATTTTTATTCTTCAGTACAAGTGTGCGACGCAAGGGACGATGCCCAAAGTACCACAGCTTGAACCAAAAATTTCTTCCATCATATTCCCCTTTAGGTTTTATGGGCACTACTGCCCATAATAACTATCTGGTCCATGCTTTCTTTCAAAATGTTTTTTAATCAATGCATCTTTTAAACGAGGTGCGTTGGGATTAATTTGTTCAGTCAATAAAGCCATTTTAGCAATCTGCTCTAACACCGCACTATTGTGTACAGCTTTATCAGCATTTTTACCCCATGTAAATGGAGCATGATTGCCAACTAAAACCATTTCTACTTCTTTATAATCTAAACCACGTTCGTTAAAACAATTGATGATTTGAAAGCCCGTTTCATACTCATAATTTCCTTGAATCATTGCATCACTCATAGGTGGTGCACAAGGAATATTCACAGTGTTATAATCGGCATGTGTTGTGCCAAAAATGGGAATATCACGTTGACTTTGAGCCCAAGCTGTACCATAAGTTGAATGTGTGTGCACAATACCACCAATACCTTCCCATTGCTTGTATAATACAGCATGTGTTTTGGTATCAGAAGATGGACGAAGACTTCCGTCAACTACATTACCATCAAAATCTACAATCACCATATCCTCTACTTTCAACTTTTCGTAAGGAACACCACTTGGTTTAATTGCAAAAACGCCAAGGCTTCTATCTACTGCACTTACATTGCCAAAGGTAAAAAGTACTAACTCTAATTGTGGCAATTGCATATTGGCTATGTAGGCTTCTTCTTTTATGTGGTTATATTTATTCATTCAATTAAAAATTAAAAGTGAACAATGAACAATTTATTTATTGTTTAATGCTTTTGATGTTTTGATAGATGCAATCAATAATTTCAAAAGTTCTTTGCAATCATGAATCAAACTTTCAAACAAACTCTTATCAATATATCCAGTATCGTATAAAATATTAATCCAGTATTCAGTTTCATTTGCCTCTTTTAATGAAATTGAAAGTTTATGTATAAAGTCAGCTTTGCTTTGGCCAAACTCTGCCTCTCTAATTAATGCCCCAATAGATGTTCCACTTCTTAAAATTTGTTTAGATAGAACAAATTCCTTCTTTTCACTTTGTAGAAACTGAGACAACTTAACAATCCTTATTGCAAAACCATAAGACTTTATTTTTAATATATTTTCTCCCATAGAAAACAGATTATTACTATAAGTTATTCATTAACCATTGTTCACTGTTCATTAATCATTGTTCATTATTCATTGCTCAAAAAATTACCTAACACGTTATACTGCTGGTAACGTTTTGCATAATGCTCAACATTAACTGCATTAGGATGATATTCTGCATCAAAGCCTTGTCCCATTGCATACATGGCATCTTCTACTTTTGTATATATACCAGCTGCAGTTGCAGCAAACATTGCAGCCCCTAAGGCACAAGTTTGTTCACTCTTATGAATACGAATGGGCATATTCATTACATCGGCCATTACCTGCATAATGTAAGGTGACTTTTTTGCAACACCACCTAAACCAATCAATCCTTTTACAGTTATACCTTGCTCTACAAACCTTTCTACAATGGCTTTTGCACCAAAACAAGTAGCTTCTACCAATGCCTTAAACATTCGTGGTGCATCAGTACCTAAATTTAATCCAGTAAATGCACCTTTCAATAATTGGTTGGCATCGGGTGTACGTCGTCCATTTAACCAATCAACTGCCAATTCATCTTTTTCATTCAATGTTAGTTGTGCAGCTTGTGTAGAAAGTTCAGCAATAATTTTATCAGAAATTTGATGCTTTAAATTTTCATCTTCGAGTAAATTCAAACTCCAACTCAATACATTTTTCAGCCAAGCATAAGCATCGCCAAAAGCAGATTGGCCAGCCTCCATTCCAATCATATTGGGAATAACTGAACCATTTACTTGACCACAAATTCCTTTTACTAAAGTATCTCCAATTTCATCAACTGGAGCAACCAACATGTCGCAAGTAGATGTGCCCATTACTTTGCTTAAATAGTAAGGTTCAATTTGTCCACCAACAGCACCCATATGTGCATCAAATGCACCAACAGCAATTACTACATTGGTTAATAAACCTAATTTGCTTGCCCAATCAGCTGAAAGTGTTCCAGCCACTTTATCTGAAGTATAGGTTTCTTTGGGTAATTTACTTGTAAATCCATCTAAAACATTATCCAAAGAAGCAAAAAAATCGTTTGGAGGATAACCTCCAAAAGCTTCACTCCATAAGCCTTTATGCCCTGCACTGCAAACCCCACGTTTAATATCTTGTACATTGTTTCCACCACTTAGTACAAATGGAATCCAATCACAATGTTCTACCCAACTATGTATATTATTTCTTACCTGCTTATCTTCACGTAATACATGCAATAGCTTTGCCCAAAACCATTCACTACTATAAATGCCTCCAACAAATTGTAAATAGTTGGTGGTAAATTTTGTTGCATGTTCATTTATTTCAGCAGCTTCTTTTACGCTGGTATGATCTTTCCAAAGCACAAACATGGCATTTGGATTTTCAGCAAACTCAGGCAATAATGCCAATGGTGTTCCTGTGGCATCTACAGCTACCGGTGTTGATCCTGTTGTGTCTACAGCAATTGCTTTTACATGAGCGGCAACTTCAACTCCAGCTTTTTGTAAACAGTCTTTAATAGTATATTCTAATCCTTCTAAATAATCTGAAGGGTGTTGACGAAATTGATTGGCAGCAGCATTACAATACAATTGTTTTTTCCAACGAGGATAATAAAAAATTGATGAAGCTATTTCGTTGCCATTTGAAGCATCTACAATGATAGATCGAACAGAATCCGTTCCATAATCTACCCCTATAACATAAGATTGTTGTTCCATAATGTAGTAGCAAATCGTTACTTGCGAATGCTAATGTACAGAACTTTTTAAAATAAGTGTACTTTTTACATTTATTTTTTTATCAACCTAAAAATCACTACAATAGTGGTCTAAAATATTGAGTGTCTTACACCTTTACATAAATTTTACGTTTATCCATCCAATACACAATCAGCCAATAAAATGTAATCATTATTAATGCATATACTAGAGAACCCACTCTTAAATCGGTTGAAATGTTTTTACAAACATGGTTATAAAACCAAGCAAATGCCGATGTATAATTTATTTTACCATCGGCACTAACTCCATCACTAATTCTATATAAAGCCACTACTCTTGGTAAAAATCCACTCAACACAAAAATGAATAAAGGATTCTTTCCAAACACATCAAAGAACTTACTCAATGCTCCTTTAGCTCCTTTGAATTCAATTAAATAAATCAGAATAGCTAAAGTAATAATGGCTAAGCCAGTAGTATAAACAGTGTAGCTACTTGTCCATATTTTTTTATTAATCGGAAAAACCATATCCCAACAGTAGCCTGTAAATAACAATAGAATTCCTGCAACAAATAAGTTGCTCAGCATTTCAAAAGTTTTCCCTTTTTGCTGAATGTATTGACCTACTAAATACCCAAAAACAACTTGTACAATTGCAGCTAAAGAACTAGTGAGTCCTTCTGGATCAAAAGGAACGCCTTCGCCTTTGTATAAATGATTTTCGCCAAGGATAGCCACATCAATTGATGTTCCAAAATAACCCTGCAAGCTGTAAGGATCGGCAGTATTACTAAACCAACATACCAACCAATAAGCCAATAAGAGTATAGCACTAAACACAAAAGCTCCTCTCACTTTTAAAAAATATACTGCTACTGATGCAAAAAAATAGCAAATGGCAATTCTTTGCAAAACGCCCAAAATTCGAATATTTTCCCAAGGTTTTAGTACCAAAGTTTCTGCATCCCATTTTACAAAAGGACTCCAGTTTAAAAACAATCCAATTGCAAAAATCAGTACAGTTCTTTTTACAACTTTTTTAAAAAAGAAGGCTGTGCCTTTTTCTTCAAATCGAGGCATTACAAATGCCATTGCATTACCAACAGCAAATAAAAAGAAGGGAAACACTAAATCGGTGGGAGTACAACCATGCCAAGGTGCATGTTTTAATGGAGGAAAAATATTAGACCATGAACCGGGATTATTTACCAATATCATTAGTGCAACAGTTGCACCTCTAAAAACATCCAATGAATAATATCGTTGATTCATACAGCAGTTTTGGAAAATGAAGATAAGGGTTTAATGTAATCAGTAACAAGCTACTTAGTATTGCAAACAAAAAGAGCAGCTTACTTAATTCAGCTACTCTTTAAAATATCATTAATTATTCAATCAATTTAATCAACCCAAGTTTTTTCTCCTTTTTTCATTTTATTTAGAATATCTTGATATTGTTCTTTTTCATCGGCATCATTTGCTGCATTCACTGCCTTTGTTTGCCATTCAATAGCTTCTGTTTTTTTACCTACCCTATATAAAATACTAGCATAGGTATCTAAGTAAGCGGCAATTTGTTCTTTTGCTAAAGAACGTTTACTCCACTCTAAAGCTTTATTTAAATGTGTTATATTACCACTATGTTCAAAAACATTAAAAGCATAATCATTCAATCCTGCTGCATCTTCCTTAATTCCAAATTTTTCCATATATGGAAAAACAACTTCTAAAAAACTCGTCCAATTTTTATAAAATTTGTACACAACAATTTTTGCTTTCAATATGGCTTCTACATTATGAGTTGGATATTTTGCAGTTACCTTTTTCTCGTAATTCCCCCAATCAGTTGCAGTTGGAACATATCCCTTTTTAATAGTGCTAAAAACCTCTTCATTGGTAATAATAGCAATTACCAAACGGCTAGCTTTATACTCACCAACAACAGCATCGGCTTTAGCTGTATTTTTTTGTAATACATCAAACCCTTTTGTTGTGCTTGTTGTAGTGTACTGAAGAATAAATTCTAGATTCTCCTTTGTCAGCAGATCTTTTTGGGTAGCTAAATAAAGATTGGCTACTTCATTTGCTAAATCGCTTTCACCAGCTTCATCTGCAGCCGATGCAAATGCTTTTAAAAATGCCGCCTCTCTATTACCAGCATTGTATTTTTTTTGTAAGGTAAAAAATTGCTTATTGGGGTCTAAAGCAGCTTTGCCTTTTGCTACAAAACCAGCAGCATCGGTTGCTCCAACAAACTTGTGAACCAACTCACCATTTGGACTCAAGAACAAATAAGTAGGGTATGCATCTACCCTATACTTTTCTCCCATTTCTTTAGCAGTTGCATACCAACTTTTTACATAAGCATCATCGGCTTCAGTTTCATCCATTTGTACTTTTACATTAATAAAATTGGCATTGTAAAAACTACCTGCTTCTGCTTGTGGAAAAACAGTATTACTCATATACTTACAAGGACCACACCAAGTAGCAAAACAATCAATCATGATGTTTTTCTTTTCACTAGCTGCCCTTGCCAATATTTCTTTCCAAGTTTTATTTTTTTCAAATTGAATACCTGCTTTTTGTGCATTACCCAATAAAGAAATGCTAAGTAATAACCAAACAAAATGTTTCATAACGTGTAATTAGTTTATTGGAATATTTTTTTGTTATTAAGTAATAAAAATATAACAATGATTTTAAAGTGAAATTATATGTTCAACTATTCACAAACTATTGGCAAATAGGCACTAAAAATTCTATCCACAAATTGTGTATAATAACAATTGCGGTTTGAAAGTATATAAATTAAATTGTGTTATAATTTTTAAAATCAACTTATCCATTTTCAAAATTAAATTCAACTACATTGACAGAAACAATCATCAACCTAGAGTCTGTAAATCCACTAGAATTTTTTGGAGTAAACAATGGCAAATTAGACTTATTAAAAAAGAAGTTTCCACTGTTAAAAATTTTATCTAGAGGCACTCAATTAAAAATAAGTGGAGCTCCTGAACAAATTGATACTGCCAAAGAAAAAATAGACCTAATAGTGCAGTACCTTGAAAGAAATGGACATTTAAGTGAAAACTATTTTGAACAAATTTTAGGTGGTGATGATGCAGAAACAGTAGATAACTTCACCGACAAAAACCCTAACGACATTTTAGTTTTTGGCCCTAACGGCAAAACAGTTCGAGCAAGAACTGCCAATCAAAAAAAGATGGTTACGGCTGCCGATAAAAACGATATTGTTTTTGCCATTGGCCCCGCTGGTACTGGCAAAACTTATACTGCTGTAGCTTTAGCAGTAAGAGCATTAAAGAACAAAGTAGTTAAAAAAATTATTTTAACCAGACCAGCTGTAGAAGCTGGTGAAAGTTTAGGCTTTTTACCTGGCGATTTAAAAGAAAAAATTGATCCATATTTACGTCCATTATACGATGCCTTAGATGACATGATTCCAGCCGATAAATTGGGCTATTACATGAGCACAAGAACTATTGAAATTGCTCCTTTGGCCTATATGAGAGGTAGAACTTTAGACAATGCATTTATTATTTTAGACGAAAGTCAAAATACCAACGACTTACAATTGAAAATGTTCTTAACTCGTATTGGTGCCAATGCCAAAGCCATTATCACCGGTGACCCAACACAAATAGATTTACCTCGTAATCAACGTAGTGGCTTAGATAAGGCCATGCGTATTTTACAAAATATAGAAGGTATTGCACATGTAGAATTAAATGAAGAAGATGTTGTAAGACATAGATTAGTAAAAGCCATTATTAGAGCTTACGACAAAGAATATGAAGCTGAAGAAGCAGAATATGCTAAAAGATTACATCAACGATAAAATACAAACTATTTCGGCTTTTAAATTTGGGCAGCTACTATAGCTGCCTTTTTTCTGCTCATATTTTATTTTAGTTTAACTTCGCCGCAGTTATGAAATATGTTTTGGGCTTACTCGGTATTGTTTTGTTACTAAATGCTTGTAACAATCCTAAAAATTACACACCAGCAAAAGATGCCATAGTTGCTTCAAGTGAGTTTGTTCAAGCTTGCTTAAAAGGCGATTTTGATAAGGCCTCTTTTTACATGATTCAAGACGAACAAAACAGAACCTTATTAAAAGAACGAGAAGAAAAATATCGTTCTACAACCGCTAGTCAACAAAGACAATTAGGAGAAGCTTCTATGCAAAATATTACAATTGAAG